>CAZWXG010000028.1:0-1689 GCA_964637825.1 uncultured Acidobacteriota bacterium
CTGGAGGTCCGCATTGACTGGCATGTATCCCGCGTCCGATCCGCTCTTTCCCATGGTCGAACAGGCCGCCGGCGAGTTTGCCCGGGTGGCGCCGCTGGCCCGGGGCCGCCGGCTGCCCGGCGCCTTCCCGCCCGGGGAGGTGGCCGAACGGGCGCGCGGACTGCGGCGGCTGGACGTGGACGCCTATGTCCGCGCCGCCGTGCTCCCCTCGGAGGACCCGCGCCGCACCGGGGCGCAGGCGGTCATCCGCCGCCTGGCCGGGCGCATCCTCGAGGAGACCGACATGGGACCGCTCTACGCCGCGCGGGTGGAGATCGCGTTCCCCGGCGGCGAGCTGCGCGAGGCAGGCATGCTGGCCCAGGAGCGCGCGCACCGGGGCGGCGTGTGGATGCCGGAACACCACCGGAAGGCGGTCGAGATCGTCCGCGGCTTCGCCGCGCGCGGGCTGCCGGTGGTCACCTTCATGGACACCCCCGGCGCCGACGCCGGCCAGGGGGCCAACCGCCGCAACCAGGCCCACTCGATCTCGCTCCTGATCGCCGAATTCGCCCAGCTGGAGGTCCCCACCGTCGGGGTGATCCTGGGGAACGGCTACAGCGGCGGCGCCATCCCGCTCGCGACCGTCAACCTCCTCCTCTCCGCCCGCGACGGGGTGTTCAACACCATCCAGCCGCGCGGCCTGGCCAGCATCGCGCGCAAATACGACCTCTCGTGGCAGGAGTGCGCGCGCCACGTCGGCGTCAGCAGCTACGAACTGTGCGTGCAGGGGATCGTCGACGCCGTCGTCGACTTCGCCCCGGGGGAGACGGACACCGTGGCGAACCTCGCCGCCGCCGTCACCCACGGCATCGAGGCGGTGGAGCGCGCGGCTCGGGAGCTCGTGATCTCCACCCCCGGGATTTTCGACCAGTACCGGCGCGACGTGGGGCAGTACCTGTCCCCCTCCGAACCGCTGCGCAAGCTCGGGGACGCGCCGCTGTGGCGCCCGCGGCACCCCGGCGAGCACGCCGGCGTCTTCGGCTGCGCCTTCCGGCACCTGCGCTCCCTGGGCCTGCGCCGCCGGCTGCGATCGACGACGGTGTCCCGGTACGGGCGCCTGAGCGCGGCCGACACCCCCCGCGGAGACCTCCGCCGCCGCACCGCCGAGGAGTACGAGCGCATCTTCCGCGCCTGGCTCGACAACCCGCTGGAGATCGGGTACGACGACGCGCTCCGGCACGCCTGGCGCCGCTACCTGCGCCGGCGCTCCGACCTCTCCGGCGGCTACGGGCGCCTGCAGCGCGTGCTGTTCGGCGACCCCGAAACCAACTTCCGACGGGCCACGCGCGACCTGCTGCTCACCTTCGGGTTCCATCTCCTCAACCAGTGGAAGGGGGCGGCCGGAAACAACTTTCTCTCCCTGGCCGCCCACCTGGCCCAGGCCGAACCGCACGACGCCTCGCGGTTGGCCGACCCCACGGTGCTCGACATCCTGCGCCACCACGAAATCCTGCCGCTGTTTCGCGAAGAATGCGGCAATTTCCTGCTCTTCGACCTGATCTACAACCGGCTGCTCGACGGCATGCGCGAGATCGCGCACGAAGCCGGGGAGCGCAACGTCATCGAGCGGGAATCGGTGGGGCGGCTGTTTGAACGCTCCCTGGCGCAGGCGGCGGACGAGCTCGCCGCGTACGGCGCCGTCGCCGCGCA
>CAZWXG010000028.1:1789-23987 GCA_964637825.1 uncultured Acidobacteriota bacterium
ATGGCCTGGATCGACCGTTTCGCCCGGAGCGGCCGCCGCAGCCCGATGCTGAAGCAGGTGGAGGAGTGGAAGAAGCTGGTCCACCCGCGCATCAGCGAACCCCTCTTCGCCGTGGCGACCTTCTATTTCGAGCACCTGCTCCCGAATTACTTCGAGTCGCAGCGGACCGGCCGCCCCTACGACGGGCGCCTGACGCCGCGCAACATCGGCGTCCGCGATTTCTGGAACCGGCTCGCCCAGGCCTACCGGGACCTGCTGATCCAGGAAGAGCTCGAGCGACGCAAACGGCGGGACCCCGTAACGCCCCGGAAGCTGATCGAGCGCTTCTTCGTCGATTTCCGGGAGACCGATCCCGAACGCATGAGCGCCGACCCCGTCCATTTCCCCGGGCTGCGCGCCTCCATCGAGGAGGCGCTGGCGCAGGGGGTCACCCCCTGCGGCGCCGTCACCGGGATCGGGACGCTCCGCTGCGGCCGGCGGGTGGGGGCGGTGATCTCCAACCTCCCATTCCAGGCGGGGGCCTTCGACATGGCCGCCGCGGAGAAATTCTGCCGCCTGCTGGTCGAGTGCTGGCGCCGGCGCCTCCCGGTGGTCGCCTTCATCTCCTCGGGCGGCATGCAGACCAAGGAGGGGGCGGCCGCCCTCTTCCCGATGGCGGTGCTCAACGACCGCATCACCCGTTTCGTGCGGGACTCCGAACTCCCCGTCGTCTGTTTCGGCTTCGGGGACTGCACCGGCGGGGCGCAGGCGAGTTTCGTCACCCACCCGCTGGTACAGACCTACTATTTTTCGGGCACCGGCATGCCCTTCGCCGGGCAGATCGTGGTCCCGGAGCACCTCCCCTGTGCGGCCACCCTGTCCAATTACCTGAGCCTCGTCCCGGGGAGCATGCGGGGGCTCGTCCGGCACCCGTTCGCCGAAGACCTCGACGCCTGTCTCGCCGTCATCGACCCGGAGATCCCCGCCGCCGCCGAAACCGTGGAGGAGGTCATCGAGCGGGTCCTCCGGATGGACCTCGAACCGGCCCCGTCGGCCGAGCCCGCGCCGGAGGCGGAGGAGGAAACGCCGGCCGGCCCCTTCCGCCGCGTGCTGGTGCACGCGCGCGGCTGCGCCGCCGAAAAGATCGTGCGCAAGGCGCAGGAGGAGGGGCTGGAGGTGGTGCTGGCGCAGTCGGATGCCGACATGGCTTCCCCGGCGGCCGCCCGGCTCGACCCCGCCCGGGACCGGCTGGTCTGCATCGGCGGCAACACCCCCTCGGAGAGCTACCTGAACGCCCTGAGCATCGTGAGGCTGGCCGAATGCAGCGGCGCCGAGGCTCTCCACCCGGGGATCGGGTTTCTCTCCGAGAGCGCCGACTTCGCCCGCCTGGTGCGCGCCCGCGGCATCCGTTTCATCGGCCCGCCGGCGGCCGGCATGGACCGGATGGGAAACAAATCGAACGCCATCCAGACCGCCCTCGGGCTCGGGGTCCCGGTCGTGCCCGGGAGCCACGGCGTCATGACCCACCCTGAGGCCGCCGCCCGGGTGGCGGCGGAGCTCGGCTACCCCGTGATCGTGAAGGCGGTCCACGGCGGGGGGGGGAAGGGGATCGGCGTCGTCGAGGCCCCGGAGCGGTTCGCGGAAACCTTCCGCCGGATCTCGGCGGAAGCCGCGAGCGCCTTCGGCAACGGCGACGTCTATCTCGAGCGCTTCGTCCGCTCGTTGCGCCACATCGAGGTGCAGCTGCTGAGGGACACCCACGGCAACACCCGGGTGCTCGGGCTGCGCGACTGCTCCGTGCAGCGCAACAACCAGAAGATCATCGAGGAATCGGCCTCCACGCTCCTGCCCGAGGAGCTGGAACGCGAGGCGTACGGGTACGCGGAGCGCATCGCGGCCGAAATCGGCTACACGGGGGCCGGCACGGTGGAGTTCATCTTCGACCTGGAGCGGCAGGCGGTCTATTTCATGGAGATGAACACGCGGCTGCAGGTCGAGCATCCCGTGACCGAGGCCGTGTCGGGCGTGGATATCGTCTGCGGGCAGTTCCGGATCGCCGCCGGGGGTTCGATCGCGGACCTCCAACCGGGCCGCGACGGCTACGCCATGGAGCTGCGGATCAACGCCGAACGGGCCGCGCTGGATGCCGCGGGCGTCCTGACCTTCCTCCCCTCCCCGGGGAAGGTAACGCGCCTCCGCTTCCCGGAGGAGGACGGGATCACCCTGATCCCCGGCGTGCTCGAGGGGGAGGCGGTGACCCCCTACTACGACAGCATGATCGTGCAGCTCATCGGTCACGCGCCCTCGCGCGCGGAAGCGATCGCCCGGCTGCGGGGGTACCTCGACCGGGTGGAAATCCGGGGGGTGAGCACCAACATCCCCCTGCTCCGGCGCATCCTGGACGACGACGTCTTCCGGTCGGGGCGCTACGACACCCGCTTCCTGGAAGGATTCACCCGGCGCACCGATCTCGAGGGCCTCATCCGGGAGACGGAAGCGGCCGCCGGCCGCTCGGCGCTCCGGTTCGACGGGCTCGAGATCCCGGGGACCGACCAGCTGCGCGTCCTCTCCCCCTCCGCCGGCCTCTTCTACCGCTCCTCCTCCCCGGGAGAGCCCGAGTTCGTCTCCGAGGGGGACATCGTCGACGCGGAGCGCACCCTCTGCCTGCTCGAGGCGATGAAGCTGTTCCAGCCGCTGACGCTCGCGTCGTTCCGCTCGGACGGCCTCACGGCGTACCCGGCGGACGCCTACGAGATCGTCCGCATCGTGCCGGAAAACGGCCGCAACGTGAATCTCGGGGAGTTGCTCTTCGTCATCCGCCCGGCGACCCGCCGAGCATGACGAGGAGGACGCCGAGCACGCCGAGCACGATGCCGGCGAGCTTGGGCCGCGTGATGCGCTCCTTCAGGAAGAGGGCGGCGAAGACGAAGATGAAGAGGTTGCTCGCCTGGTTCAGCGCCGAGGCGACGGAGGCCGTGGCGTATTTCATGCCGCCGACCCAGAGGAGGATGGCGATATAGGCGCCGAGAAACGACCCGGGCAGCATGAATTTCCACCCCCGGGAGTGCAGCAGCGAGCCCAGGACGGCCCGGCGCCCCGGGTGGCACGCGAGCAGCAACAGGAGGAACGCGCCGGCCCCCGCGAACCGGACCTCGACCGCCCAGAGGATGGGGGAGCGCTCGAGCAGCGGCTTGATCATGACGATGCCGACCCCCATCGCCGCCATGGAAAGGGCGCCCAGGGCGATCCCCGCCGCGAGCTGGCGCCGGGTGATGCGGGCCGCCCCCTTCTCCCCGCCGAGGGCGAGGACGGCCGACACGATCAGCAGCACCCCCGCCCCCTGGACCGCCGTGATGCGCTCCCCCAGCCAGAAGACGGAGAGAAGGATGATGATGGGGCTGTAGAGGCAGTCGACGACGGCGGAGCGCGCCGCGCCCAGCAGGTTCAGCGACTTGAAGAAGAGGGTGTCGGCGATCCCGATGCCGAGCACGCCGCTGAGGAGGAGCAGCCCGTAATCACCCGGGGGGGCCGGATGGAGCAGCTCCACCCCCATGATCGCCATGGTCGGAAGCACCAGCAGCGACGCCAGCAGGTTCTTGAAGAGGTTCAGCCCCAGGGGGGAGGCGGTCTCCCCGCTTTTCTTGAACAGGATGACGGCCGAGGCCCAGACCAGGGCCGTCGCCAGGGCCAGCAGCTCGCCGAAATGCGCTGTCGCCGTCATCGCGTCACCCCCACGGGAACCCTGTCGACTATACAGGAGTTTGAAAATTGGGCAAGCGGCATGCGTGCGGCGCCGATAAGAGCCCCGTACCGCACGCGTGGTGGTACAATGGCGGAAACAACTCTGAACAGGGAGCGGCCACAATGGGCATCTGGGACAAAATGCGCGGCGAACTCATCGATATCGTCCAGTGGATCGATGACACCAACGACACCATGGTCTACCGCTTCGAGCGGTACAACAACCAGATCAAGTACGGGGCGCGGCTGACCGTGCGCGAGGGGCAGACGGCCGTCTTCGTCAACGAGGGGAGGATCGCCGACGTTTTCGCCCCCGGGATGTACACGCTCGAGACGAAGAACCTCCCGGTGCTCTCGACCCTGCAGGGGTGGAAGTACGGCTTCAACAGCCCCTTCATGGCCGAGGTCTATTTCTGCTCCATGCGCCAGTTCACGGACCTCAAATGGGGCACCATGAACCCGATCATGATGCGGGACGCCGAGTTCGGCCCCGTCCGGCTGCGCGCCTACGGCACCTACGTCGTCAAGGTCAGCGAGCCCCGCGTGCTCATCCGCGAGATCGTGGGGACCGACGGCCACTTCACGGTAGAGGAGATCGTCAACCAGCTCCGCAACCTGATCGTCTCCCGCTTCGCCGAGATCGCCGGTTCGAGCGGGATCCCGGTGCTGGACATGGCCGCCAGCTACGGCTCCCTGGGCGATTTCCTGGCCAAAAAAATCGCACCCGAATTCCAGGGCTACGGGCTCGAACTGGCCAAGCTGCTCGTGGAGAACATCTCGCTCCCCCCCGAAGTCGAGGAGGCGCTCGACAAGCGCTCTAGCATGGGGGTGGTGGGGAACCTGGCGGCCTACACCCAGTTCAACGTCGCCAACTCGATCCCCGACGCGGCCAAAAATCCCGGGGGGCTGGCCGCGGCCGGGGCCGGGATCGGCATGGGGATGGCCATGGCCGGGCCGATCGGGCAGGCGCTCGGCGCCCAGCAGCAGCCGGCGGCCGCCGGGAGTACGCCGCCCCCCCTCCCCGCGCCCGCCTGGTTCGTGGCGCTGGAGGGGAAGCAGACCGGCCCGTTCGACCTGGGGGCGCTCGCCGCCGAGGCGGCCGCGGGGCGCCTCACGCGGCAGACCCTGGTCTGGGCGCAGGGGATGGAACAATGGGCGCCGGCGGAGCAGGTCTCCGCCCTGGCCGCGATCCTGGGAGCGGTCCCGCCCCCGCTGCCGCCCAGGGCCTGAGGCCTATCTCTCCCACTCCCGGAGGACGACGGCGGCGAGGGCCTCGATGAACCGGGGGTGCACATTCGGTGCGTCCGCACGGTGGAACCGGGCGATCCCGAGACCGGCCGCCAGCTCCCGGTATTCGATGTCGATCTCCTCGAGCGTTTCGATATGGTCCGAAACGAAGCTGACGGGGACCGCCAGCACCTGGCCGACGCCGTCCCGGGCCAGGTCGCCGAGGACGGCGCGCGTGTCGGGCCCGATCCACTCGACCGGGCCCACCTTGCTCTGGAAGGCCAGCGTCGAGGGGTTGCCCGTGCCCAGTTGCCGGTTGATGAGATCGACGCATTTCCGGGTCTGGTCCAGGTAGGGGTCCCCCTCGCGGATGTAGCGCGCGGGGAGCGAGTGCGCGCTGTAGAGCAGGTGGACCCCGCCGCGCGCACCGGCCGGAAACCGCCCGAGCCCCGCGCGGATCAATTCCGCCATCGCCTCGAGGTACAGCGGCTCCCCGAACCATTCGTTCACGTAGGATATGTCCATCCCCGCGGACAGCGAATGCCGCTCGGCGAGAGCCCGGAAATGGCGGAAGCAGGAACCGGTGGTGGTCTCCGAGTACTGGGGAAAGAGCGGCAGCAGGAGCAGGCGGCGGACGCCGTCGCGCCGGATCCGGTCCACGGCCTCGTCGATGGAGGGCTTCCAGCAGCGCATCCCGACATACACCCGGGCCCCGGCCCCCCGCGCCGCGAGGGCGGCCTCGAGCGCCGCGGCCTGCTCCTCCGTGATGCGCCGGAGCGGGGATCCGCCGCCGATCTTCCGGTACAGCGCCCGCGATTTCCCCTGGCGCGCGGTCGCGATGGTCCACGCCAGCATCCTGCGGAGCACGCCGTTTCCGATGCGGATGATGTCCGGGTCGGAGAACAGGTTGTAGAGGAAGGGGCGGACGTCCTCGAGCGTTTCCGGCCCCCCCAGGTTCAGCAGCAGGACCCCGCGCTCCCCTTCGGACTGCATCCTGTCACCCCCGCGCCCAGGTCGGGCTACAGTGTCTTGGAGAATACCGGCCGGTCTTTCGGTTGCGCCAGGTACCGGTCGAACACCATCCCCACGTTGCGCAGGAAGATGCGCCCCAGGGTGGTCACCCGGATCTCGTCCGGCCCGAGCCGGACCAGCCCGTCCCGCTCCAGGTCCCGGAGCCGAGCGAGCTCGGGGGTGAAATAGTCGTCGAACCGGATGCCGAATTCCGACTCGAATTCCCCCTTGACCAGCACGCAGTGGCACAGGATCCGGCTGATGGCCGCCCGCCGCACCACGTCGTCCTCGCCGAGCCGGACCCCGCGCATGACGGGCAGCGTCCCCCTCCCGACGGCGGCGCAGTACCCTTCCAGGTCCCGGTGGTTCTGGGAGTAGGCGCGGTCCAGGCCGCTGATCGAACTCACCCCCAGCCCGAGGAGGTCGGAACCGGCCTTGGTGGTGTACCCCTGGAAATTGCGGTGGAGGGTGCGGTTCTGCTGGGCGACGCACAGCTCGTCGTCCGGGCGCGCGAAATGGTCCATGCCGATGTAGCGGTACCCGGCGGCGGTGAACCGCCCGATCCCGGTCCGGAAGATCTGGAACTTGTCCATGCCCAGGGGAATCAGCCGGGCAACCGCCCCCTGCTGCTTCTTGAGCCAGGGGACGTGGGCGTAGCTGAACATGGCCACCCGGTCGGGCCCCATCCCGATCACCAGGTCCGCCGTGGCCCCGAAGCTGGCGGGCGTCTGCAGCGGGAGGCCGTAGATCAGGTCGATGTTGATCGAATCGAAGCCGAGGGCGCGGCAGCGGTCGTAGAGGGCCCGGGTCTGTTCATAGGGCTGGACGCGCCGGACCGCCTTCTGGACCTCGGGGTTGAAATCCTGGATCCCCATGGAAATCCGGTTGAACCCCAGGCGCCGCAGCACGTCGAGGTGTTCGGGGGTGGTGACGCGCGGGTCGACCTCCACCCCGATCTCCGCGTCCGGGGCGAAGGTGAAGAGCCCGCGCGCGTACGCGAACAGGTCCTCGAGCTGGGCGGCCGAAAAATAGGTCGGGGTCCCGCCCCCCCAGTGAAACTGCACCACCGGCCGGGCGCGGTCGACGCGGAGCGCGACCCGGGCGATCTCCCTCTTGAGCGTTTCCAGGTAAGGGAGGGCGTCGTCGTGGTTTTTGCGGATCACGACGTTGCAGCCGCAGAACAGGCAGAGGCGCTCGCAGAAGGGGAGGTGCATGTACAGCGACAGCGGCCTGCCCGACGCGTTCGACTCCCCCAGTTCGCGTTCGTACTCCGCGGGGCCGAAGTCGTCGTGCCACTCGGGCGCGGTCGGGTAGCTGGTGTAGCGGGGCCCGGGGACGTTGTAGCGGTCGAGCAGTTCCGCGCTGAGGTCGAGCGTCTCCCCCTCGAGGGTGATGTCCAGTTTCATGGAGGAACTGTATCAGATCCGGACGCCGCAGGCCACCACGGGGAGTCCCCGGCCGGCGGCCGTCACTGGAACTTGATGACCACGAGGCTGAGGTCGTCGTCCGGCCGGGCGGCGGCGTGGCGGTCGGCCAGGATCCCCCGGCAGATCTCCTCGGCGGAACCGTCCCGCGCCGCGGAGACGGCGCGCTCGAGCCGTTCCTGGGAATAGGGGGAAAAGGGGTCCGCCAGCCCGTCCGAATAGAGGAGGAGCACGTCCCCCCGCCCCATCAGGTTCAGTTCGTTGATCGTGTACCGCTTCTTGTACCCCAGCACCCGGGGGAACATCCGCACGTCGTCGTCGTCCTCGCTCAACTGGAGCCCGATGGGGGGGAAACTCACCAGCCGGTCGGGGCTGATCTCGACGAAGCGGTCGTACTCCCGCGAGAACACCAGCGGCTGGGGGTGCCCGGCGCAGATGAAACGGAAGCGTCCCGTGAAGGAGATCTCTCCGTAAATCAGGGTGATGAAGCTCAGGGCGCCCCGCTCCCCCGCGAGCTTGTGCAGCGTGGTGGACTTGAAGAAGCGCCGGTTGATCTGTTCGAACAGGTGGGCCGTGATCTCCCCGTAGAGGTCGAGCTCGTACAGCACCGAGGTATGGAAGATCTGGTGCAGGAGCAACGCCCTCATCGCGTCGGCGTATTCGTGCCCGGCCACGTCGGCCACGAGGACCCCCCCCTTGCGGTGCAACCGCTGGAGCTTCTGCGCGACCTCCCCCCTCCCCTGCGCCTCGGCCCGCGCGATGCGCGCGTCCAGGTCGTAGCGGTCCGAGAAATTCACGTAGGTGATCAGGTCCCCCCCCGCAATCCCGTTGTAGGGGATCGAGATCCCGTAGATGTCGACGTTGGGGATGCGCGGGATGGCGCCCGACTCGGGGTTGAGGCACTGCGCCAGGTACTCGGCCCCCACGCGCAGCTCCCGGTCGAGCCGCGCTTCCGTCTGCCGCGTCGATTCGGTCATGCCGGTCAGTACACCCCGTATTCCATGACGGCCTCGGTCATGGCGTGCATGTTCTCGGCCGGACCCTTGTCGATGCTGGCCCCGCCGGTCAGGATGAACCCGCCCCCCTCGCCGACCACCTCGATGAGCCTGCGGCAGTACTCCTTGACCTCGTTCGGCGTCCCGGTGCAGAGCAGGGACGCGGGGACGTTCCCGGCGATGCAGGCGTTGTCGCCCAGGATCTTTTTCGCCCGGAAGATGTCGGTCCGGTCGAAGTGCCAGACCACCCGCCCCGGGGGGAGGTCCCGGATGATCTCCAGGCGGTTGTCGTAGCGCCCCTCCGCGAAGAGCATCGGCACGATCCCCTCCTCGATGAGCCCCAGGATGACCTTCCGGAAGGTGGGCCAGTAGAACTTTTCGTACTGCCCGTTGGACATGAAGGTGTCGTCCCCCTTGTGCAGGGCGAAGAAGACGACGGGGTTGCCCGTCATATTGGCGCCGGCGACGCCGCAGTCGATGTTCATCCGCGTCACCCGCTCCATCGCGGCCAGCAGCTTGTCCGGCTGCCGGTACATGTCCATGATGATGCCCTTGGTCCCGCGCAGGGTGTCGGCCAGGATGTCGAAAGGGGCGTGGGCCTGCCCCCCGAATATGGTCGGGTAGCCGGCCGCCATCGCGTCCCGGTGGAACTCCAGGGCCGGCCCCATCCAGCGCGCGCACTCCTCCCCGTAATCGATGATGGCCCGGTAGGCCGCGCGCACTTCGGGCGACATGGCAGGGTTCAGGAACCGGTTCGGCATCCCGAGGATGAAGGGGGTGGGGGGAAAATCGGCGAAGGGGCCCAGGGCCCCGAGGCTGCGCGGCAGGTACCGGCGCAGGCAGAAGTCGGTCAGATCTTCGAGGAACAGGTCGTACTCGTCGGCCTTCATGTACTCGCCTTCGACGAACTGCAGCATCGACGCGGTGTCGGGAAGCCCATGCCCCGGCCACCGGGTGTTCACCGTGCCGATGATGGCCCCGGCCGCCGCCGAAGGCACCATCATGGGGGAGGCGAAGGTGTCCGATTCGAACTCGCAGAGGAACTTCCGGAACGCCGCGCACAGCTTCCCGTTGTCCGCCATCGCCTCCTTGAGCGTAAGCCCGGCGTGATAGATGGGGAAATTGCCCGCGGGCAGGACCAGGGGCACCCGGTCCGGCTTCTCGAGGCTGAACGCCCGGATAAACCGCGTCACCCGGGCCCGGTAGGAGTCTTGCGCCGCCGCACTTTCGAAGGACACCCCCGGGGCGTCCAGCCAGCGCTCAAACCGCTCTTCCCGTTTCTGTTCCGACGTCATTGTTTCGTCCATGTCCGACCGCTCCTGGTTCCCTTGGAAAATGCGCGACAACGACCGCTGCGGCAAGATGCGCATCATATCACAACAAAAGCGGAATCGATCGGCCGGAAAACCGGAATCGGCTATTCCGCGGGCTCCGACTGGATGCGGACGCTGTGCCGGATGATGACGGCGAAAAGCTCGTCGACCAGTTCCTCGGGCAGGCCCAGCGACTGCCCCCAGTCCCGGCGCTCGAACATCATCCGCTTTTCCCGCTCGCCGTCGGTCACCGGGGCCGACTGGTGCTTCTTGAGCCGGCCGATCCGGCGTGCGATGTCGATGCGGTGCCCGAGCGCCGTGAGGATCTGGCGGTCGTGGCGGTCGATGATGCTGCGCAGGTCCTGCTTGCGCGGCCGGGCGAGGGTTTCGGGCCCCATCTTCCGCCTCAGCTTCCCCGCCTGCTCCCAGGCCGCGGCCGCTTCGTTCCCCGGCATCCCGGAGACCAGAAACGCGAGGCTCTCCCCGAACCGCGCCGCCGCCTCCCCGATCGCTTCGGAGTTGGTCTCGAGGATCCCCTTCCAGATGCCGTAATCCGAGGCCGCCAGCCGCGTCATGTCGAGGAAGCCGCGCCCCGCGAGGGTGGGGAGCATCGCGTGTTCGGCGTCCCCGGCCGCGGCCGAGTGCATGAGGGCGACGGAGATCAGCTGCGGCAGGTGGCTGACCATGGCCATGATCCGGTCGTGTTCCTCCGGGTCGATGGTCACCGGGGTCGCCCGGAGGGTCTCCACCAGTTCGATCAGGGTGAGCAGCGCCTCGGGCGGGGTGTCGGGATAGGGGCAGAGGGCGTAGACCCGGCCGTTGAAAAGGAGCGGGTCCGCCGCCTCCACCCCGGAACGCTCCGACCCCGCCATGGGATGCCCGCCGACGAAGTGGACGCCCGGGGGGAGGAGCCCGGGGGCTTCCGCCATGATCCGCCGCTTGGTGCTCCCGACGTCGGTGACGACGGCGCCCGGGCGCAGGAAGGGGGCCAGCCGGCCGAGGGTCCCGGCGATGGCCTGGACCGGGGTGGCCACCAGCACCAGGTCGCTGTCGGGGACGTGGGCCCCGAGGTCGTCCATCGTTCCCAGGCGCCCCGACACGCCGGCTTCCTCGAGCGCCGGCAGGCGCTCGGGCGTGTCGAGGCAGGCGACGGCCCACTCCGGCCGGCGGTGCTTGAGGGCCAGGGCGATCGAGCCCCCGATCAGGCCGCAGCCCACAATTGTCATCTTCATGATCGTCCTTTCAGCGCGTCTTTCCCAGACGCCGTCCAATGGTGGTCGCGATGATGCGGCACCGGTTCATCAGGAGCCCGAACTCCTCGAGGGTGAGCGACTGCGGGCCGTCGGACATGGCCTTGTCGGGGTTGGGGTGGATTTCCACCATGATCCCGTCGGCCCCGGCGGCCACCGCGGCCCGGGCCATCGGGGCGACGAAACGACGGGTACCGACCCCGTGGCTCGGATCGGCGATGATCGGGAGGTGCGACAGGTGCTTGATGACGGGGATGGCCGACAGGTCCAGGGTGTTGCGCGTGGCGGTCTCGAAGGTGCGGATCCCGCGTTCGCACAGGATGACGTCGGGGTTCCCCTCGCTCAGGATGTACTCGGCGCTCATCAGCCACTCCTGGATCGTGGCCGACATGCCGCGCTTGAGGAGCACCGGTTTGCCCGCCTTCCCCAGGGCGGTCAGCAGCGGGTAATTCTGCATGTTGCGCGCGCCCACCTGCAGCAGGTCGGCGTACTGGGCCACCGTGTCGATCAGTTCGATCGTCATGACCTCGGTGACCACGGCCAGCCCGTGGCGGTCGGCCGCCTGGCGCATCAGCTTCAGCCCCTCCAGCCCCAGCCCCTGGTAGGCATAGGGGGAGGAACGGGGCTTGTAGGCGCCCCCCCGGAGGATCTGAGCCCCGCCCGCCGCCGCGGCCCGGGCACAGGCCTCGATCTGCTCCTCCCCCTCGACCGCGCAAGGGCCCGCCATCACGGCGACCTCCATGCCGCCGACGAGGCACGTCTCCCCGACGCGCACCACCGTATCCTCCGGATGGAACTCCCGGCTCGCGAGTTTATAGGGGCTGGTCACCAGCACGACTTCCCGGACCCCGGGCATCAGCGTGACGCTCCCCATGTCGAGCCGGTTGCGGTCCCCGATGACGCCCAGGATCGTGTATTCCTCCCCGTCGGAGCGGTGGATGTCCAGCCCCGCGCCCCGGATGGCGCGCTCGAGCTCGCCGATCTGCGCCTCCGTGGCCTTGGCCTCACAGATGATGATCATGCAAACCTCCTGAAATCAAAAACGGCCCGCCGGATTGTCCCGGGGGCCGCTTTTTTCTTCCGATGCATTGCGAAGAAAGGAAAGACACCGCCCTCAGGGGTCGGTCTTAAAATAGCCTCGGTAATAAAAACGATGATAACGGACAACCATGGCTCCATCCCTTCCGCGCCTAGTGTAGCAGAAACCGCCCCGGTCCGGGGGAGAATATTCCGCCCTTGGACCGCATCGGCCGGCGGGACGTGCGGGGCCAGAGATTTTTGATCGGAACAGGCCGGGATCGGTTATGATGGCGGCGCCGATTTTCGCAGCGGGGGACCTGTGCTGATACGTCAATTCGAAGTGGGGCATTTCAACATCTTCAGCTACCTGGTGGGGGACGAGGAGGCGGGGGAGGGGCTCTTCATCGACCCGTCCGACGGCCACGACCGCCTGCTCGCGGAGGCCGAATCCCACGGCCTGGCGATCCGGTACATCGTCAACACCCACCACCATATCGACCACACGATGGGCAACCGGGAGATGGCGCGCCGGACAGGGGCGAAGATCGTCATTCACGAAGCCGACGCCCCGGGCCTCCTCGACACCCCCCAGGACATGCTCCAGATGTTCCGGGCGGAAGCTTCCCCGCCCGCGGACCTGCTGGTCAAAGACGGGGACCTGGTCCGGGTGGGGAGCGTGGCCCTCGAGGTGATCCACACCCCGGGACACACCCCGGGCTGCATCTGCCTCCACGCCAAGGGGGTGCTCTTCACCGGGGACACCCTCTTCGTGGGGTCGACCGGGAGGACCGATTTCCCGGGCGGGTCCTGGGAGGCGCTCGAGCGCTCGATCCGGGAGAAGATCTATACCCTCCCCGAGGACACGGTCATCCTGCCGGGGCACAACTACGCCGGGCGCCCCACCTCCACGGTGGGGGAGGAAAAACGCACCAACGCCGTGATCCGCGCCTGACCGGCGCGCGCCCTACCCCCCGTAGAGGCGGCGCATGAGGTCGGCAAACTCGTGGAAATGGAGCGACTGGGGTCCGTCGCTCAGGGCGTGGTCCGGATCCGGGTGCATTTCGATGACGAGCCCGTGTGGCCCGACGGCGCGGGCCGCCAGCGCGAGCGGGACCACCAGGTCCCGCCGGCCGGCCGCGTGCGACGGGTCCACCAGGATCGGCAGGTGCGTCATGCGCCGGAGGATGGGGATCGACCCGAGGTCCAGGGTGTTGCGCGTGGCGGTCTCGAAGGTGCGGATGCCCCGTTCGCACAGGATCACGCGGTGGTTGCCGCCGGCCATGACGTACTCGGCCGCGTTGAGGAACTCGTCCAGGGTCGACATCATGCCGCGCTTGAGCAGCACCGGCCGGTTCGACCTCCCCGCCTCGGCCAGCAGGCTGAAGTTCTGCATGTTGCGCGCGCCGATCTGCAGGATGTCGGCAAGGCGCGCCACCGGCTCCACGTCCGAGGGGGACAGCACCTCGGTGACCACCGGCAGGTCGTATTCGCGCCCCGCCTCGGCCAGCATCTCCAGCGCCTCGAACCCCAGCCCCTGGAAGCTGTAGGGGGAGGTGCGCGGCTTGAAGCACCCGCCCCGCAGCAACTGCCCCCCGCACTCCTTCACGAAGCGGGCGCATTGAAGGATCTGCTCCCGGGACTCCACGGCGCAGGGACCGGCGATGACGACGAAGCCGTCCCCCCCGATCCGGGCGCCGCCGACCGCGATGACCGTATCCTCCGGCCTGGCGTCCCGGCTCACGAGCCGGAGCCCGCTCTTCCCCTTCTTTTCCGGGACCGGCTCCGTCCGTTCCCCTTCCTCCCGCGGCCCGCCGGCGGCCAGGGCCTCGATCCTCGGCGCGGTGCGCGGGCGCTGCTGCATGGGGTAGGACCCGAGGAACTTCATCGAGGTGGTGGCCGAGTGCAGCTTCTCCAGCGCCCCGGCCACCCGCTCCTCGGCCGCGTTCCCCTCGAAGTCCAGGTAGAAGAGGTACTGGAACGGCATCCCGGGGATGGGGCGGCTCTCCAGCTTCAGCAGGTTGATCCGGTGCTCGTGCAGGATGCTCAGCGCCTTCAGGAGCGATCCCTCCTCGTGCGAGGTGGCCATGATCAGGGAGGTCTTGCAGGGGATGCGCAGATCCACCCCCGCGGGCTTCCGGGCCAGGACCAGGAAGCGGGTGAAGTTGTTCGGCTGGTCCTCGATGTTGCGCTGCAGGACCTTCAGCCCGTAGAGCCGGCCCGCCTCCTCGCCGCCGATGGCCGCGACCGAGGCGTCCTTGTCTTCGCCCACCTTCCGGACCGCCATGGCGGCGTCGGGCCAGGGGATCGCCTGGCAGTCGGGGAGCCGGGAGACGAACTTCACGCACTCGGCCAGGGCCTGGGGGTGCGAGTAGATCATGCGGATGCCGGCGAGCGGGGCCTCCTCCAGGCCCAGCAGGCAGTGTTCGATCCGCAGCACCTCCTCCCCCACGATGGAGAGCTGGGAGACCGACAGGAGGTCGTACACCTCGTTGATGCTCCCCGCCGCGGTGTTCTCGACCGGGACGAGACCGTAGTCGGCGTCCCCGTCCTCCACCGCGTCGATCACCTGCCTCAACCCGGGAGCCCCCGTAAAGAAGGTCTGGTCGAGGTACGGGGCGAAGTACTTGCGCGCCGCCAGGTCGCTGTAGGCGCCCTCGATCCCCTGGAACACCACCCGCTTCAGGTCCGACTTCGCGTAGTCCAGCAGGTGCAGCTGCTGGGACCGGACCGAGTCGTCGATGATCTCCTGGAAGATCCGGGTGACGAGGTGGGCGTCGAGCCCGCGGCCGCGCCCCTTGGCGATGAGGTCGGAGAGCAACCCCTCCTCGCGTGCGGCGTCGCGGAGGGGCGCCCCGGTCCTGTCCTTGGCCTCGATGACCCGCCGGGACAGGGCCCTCCGCGCCGCGAGCGCCTCGAGAATGGCCTCGTCCACCCGGTTGATTTCGCTTCGGATCTTTTCCAGTTCCTCCATGCCCCCTCCCCTGTATGCTCCATTTTTCATTGTCGCACAGCCGGGGGCGGTCTGAAACAGCGGGTTTTGCCGGACCGGAAGCGCCGGTGTCAGAACCGGTACGAGAGGCTCAGAAACCAGTTTCTCCCCGGTTCGTACACCCGGGCGCCGGACCGGAAAGGATCCCTCTGATAGGAAAGATAATCCACATACTGCCGGCCGAAGAGGTTGTTCAGTCCCAGGCGGAGAGAGGCCCCCCGGTAGTTCCACCCGCCCTTGAGGTTGGCGATCCCGTACCCCGGGGTGGGCTGCTCCCCCAGGAGCGTGTCCACGTTGCGCTGGGCCCCCGAAAACAGCGCTTCCACCTCGACGAACGTCCTGCCGGTGTCGTAGCGCATCGTCGTCCGCGACCGGACCGGGGGGATTTCCGCGAGGTTCGATGTCAGGATCCCCCGCTCCGGATCGAGGGCGCGGGTGCCGCGGACGAACGACAGGTCGCTGGAAACGAAGAGGCGGGTCGAAAGGAGATAGGACACGAGAATCTCCCCGCCGTAGATCCTCGCATCCGCGTTCCGGTAGGTGCGCGCGCTGCCGTTCATCACCCCCGCGACCATGTTCACCTTCGCCTGCGGAATCACGGTGACGAAATCCGCGATCCGGTTGAAGTACAGGCTCGATTCCAGGAGCAGGCCTTCGTGCCGGAAGGAAACGCCCCCGTCGAGGCCCGTATTCCGGCTCGGCTCGAGCCCGGGGTTCCCCACCCAGTCGGTCCCCATCCGCTTGAGCGCGAAGTAGCGCTCCCGGGCATCGGGGACCCGGACCGTGTGGCCGATCCCGCCGCTGAACTGAAGGCCCAGGGGGGCCTTCACGCTCAGGCGGACATTGCCCGAGGGATAGTTGTCGGTTCTGGAGGTCAGCCGGGTGGAGTGGTAGGCGTAATAGAGATCGCCGTTGGCCCGGGCGCCGTCCGCGGCCGTGGTCACGGTGTCCAGGCGGCCGCCGAAACTGAGCCGGACCCGGTCCGAAAGGGACCGGGAGTATTCGGAATAGAGCCCGAAGCTGTCCGTCCTGACGTCCGGAATCGAGTACTGGGGCGCGTAGCCGGCCCCGGCGAGGCTTGTCGAGGCGTTCCACTCGCGGTGGTATGCCTCGACCCCCACCTTGACGCTCCCGAGCTCGGTCTCGATCTTGCCGCCGAGCGCCTGGGTCCCGGCCAGGGTTCCCATCGAATACTCCCGCGGCCGGTTGAGGGACGACGACCGGTACTCGTCCGTCATCCAGTGATCCACCCGGGAAAAGTAAGCCTGGATCCGCACCGACCGGACGAACCCCGGCAGACCGGTGACCTGGTATCCGGCGTTGAGCCGGCCGGTGTCGTCGTACACGGCGTCCATCTGGAGGTAGGGGTACAGGACGTGGTCCGCCTCCTGGTGGGAATAGGAAAACTGCGCCAGGTGGCCGGCGAAGGGGCTGAAGGACACGTTCCCCCAGATCGTCCCGACCCTGAAGGCGTCGCTGTCCAGGGATTCCGGCCGGTAATTCAGCCCCTCGGTGAACCGCGTCCCCGAGCCGTCGGTGTAGGCGTCGGACCGGCGGTAGGAATAGCCCCCCAGGATGGAGAAGGGCGCGCGGCTGAAGGACAGGGTCGCGGAAGGGTTGACGTAACCGTAGGACCCGGTGGAAAGGGTCCCGGTGGCGTGCAGGCCCGCTTCGGCTTTCTTGGTCACGATGTTCACCACGCCGCCGAGGCTCCCCTGGTTGTTGACGTCGAACGGCCCCTTGGCGACCTCGATCCGGTCCACCTCGGCGAAGTCGACGTGGAAGGGGGCGGGATCCATGTGGTTGGGACAGGCTCCGTAAACCCGCTGCCCGTCGATCAGGACATTCAGGTCCTTGCTCTGGAACCCCCGCAGCACCACGTCGCTCGCGATCCCCCCCTTGCGCAGCTTATGGATCCCGGTCGCCTCGGCGACCGCCTCCCCCACGTCCCGGGCGGAGCTCTCCCGGGTGCGGGCGCCCTCGACGCTGTCCCGGGGGGAGAATCCCGTGACCGTGATGATTTCGCTGATGGTGCCCACGCGCATTGTCACGTCGACCACCCGGTTGACGCCGGCCGACAGGGAGAGGCTGGAAAGGGTGTAGGGCTCGAACCCCGACAGCACCGCCAGGAGCTCGTAGTCGCCGGTCGGCAGGTCCGGCAGGCGGTACATCCCGCTCGCATTGCTGACCGCCCGGACCGACTCTTCCGATCCGGCCAGGCGGGCCGAGACCATCGCTCCCGGCAGACGGGCCCCGTCCGGCCCGGTGATGATTCCCAGGATCGCCGCGGGACCCTCCCCGGCGACGCCCGGGGCGGCGCACAGAACGACCGACAGCACAACCATGATGCATGCATATGTTTTCATGACCCGACCTCCGCTTGTTTCGATACCGGCTGGGGGAACAATCCCTGGTACGGTGGCAGGCCGGTTATTGGGGAGGAGGGATCGGGATGGGAGGATGATGCGAGGCGAAAAGGAGCCGGTCGCTGTAGACCACCCCGACGGGATCGAGGGCGGGAGGCGGCAGTTCCGCTTCCGGACAAAGGGCCAGCGTCAGGAGCAGCACGGGGATCACGTCCGTCCGGTCGGGGTCCTCCCCCTTCCCGCAGGCGTCGCCATGCTTGTGCACGCAGTGGTGGGTACCGTGCCGGTCCAGGTAGCACAGGGCGGTGCAGCAGGTTTTGGTGTCGCACCCCTCCGTAACGGCCGCCGCGTCCGCGCTGATCAACAGGAACGCGGCGGGTATGGGGAGCGCGCAGGTCTGGACGAGGAGCATCAGGCTGAGCAGAACGGGGAGGGGACGGTAAGCGGCCGCCAGCCCCGATTCTCGCTCCGATGCCCGCCTAAAAAGTCTCATGTCGCTCCGCACTCCATCCGCCTGCAACCGCCGCCACAACGATCTTGCCTGTTTATATGCCGGCCCGGGGGGAGGCGCAATCAGGCGGATCCCTATCCGGGCCTTCCAATTCCCCTATCCTACTTGACGGCCAGGAGCTCGATTTCGAACACCAGCGCCATGTTCGGGCCGATCTGGCTCCCGGCCCCCCGCTCTCCATAAGCCAGCCGGGAGGGGAGGAACACCTCCCATTTCGAACCCTCGGGCATGAGCTTCAGGGCTTCGCTCCAACCGGGGATGACCCCCCCCTGGATCTTGAAGGTCACCGGCTTCCCCATCTTGTAGGAGTTGTCGAATTCCCTGCCGTCGATGAAGGTCCCGCGGTAATGGCACTCGGCCGAATCGGCGGCGGTGGGGATCTTCCCCGCGCCCGTCTTCAGAATCCTGTACTGGAGCCCGCTCGGGAGGACCGTGACCCCCTCCTTCTTTGCGTTCGCGGCGAGAAACGCCTCCCCTTCCTTCAGGTTTTTTTCGCCCGCGGCCTTGAACGCCTCCGCCTGTCTCTGCCGCAGTTCCTTCTGGAACGCGTTCATCGTCCGGGCCAGTTCCTCTTCGGTCAGCAGGAGCGGGGCGCCCGCGTGCGCGTCCCGCATCCCCCGGATGACCAGGTCCAGGTTCACATCCAGCCCCTGGTTGCTGAAATTCCGGGCGACGCCTACCCCGATGCCGTAATTGACCCTGTCGACTTCAGAGTTGAGGACCGGCGTTTCCTGCGCCGGCAGGGATGCACTCACCAGGGTTACCGCCAATATGGAAAAAACAGCCATAATTCTTCTATTCATGATCTCTCTCCTTGCGATGATGGCTCAAAGGGAGCCGGAGAACAGCGTCTCCGGCCCCCTGGACGCGCCGGCCGTGGCCGCGGCCGGCGCTGGAGGGCGCGGGTCGGGAACACCGCTGACATGGCCGGAACCGACGCCCGCCGGGTACCGCATCCATGCCGCGTTTCCACTCCGCACCCCCGTCTCCTCTTACCCGTTGCATTCCGGAACCTCGCCCATCACCCGGGCGGCCTTCCCCCGCTTGAGCTCGAAATGCCATTTCCAGATCTCGTAGATGGCCGGGTAGACCAGCAGTTCGAGCAGGAACGAGGTGAACACCCCCCCGATGACGGGGGCCGCGATCCGCTTCATCACGTCCGATCCGGTCCCCGTGGCCCAGAGGATCGGCACCAGGCCGATGAAGTCGGTCGCCACCGTCATGAACTTGGGCCGGATGCGCTTGACGGCGCCGTGCACGATCGCCTCGCGCAGCTCCCCGATCGTCTTCAGCTTCCCCTCTTTCCCCGCCTGCCGGTAAGACAGATCGAGATAGAGCAGCATGAACACCCCGGTCTCGGCATCCACTCCCAGCAGGGCGATCAAGCCGACCCAGACCCCGATGCTCATGTTGTAACCGAGAAAATAGAGGAACCAGATCGCGCCGATGGCCGAAAACGGCACCGCCAGCACGACGATCATGGTCTTGACGGCCGACCGCGTGTTCAGATACAGCAGCAGGAGGATCAGAAACCCGGTGATCGGCACCACCAGCAGGAGCCGCCGGTTCACCCGCTCCATCGCCTCGTACTGGCCGCTCCAGATGACGGCGTACCCCGGGGGGAGCTTCACCTTTTCCCGCACCACCTCCCGGGCCTCCTTGACGTAGCCGCCGGGGTCGCGGTCGTCGAGATCGACGTAGACATAGCCCGTAAGCAGCCCGTTCTCGTTGCGGATCATGCCGGGCCCGCTCGTCGGTTCGATCTCCGCGAGGTCGGAAAGCGGGATCTGGCGGTTTTCGCCCGCCGGGACCAGCACGCGCCCCAGCGCTTCCAGGTCGGAGCGGAAATCGCGCATGTACCGGACATTCACGGGGTAGCGCGCCCGCCCCTCGATGGTGGTCGTCACGTTTTCACCGCCGATGGCGTTCTGGACGGCGGTCTGGGCGTCGTCGATCTTCAACCCGTAGCGGGCCAGGGCGTCCCGGTTCCAGTTGAAATCGAGAAAGTACCCCTCGGACGTCCGCTCGGCGAAGACGCTGCGCGTCCCCCTGACCGATGGCAGCACCGCCTCCACCTGCATACCGATCTCCTGGATCTTCCCGAGGTCGTCCCCGTGAATCTTCAGGCCCACCGGGGTCCGCATCCCCGTGCTCAGCATGTCGATGCGGGCCTTGATCGGCATGGTCCAGGCGTTGGACACCCCCGGGACCTTCACGATTTCGTTCAACTGGTCCACGAGCTGTTCGGGCGACATCGTATCGGGCGTAAATCTCCGGAAGACCGGCTTGAGCCAGTCGGGCGCCCACGACGAATACCAGGTCGGCACCCTGCGCCACTCCGAGCGCGGCTTGAGGGTGATGATGGTTTCCAGCATCGACAGCGGCGCCGGGTCGGTGGAGGTCTCCGCGCGCCCCGCCTTGCCCAGCACCCGGTCCACCTCCGGCAAGGTCTTGATCAGCCGGTCGGTGACCTGGAGCACCCGCTGCGCCTCCCCGATCGAGATCCCCGGCATGGTCGAAGGCATGTAGAAGAGCGCCTCCTCGTACAGCGGGGGCATGAACTCGGAACCGAGCGACATGAAGACCGGGACGGTGGCGATCATGAGCACCAGGGCCGCGGCGATGACGGCCCATTTATGTTCCAGCGACCACCGGCAGGCCGGCTCGTACAACCGGATGAGCCCCTTGCTTACGGGGTGATGGTCCTCGGAGCGGATGCGCCCGACGAAGAGGGTATTGGCCGTGCGGGCCAGCCAGCGCGGACGGAAACTGAAGTTTTTCAGGTGCGTGAAGGTGAGGCGCAGCGCCGGGTCGAGGGTGATGGCCAGCAGCGCCGCCACGATCATCCCCAGCGTTTTCGTGTACGCCAGCGGCTTGAACAGGCGCCCCTCCTGCGCCTCGAGGGCGAAGACCGGGATGAAGGACACGGCGATGACCAGCAGGGCGAAGAAGCTCGTGCTCCCGACCTCCTTCACCGCCGAAATGACCACCTCCCGGTAGTCCCCGCGGCGGCCCGAGCCCTCCCATGCTTCGAGCTTCTTGTGCGCCTGCTCGACCACGACGATGGCCGCGTCCACCATGGCGCCGATGGCGATGGCAATCCCCCCGAGCGACATGATGTTGGCCGTGATCCCCATTCCGCGGAAGGGGATGAAGGCGATGAGCACGGCGATCGGGATGGTGATCATCGGGATCAGGGCGCTGGGGACGTGCCAAAGAAAGAGGAGCACGATCAGCGACACGGTGACGATCACTTCGATGACCGTGTTTCTCAGGGTGTCGATCGAGTTGTGGATGAGCTCCGAGCGGTCGTAGATCGGGACGACCCGGACCCCCGGGGGGAGCCCCGGCTCGATCTGGCGGATCTTTTCCTTCACCCTCCCGATGACGTCGAGGGCGTTTTCCCCCTGGCGCATCACGATGATGCCCGAAACGACATCGCCGGTCCCGTCCAGGTCGGCGACCCCGCGCCGGATATCGGGCCCGAGCGCCACCCGGCCGATGTCCTTCACCCGGATCGGCGTCCCGTTCCGGCTCGCGGCGACCACGACCGATTCCAGGTCCTGGAGCGACCGCGCGTAACCGCGCCCGCGCACCATGTATTCGGCGCCGCCCAGTTCGATCAGGCGGCCGCCGGTCTCGCTGTTGCTGCCCCGGATGGCGTCGACGACGGCGTCGATGGGGATGTCGTAGAACCGGAGCCGGTTCGGGTCCAGGCTCACCTGGTACTGCTTGCCGAACCCGCCGATGGGGGCCACTTCCGCCACCCCGGGCACCGACCGGAGGTGGTAGCGCAGGTACCAGTCCTGGAGCGACCGGAGGTCGGCCAGGCTGTGGTTGCCCGACGTGTCCTCCAGCACGTACTGGAAGATCCAGCCGAGGCCGGTGGCGTCGGGCCCCAGTTCGGTCTTGCACCCCTCGGGCAGCGACTGGAGCACCCCGGAGAGGTATTCGAGCGTGCGGGTGCGCGCCCAGTAAATGTCGGTGCCGTCCTCGAAGATGACATAGACGAACGAATACCCGAAATCGGAAAAGCCGCGGACCGCCTGGACCCCCGGGGCCCCCAGCATGGCGGCCACGATCGGGTAGGTGACCTGGTCCTCGAGGATGTCGGGACTGCGGTCCCAGCGCGAGTAGATGATGACCTGCGTGTCGCTCAGGTCCGGGATCGCGTCCAGCGCGACATGGTGCATCGACCACCAGCCGTAGATGGCGGCTACGGCCACGAGGGCGAGTACGATGAGCCGGTTGCGCGCGGAAAAATCGATGATGCGCGAAATCATTCGTGCATGTGCATCCCGTGTGTGTCCCCCTCCGCCATGGCGTGGACAAACTTTTCGGGATTGCGGTCAAACCTCTCCCTGCACATTTC
>CAZWXG010000028.1:24087-26177 GCA_964637825.1 uncultured Acidobacteriota bacterium
TGGCCGGCGCTTCCGTCGTCCCGCCGGCCGGCATCCTCATGCGGCTCTCGGAATCGATCAGGAAGTTGCCCGAAACCACGATCCGTTCGCCGCTCTCGAGCCCCCGGGTGATCTCCACCCGGTCGCCCAGGCGCCAGCCGGTTTCCACCAGCCTGGGCTCGAACACCCCGGCTTCCTGCTCCACGTAGACGGTCTTGCGGCGGCCCGAGTCGATGATGGCGTCGGCCGGGACCGTGATGGCGTCGGGGCGCCCGATCTCGAGTTCGACGTCGACGAACATGTCCGGCAGCAGAACCTGGCCGGGGTTGTCCAGCTCGAAGCGGGTCTGCAGGATGCGCGACTCCGGGTCGAACTGGGGGAGCGCGTCGCTCATGCGGGCCTCGAGCTTCCGGCCCTGGTAGCGGACCGTCGCCTTCGTGCCCGGCGTCAGGAACTCCCGGTCCTTCTCGAAAATGTCGGTCACCACCCAGACGTGGCCGATATCGGCGATGCGGTAAAACTCCGTCCCCTTGTCGAACCGCTGCTCCGGGGAGATGTTGCGCGCCAGGACATAGCCGGTGACCGGGGAGTAGATCTTGATGTCGGGGGCGGCGATCCGCGCCTTCTCGATATCCGCGATCTGCCGGTCGCTCATGCCGAGGTTACGCAGGGAGTCGACCGGGTATTGCGGGATCAGGCTGGTCCCCGTTTTCAGCGACCCGTAGCTGGCCGATCCCCTCTGCGCCGGGTTGCTGCCGCTGACGCTGACCAGGAAGAGCTGTTCGGAGGCCAGCAGGTCGCGGGTGTAGTACGACGCAAGAAACTGGTTTTTCCGGACAAAGCGGCCGGCGGTGTTTTCCCCCAGCTCGAGGATCCACCCGTCCGTGGCCGCGACGATGCGGTACAGCCTCTGATCGTCCACGGTCACCCGGCCGGGCACCCGCAGAAGCTGGGAGGCGGAGGAGCGGCGGACCTCGTCGGTGCGCACGCCGATCAGCTGGCGCCTTTCGGCGCCGATGCGGACGCTGCCCGGGAGGTCGGCCGAGGCCGAATCGGCACCGGCCGCCATCGGCTCCAGGCGCATGCCGCAGATGGGACAGTCCGACGCGCGGTCGGACCGGTACTGGGGGTGCATCGGGCAGGCATAGCCGGCGGACTGGCCGGACGATGCCAGGGCGGTGGCGGGATCCTGCTGCCGGTTGGCCAAATACCCGGCAGAAAAGAGGCCCACCGCCGCGAGAACTACGATGATGTATCTCGCGGGCGTCTTCATGTTTCCTCTCTCAGAGAAGGTGGAAAAGGGGAGGGATCGCTCCCTCCCCTGGTGGAGACTTCGGTTAGAAGTTGGGGCCGGTCCGTATGGGGAACGGCTGCGCGTTCGTCCAGGCGGAGGTGCCGGTGGGCGTGATCGCCCGGATCCGGTAGTAGTAGACGGTGTTCCGATTCACGTTCTGCACCAGCGGGCTGGCCGAATCGTTGAAGGTGGCCAGCGCCGAAGTGAAGGTGGAGTTGGTGGCGCGTTGAATCTCGAAGCTGGTCACGGGTCCGGCGTATGCCCAGCTGAGGGTGGCCCGGTACCGGTTGCCCTGCGGCACCACCGATACGGTGAAGTTCGTGGGAGCGGCGAGCGCCGCCACCGTCACGGGCGACGGCAGGGTGGCGTAGGCCGAAGAACCCGCCGCGTTGACGGCCTTCACCCGGTAGGAATACTTGTTCCCCCCGGCGACCGTGGTATCCGCGTAGGAAACGACCCCCGCTCCCGTCGAGGCGATCTGGGCGTAATCGCCGCAGCTGAGGGCGGGCGACACGACCATGCAGCGCTCGACGACGAAGCCGGTTTCGTTGTCGGAGTTGTCGGTCCAGGTCAGGTTCACCTGGAGCCCCGAAACGCTCGCGGCCAGGTTGCTAGGGGCAACCGGAACCGTCGGCGCCGTCGGCGGCGTCCCCACCGCGACCACGACCGTGTTGGAGACGGAATTGGCCGACATGGTCGGGAAGCCGATCGGGGAGGTGGGGTACACCTGGGTATCCCCGATGGTATCGCCGATCGCGAACACCCGGTACCAGTACCGGGTATTGTTCGGAGGCCTGACATCCTGGAATTCGACCGT
>CAZWXG010000029.1:0-5502 GCA_964637825.1 uncultured Acidobacteriota bacterium
CCGCGACGACATCCCGGTCATGCTGATCGACGAGGCGAAGATCGAGGAATCCTAGCGCCGCATTCCCCGCAGGGCGGCGGTGAGTTCCTCCGGGTTCGCCGACGCCGTCCCCAGTTTGCCGACCACGATCCCGGCCGCGATGTTTGCCAGCACCGCCGACTCCAGAACGCCGAGCCCCGCCGTCAGCCCCAGCGACAGGACCGCGATGACGGTATCCCCGGCCCCGGTCACGTCGAAAACCTCCCGGGCGACGGTGGGGATATGGGTCACCCCCGACCCTTTCCCGAACAGGGCCATGCCGGCGTCGCCCCGGGTGACGAGGAGGTGACGGAGCCCCGCCTGGCGCACAACCTTCCGCCCCGCCCGCACGAGGTCCCGGTCGCCCGTGACGGCGATGCCGGCGGCGCGCTCCAGTTCGGCCGTGTTCGGCGTGATCACCACGGCGGGGCGGTAGACCGAAAAATCCTTCTGCTTGGGATCGACGCACACGATCTTCCCGGCGCCCGCGGCGAAGGGGAGCGTGCGCCGCAGCAGCGTCGGCGTCAGCAACCCCTTGGCGTAGTCGGACACGATCACCGCATCCGCCGACGGGGCCAGGGTGCGGAATTTCCGGATCACCTCGAGTTCGGCCCTGGGCCCGAGCGGCGAACGGTCCTCCCGGTCGGTGCGGCACACCTGCTGGTGGTTCGCGATGATACGCGTCTTCACGGAGGTAGGGCGCGCGTGGTCGACGACCAGCCCGCCGAGCGGCGCCCGGATGGCGCGGAGCCCCTCCCGCAGGAGGGTCCCCTCGGGGTCACGTCCCAGGATCCCGACCGGCACCGGCGTCCCGCCCAGGGCGGCGATGTTGGCCGCCACGTTGGCCCCCCCTCCCAGGTAGGCGTTTTCCTCCCGGATCTCCACCACGGGGACGGGGGCTTCCGGGCTGATCCGGGAAACCGCTCCGAAAACAAAGCGGTCCAGCATGAGGTCACCCAGGACCAGGATGCGCTTCCCCCGAAAGCGGCCCACTGCACGGATCAGGATTTCAGGATCGCAGGCGGTCCGGATCATATCCCCCCCTTTAGGGCCTGTAAACGAATAACGTTTGCGTTTTGGCGCGAGCGCCGGGCGGGCAGATGCGCGGCGCCGCGACGATGGCGATGTGGTGCCATCGTCGAGGAGCGGCAACAAAGCAGATGCCTGCCCGCCGCCGCGCCCCTTCGGGCTGCTGCCCGCAAACCCGCTGGCCGCGTTGCTCGCTCCTTACATACTCCCGGTATGCTCGTCGCTCTCGCCGTGCCATCGGGCTTGGGGGCAGCAGCAAGATGTAAACGTTATTCGTTTACAGGCCCTTCGGCACCAGGATGGAGCCCCCCGCCTCTTCCCCGGGGAAAAAGCGGGCGAGAAAATCGACATAGGCCGAATCCGCGCCGTACTCGGCCCGGAAGGCATCGACGAGCGACCGGACGAATTCCAGGCACTCGATGGCGGCGCCGGCGGGCAATCCGGGCCCCGCCCGCTCCCCTCCTTCCCGGGAACGGCCGAGCGCATCGACCGCCGCCCGGATCTCACGTCGCACCCCCTCCACGCGCGGGTTCTCCGAAGTCCGTTCGTAGAGAATGCCCGCGTCCCCGGCCCGGCAGGCTTCGAGCAGGAGGTCGACCGCGTCCCGCACGTCCCGGTCGGCCAGGTCGCGCTGCCGGAACCGCTGGCGCGCCAGCGTGTATTCGAGCCGCGCGATCGCCTCGGGGTGACGCTCCAGGGTCCCCTCGTGCCGCTCCCGCTCGCGTGGCGGCAGCCGATCGAGAACCTTCCGGTAGGCACGGGCGTCCCGCTCCCGCCCCGCCTCGAGGAAAGGGCAGGACTCGGGACAGGCGACGGACAGGACGCGCCCCTCCCCGCAGCACCGGGGGCAGACGGGCGCCCCCGCCGGCCACGGCGCCCCCGCCGCGGGGCATTCCCGCTTCGCCTTCCTCTCCCCGCACCGGATGCATTTCATGCCCCCGCCCCCCGCTTCACTTCCGCCGCCGGCAAAATTCGCGCAGGAAACCCCGGGCGCTTCCGTAATCGGGATGCGCCCTCTCCGCCCTGCGGAACTCGGGGGGGTGGTGCCCGGCCGATCCCCCGCCCTCGAACACGGCGTGCAGCATCTCATGATACACGATAAATTCCAGCACGAAGCGGGGGACTTCGGGACAATCCAGGACCGGGCTCAGGGTAACCGTGTGATGCACGGGATCGTAATGGCCCAGCCGGGTCCGGCTCCGGCGCAGCCCCCAGCCGATCCGCGCGACCTGGACCTGGCTGTTGAAAAAGCGGCGGTTGACCTCCGCGTAGATGTCGGGCAGGGGGTGATGCGAGCCCGCGTGGGGGGCGAAATGCTTTTTCCCCCTCTCGACGCGGCGCAACCGTACCGATTCCACGACCGACGCCTGGGTACGGAAGCTTTCATAGGCCTCCAGGGCCTTGCGGGAGGGTTTCCGGCGCAGGATCTTCGCAGCCAGGATCGTGACGACGGCCTCGAGCACCGCCGGCGGCGCCAGGCGGCAGTGGTCGCTGATGCGGATCTCCCAGTCCCCCCGCCGGCTGCGCCGGATGGTGTGCGTCAGCCCGATGTAGGGATAGAAGCGGGCGCGCACCCGCCCCGGACCGAGCGCGGGGATGCAGCCGGCGAGGATTCGGCCGCAGAACGGCCCGAGGTCCGCCCCTTCCGTCGCGTCGCCGGGGATCCGCCCCGGCGCGGAGACACCGCCGGTCATGATCCGCCGAGGGCCTCCCTGAGCCGCGCCACCTCTTTTTTCAATGATTCTATTTCGGACTTCATCTCGGGGAGCCTCCCGAACAGGGCGTTCAGGCGCTTGTACTCCCCCAGCGGCCGCACCGGCACGCCCCAGTAAACCTCCCCGCCGCGCACGATCTTCCCGGGGAGGACCCCGGCCTTCGACCCGATCACGGCACCCGGTTCCACCCGCGCGTGGTCCCCGAAACCCACCTGCCCCCCGATCACGGCGTGGTCCCCGATGACGGTGCTCCCCGAAATCCCGGTCTGCGCCGCGATCACCACGTGGCGCCCGATCTCCACGTTGTGCGCGATCTGGACCAGGTTGTCGATCTTCGACCCGGCGCCGATGCGCGTCGTCCCGAGCGAACCCCGGTCGATGGTGGCGTTGGCGCCGATTTCGACGTCATCCCCGATGACCACCGACCCGATCTGGGGAAACTTCCAGTAGGCCTCGCCGTCGCTCACGTACCCGAACCCGTCCGCGCCCACGACGGCCCCGGCGTGCAGGATGACGCGGTTCCCGACCCGCACCCCGGGATAGAGCACGACGCCGGGATGGAGCACGCACCCGGCGCCCAGGACGCACCCCCGGGCGACGAAGACCCCGGCGCCCAGGACGGTGCCCGGGCCGAGGCGGACGCCCGACTCCACGACGGAGCGCGGCCCCACGTCCACCCGGGCGTCGAGTTCGGCATCCGGGGCGATTTCGGCCGACGGGTGCCGCACCCCCCTCCCCTCGGGCCTCGGGTGCAGCCACCCGGCGGCGCGGGCGAAATCGAGCTTGGGGCGGGGGGAGTGGATCACGTTGACGCCGGCGGGAGCGTAGTCCGGGGGCGCGATGACGCACCCGCACCCGGACGGGGACGCCCCTTCCTTCCCCGCTTCCAGGAAAACCAGGGAGGAGGGCCCGGACGATTCCCACCCCGACACCGAGGTGATCGGGAGCGCGCCGTCCCCCTGGAATTCGCGGCCGAGGCGCCCGGCCAGCTGTCGGATCGTGTAACTCATCGGTTCCCTCCCGAGCCTGACACTCCGGCGCGGGGAGCGGCACTGGGGCCCCGGGCGTCAGGGCAGGACGAGATCATGCTCCGCCGTGTCCAGTTCGACCCTCTTCCCGTTGGCGTAGACCTCGTGTTTGCCCCGTTGCCGGTGCCACTCGGCCAGGTCCGCCGTCCGGTGGGCGTTCTCGACGATCTGCCGCCAACCGATGCCGGTGTTGTAGGCGCAGAAGGAGATCTCCCCTTCCTGGGTGCCGTAGGGGATGACGCACATTTCGGTGCGGCGGAAATCGTAGGTCCAGAGATCCTGGAACCACATCCCCTCCACGCAGAGCACGCGCCATTCGTCCCCGGCGGCGCGCGCTTTCAGGCGGTCGTTCCGGTCGCCGTCCGGCCGCTCCACGCTCGGCCGGAACAGGCCGAGGACCTGGGAGACGGGAAAACCCGCGGGCGCCTGCTCCGGCCGGTAGTTGCGCAGGACGGCCAGCGCGAGCTGCGCCCGGGTGAGCCGGCGGCCGCGCGCGGCGTTGGTGATGACCCTGACGTCGCGGATGAACCGCTCGTAGTCGAAGAACCGGAACACGGGCGTCCATTGCTTCGTGCGGCGGTTGACCAGCAGCAGCGTGAAGACTCCGCAGTCCGGGTGGCAGTTGCAGGCGCTCCAGCCCCAGGGGGCGTCCGGCCCCTGGAGGACGTCCATGACGGTCGTGAACGCGCTGTAGGTCGACAGCGGGAACCAGTCGCGCATCGGCTCCGGCTGCCCGCCGAGCTGCCGCCGGAGGTCCTCCACCAGTTGGGTCAGGGTGTAGCGGTGGGCGGCGCGCGCGGCGTCGTCGATCGTCTCGTCCCGGCCCGTGAACGAGACCGGCTGGAAGACGACGGTCTGCACCTTGTCGGCGTTGTTGACGGCGAAATCGACGATCGACCCGACGGCGTCCTGGTTCACGGTGTTGATCACCGTGGTCACCAGCGTCGTCTTCATCCCGACCCGGGCCATGTTCTCGATGGCCCGAGCCTTGACGTCGAAGAGGTTGTCCACGCCGCGGTGCCGGTTCCGGTCGTTGCCGATGCCGTCGAACTGCAGATAGGTGCCGTCGAGCCCGGCGTCGCGCGCCTGGCGGGTGAATTCGGCGCTCTGGGCGAAACGGATGCCGTTGGTGGCCGCCAGGATGCGGTAAAATCCGATCTTTTTGGCGTAGGCGACCGCCTCCAGAAAGTGGGGCGACAGGGTCGGCTCCCCCCCGGAGAACAGGATGATGATCTGCCGGCGCGGCTTGAAGGACACGGCGCGGTCGAGGATCGCCTGGATCTCCCCGAGCGAAGGCTCGTGAACGAACCCCACCTGGTTGGCGTTGGTGAAGCAGGGGTTGCACATCATGTTGCAGCGGTTGGTCAGGTCGACCGTCAGCACCGTGCCCCGCCCGTACCGGATCGACGAAGAGCCGTGGTCGTGGATGCCGTCCCCCGGACGGCACTCGAAATCACGGCCGAAAAAGAGCCCTTCGATCCTGCGGGTGAATTCGGGCCGGGTGGAAATCACGTCCGTGAACTCCCCGTGGACGGGACAGGTCTTGCGGATCCGGATACAGCCCTCTTCCTCGACCAGGCGGGCCTTGATCTCCCCGGCACGCCCCCGGAGCAGCTCTTCGAGCGGCATCTCCCCCCGGACCACCTTCCGGCGGATTTCCGGCACGCAGACCGGGCAGAGAGAATCGGTTTCCCTCGGAAATCCCAGCGGGG
>CAZWXG010000029.1:5602-16439 GCA_964637825.1 uncultured Acidobacteriota bacterium
TCCGGCACGCAGACCGGGCAGAGAGAATCGGTTTCCCTCGGAAATCCCAGCGGGGGGGAGGAGCGTTCCCGGCTCTTCGGTATCCGGCCCGGCGCCCAGCGCGGCTCGGGCAGCCGCCCTTCGGGGATCCTGGAGTTGACCGCCTGCAGCAGTTTCCAGGATACGTCGGCCGCCCGTACCAGGAGCGCGCCCCAGGTCCGGCGGAGGGAGAAATCCTTGGGAGGAGTGTCCGGCGGGCAGTCCCCGCGCATCGTCTGCTTTGGTGCCATACAGCGGTAAAGCTATCAGCAATTCCCCCCAGCGTCCATCCAATTCTTGGGACCCGGCACCGGCTCCGCCCACGGGCCCTCCGGCGACGGAACCCGCTCAAAAAGATCGAGATCGGCGATCGCGCCCGGGGAGACGGAGGGGGGCGGATCGCCTAGAGAACCCTGTCGAGCCACAGCCGCCCGACGAGGATCGCAAGCACCACGAGGAGGCTGCAGCTGTTGCGGTGTTCGCGGTTGCGGACCACGCGCGACCAGAGGAAGGTGGAGCTTTCCCCCCGCGAAGCGGGCCAGCGGGGGAGAAACAGTGGCACCCTGCGGGAGTATTCGAGGAACCGGTCCCCGTGGGCGCGGAACAGATCCCCCTCCTCGGCCCGCATGACGGGGAAGTAGAAAACCAGGAAAAAGGCGAAAAAGAGGGGAAGGAGCCAGTATCCCTGGCCGGCGAGGATGACCCCCAGGGCCATGACGAAGGAGCCGAGGTAGAGGGGATTGCGGGTGAGGGCGTAGGGCCCCCCCTGGGCCAGGACCCTTCCCTTGTCGATGTGCCCCGCCGCCCACAGCCGCCAGAGCCCCCCGGCGACGGCGATCGCGCCCCCGATCCAGAGCGAGCGGACCGAGGGGTGCATGAAGACGAGGAACACCACCCCCAGGGCCGTGCCGACGGGGACCCGGAACTTCTGGGCCGTTTTCTTCCAGGAACGCTCTCGATTCATGACCGTGCCCATGCTATGGCGCGGGCGCATCCATGACGGTGCGCTCGCGGGTAAAGGGGGTGGTGAGCCACCGGGCCGCTTCCATCTGCGCGCCGTCGGTGTCGTCGTTGGTGTTCAGTGCCTTGGTGTATTCGGCCATCGCCCGCTGCCGCTGCCCCAGGATATCGTAGATCTTCCCCAGGTGGATGTAGCACCACACCTCGATCCACTTCGGATCCAGGTCCCCGTTCAGGGCGTCCCGGAAGGAGTTGGCCGCGGACTGCAGGTTGAACTGCTCGTAGAAGACCTCCGCGAGCCGGAAGTGGGCCAGCGACCTCCGGGGGGACAGTTTGAGCGCGGCTTCATAGGCCCGGATCGCCTCGACGAAATTCTGGGCCCGTTTCAAATCGTCGCCGAGCGAGATCTGGACCGCGGTATTCCGTTCGCTGGAATCCCGCAGCAGCTTGTTGCGCGGGTCCAGCACCAGCCGGTCGGGCCGGGCGAAGACGTCGATGTCGAAAGCGGTCGAGGTCCCGGACAGTTCCACGGTTTTCACCCTCTCCCGGTCCCCGGTGACGACGGCGACCTCCACCGGCATCCGGAACAGGTCGCGCTCCTGCCGGAGCGATCCCGAAATCCGGAAGCCTTCGATCGTCCGGAGCACGACATAATCGGCCTCGAGGGAGGGAACGCCGACCGAATCGATCCACTGGGAGAAAAACCACCCGAGGTCGGCGCCGTGGATCCCCTCGGCCAGGGTCCGGAACCTCGCCCGCCCCCCCCCTTCGGCGGCGGACCCGGTGCGGTAATAATCCCGCACCAGCCGGTCGAACTTCTCCTCCCCCAGGATCCCCTGCAGCATGTGGAGAACCCAGGCCCCTTTGCCGGCCACCACCGACTCGTACCGGTCGGACCGGTACCCCAGGTCGAGGCCCGAACGGACCGCCGCCTGCTTCTCGAACTTGAGCGCCAGCACGGCCAGCTGGTCGATCTCCTCCTTGAAGGCGGCGTCCCCCCCCGCGCTCCCCAGGTACCGGGCAGCGGAAAGATACGCCATCCCGTCGGCGAGCCAAAGATCCTCTCCCCCCTGGACTCCGACGGCTTCCTGCCACCACTGGCCGGCGATGCGGCGCGCCAGCTGGCGCAGGGCGCCGGGGCCCTGGGACAACTCGCGCCGGGTGACGAAAAGAGTCCCGTACATCCCGTGCTGCCGCGCCTGCGCCTCGTCCACCTCCACCAGGCGGAAAGCGGTCCCCGCCGGGCCGAACGCTTCCGCGTACCAGCTCAGGATCTTTCCCGCCTCGTCGGCCATCCGCTCGATGGTTTCGAGGTTGTTTTCCCGCGCGAAGCACTCGATTTCAAATTCCCCCGCCCGCACCGACCTGGGGAAATACTGCCCCGCGACCAGGGACCCGGGCAGGATCGGGGTCTCCGATTTCCAGACGAAGGTTTCCGTATCCCCCCGGGTCACGACGGGGAGCCGGCGTCCGGGGCCGATGACCGTCATCCCCAGGGGGACGGTGACCGAAAGGGTCCCCGTCGCCCGGTCGGCCGGAAACCGGTTCAGGGGGATCCATTTCGCCGCGTACATCAGCACGGTCCCCTCCATCCCGATGTAGGCCGACCCGAGGTCGCGCGAAAAGATGCGGCTGTAGCGGTCGCTGTCGAACCCCCCGTCGTATTCGATCCGGAGGGTGGCGGTCGTCCCCGGCTCCAGCCTCCGGGGGAAACGCACCGTCAAGGTTTCGGGAGCGGCCCGGTTGCGGTCGAATTCCATTTCGACTCCGCTCCCGTCGATCACCTTCGCCACGAACAGGTTGTCGCTCAGGTCGAAGACCGCGTAGTCGGCGGGCTCGAGCGGCTCAAAGGTGATCGCCGCCACGGCCTCGAGTTCATGCACGTCGGGAAGGAGCTTCACCTCGACGTCGCAGTTTTGCACATCGATGCGCGGGGCGTTCCCGGGCGCCGCCGGCGCCTGCGCAGACACGGCCGGCGCCAGCAGGGCGAGGCCCACGACGATCCCGGCGGCCCATGAGATTTTTCGAACCATATCCCGTCCTTATAGATAGCCGTTTACGGCCGCGGCCGCCCGTTCCGAGGCGCGGTGCGCGCCCAGCCGTTCCCGCACCAGCCCCAGCCGCGCGCGCATCGCGGCGCTCTCCGCGGGGCTCTCCAGGTAGTGGAGCGCCACCCGCGCGAGGGCCTCCGGGCTGGCTTCCCCCTGGAACAGTTCCGGGACGATGCGTTCCCCGGCAATCAGGTTGACCAGTCCCTTGGTCGAGCCGCGGATCAGCAGCGACCCCACCCACCAGCTCACCCGGGAGATTTTGTAGGTGATCAGGAAAGGGACCCCGGCTAGCGCCGCTTCCAGGGTGCTCGTCCCGCTCTTGACGAAGGCGAAATCGGCCGCGGCGAGAATGGCCCGGGAACTGCCGGTGAGCACGTGAAAATGCCTCCTGCATTCCCTCCCCCGGAGGGTCCGTTCGACGATGCTTTCGACCTGTCCCGCATCGACCGTGGGCGCCGCCGAAACCAGGAACCGGACCGGCGTCCGCTTCATCAGTTCGCACCCCGCCAGCAGGAGCGTGGGCAGGATATGGTCGACCTCCCCCCGACGGCTCCCGGGAAGGAGGGCCACGGTCCGGCACTCCCGTCCGGACGCCGCGGGGGGGAGCGCGGGAGCCGGCCCCGGCGCGGTTTCGAGCAGGGGATGGCCCACGAATTCGGCCTCGACGCCGCGCGCGCGGTAGTAGGCCTCTTCGAAGGGGAGGATCACCAGCATCCGGTCCACGCACCCGCGAATCGTCCGGATGCGCCCCTTGCGCCAGGCCCAGAGCTGAGGGCCGATGTAGTAGACGACGGGGATCCCCAGCCGTTTCATCTTTTTCGCCAGCCTCAGGTTGAACTCCGGGAAATCGAGGAGCACCGCAACCCGGGGCGGTTCCGCGGCCGATGCCTCGAGGAGCAGTCTAAAGGTTTTGAGGTAGGTGCGCAACCCGGTGAGCGCCTCCTTCGGGCCGATGTGGCCGAGGTCGCGCACGTGGCAGAGGAGCTCGACGCCGGCCGCCTGCATGGCGTCCCCGCCGGCCCCGAAAAACCGGATGCCTTCGTTGCCGGGAAGGGCGCGCAGGCACCGCACCAGCTCCGCGCCGTACCGGTCGGCGGACGCTTCCCCCGCCACGACCAGCACCCTTGCCGATTTCCCCGAAGCTTCCGTCATCTCCCCTCCGCTTCGCGCCTCCGCTTCGCGCCTCCGCCTCACGCCCGGGCACGCCGGCCGTCAATCGCCGCAGGTGGATCTCCGGATCCACCCTCCCCCCACCACGGCCCCGTCCCGATAGAACACGCAGGCCTGTCCCGGGGTGACTGCCGGCTGCGGGGAATCGAAGACCACCTCCACGCCGCCGTCCTCGAGCGGCGTGATGAGGGCCGGAGCCGCCTCGTGCCGCGACCGGATCCGCGCCCGGACGGCGAGGGGGCCCTCCAGTGCGGGGATGGCAATCCAGTTGGGGCGGATCACGCGGCAGCGGCGGGAGCCGAGCCGCGCCCGTTCCCCCACGACCACGGTGTTGTCCTCGGGGCGCAGCTCGAGGACGTAAAGCGGCTCCCGGTGGGCGATGCCCAACCCCCGCCGCTGGCCGACCGTGTAGCGGTGCACCCCCCGATGCTCCCCCAGGACGTTGCCGGCCGCGTCCACGACCGGCCCGGCACCGGGCGCGGGTTCCCCCGCGCCGCCGGCGGCGCAATGCCGTTCCACGAAGGATGCGTAATCGCCGTCGGGAATGAAGCAGATTTCCTGGCTCTCCGCCTTTTCGGCGACCGGAAGATCGTGGGCGCGGGCGATCCGGCGCACCTCCTCCTTGTCGAGATCGCCGAGCGGGAACAGGATCCGGGAGAGCTGGGCCTGGGTGAGTTCGAACAGGAAGTAGGACTGGTCCTTGTTGCGGTCCCCGGCCTCGGAGAGCACGAACCGCCCGCTGTGAGGATCGCGCCCCACGCGCGCGTAGTGGCCGGTGGCGACACGCGCGGCACCCGCTTGTTCCGCCAGCCCCAGCAGCCGGTCGAACTTCATCCGGGAGTTGCAGCGGATGCAGGGGGAGGGGGTCAGCCCGGCGAGGTATTCGGCGACGAAGGGGCGCACGATCTCCCGCTCGAAGTCCTCCCGGAAATCGGCCACGTAGAACGGGATCCCCAACCGCGCGGCCACCGCGCCGGCGTCCCGCAGATCCTCGGGGGAGCAGCATCGGTCCGGGCCGGGATCCCCGGGCCGGCCGGCCGGGTCATGCTCCCAGAGCTTCATGGAAAAGCCGACCAGGTCGCAGCCGGACCTCTTCAGGAGGAGGGCGGCGACGGAACTGTCCACGCCCCCGCTCATGGCGATGGCCACTCTTTGCATGGGTCACGCCCCCCGGGGCATCCATAACACGCCGCTTCTGACAACATGGATGTCCTTCAGATTCGGATGGAGCAGGTATTCGTCGAGGGCGCGGGCCTTTTCCTCGTACTGCGCCCGCAGCTCGGCGACTTCGCGGCGCGCGGCGGCCTCGAGCCCCTGCAGCCGCTCCTCCTGTTCCGGTCCGGCGGACTCGCCGGCGCGGGCGGCCGCGGGGCCGGGGGCGGCCGCGGGGCCGGGGGGGAGATCCCCCCGCAGGAAGAGCCCCGCGATCCGCTCCGAAAACCGGGAGAAAAGATCCCGGTTCCGGGACTCCAGCCGCGCCGACTCGAGGTCTTCCGCCCGGCCCGCGGGCGCGTATTTTTCCCGCAGCTGCTCGAGTCTCCGGTTGTACCGGTCACGCAACAGGTCCAGTTCGCTCCGCATCGGCCCCTCGGCCAGCTCGAGGCAGCGGGCCAGGAAATCGGCGCGGGCCTCGCCGGAGGCGGACCAGGCGCCCAACTCGGAGTTCCGGTAGATGCGCACGGCGAAAGCACGGAGGAGGTAGCTGACGAACTGCGTCTCCATGAGCGCCAAAAACGGGGCGTCGACGAAATCGGGGAGGGGGCACAGCCGGGCGTCCCCGGGGAGGGTGGAAACGGTCCTCGAGGGATCGACCCCGATCGTCATCTCCTCGACCCACGGCAGTTCGGCCGCACCGCGGGAAAGCTCCACGGCCCGGGCCAGGTCGATGGTGGACCGGAAACCGGTGCGCACGTCGTTGAATTCGATCCTTACCTGGGCGTAATAGCGGGGCTCGTAATCCCCGCCCCCGGAGGGGAGGTACAGGCAGTCGATATCGCCGCGGGATTCCGGCCGCCGCCCCGGTTGTTCGTCGCCCCATCTCCCGCCGGTCATACGCCCCCGATCAGCTCCATGCAAAAACCAATTTTATCATGAAGATAAAAGGATTCACAAATGCCGATCGCGGTCCGGGCGCGTCCAGGAGGAACTAATTCAGACTGGGCGCGGGAGTCCGCCCCCCCCCCTGCATGAGGGAACGGAAGATACCCCTGAATTCCTGCCGCCCGTAGAAGAGGCGCGATTTGACGGTGCCGGCCGGACAGTCGAGGATTTCGGCGATCTCCTGGATGGTGTTCCCCTCCATGTCATGCAGGCGTACGACGTCCCGCTGTTTGTCCGACATGCGCCGGAAGGTCTCCCTGACCCGGGAACTCAGCTCCGCGAGCGAGGCCGAAGCCAACGGATCGGTAAACGGCGTGGGCTCAGCCGGCAGGCGACGGGTCAGGTCGTCGTCGAGGTCCACCTGCTGTCGCCCTTTCGTCTTGCGCAGCATTCCCAGGCAGACGTTGATCGTGATGCGGCTGATCCAGGTCGAGATCTTGGAGTCCCCGCGAAAACTGGAAATCCCCCGGAAAACATTGATCAGGGTCTCCTGCAGGGCGTCTTCGGCCGAGGCTTCTTCCCCCAGAATCCGGTAGGCGGTATTGAAGATCTTCCGGTTGTAGCGGGAAAACAGCTCGCTGCAGGCTTCGGGGTCGTTGGACTTGCAGCGGCGAAGCAGGGCCATGTTGGCTTCTTCGGTTCTCTGGGTCTCGATTGCCGGCATAACCTTCCTCCCTTTCTCGGTCCGATGCCCGGGGGTGTGTCGGCCGGGCCTCACCCTGACATAGGCAATTGAAGGGCCAGACTTCGGTACCGAGTTAATTTGCTCATTTTAAGCATCTTAGCGGTTGCCCGCCGGGGAGTCGGCGTTTGCCGGACTGCCCATTTTTTAGGCAGTCCTTGATCGATTAAGCCTAAGCGTATTGGATAGAGGAGATTAAGGCTGTCTAGTAAGTTTACACCTATTGACGCCAAAGTGGGCGGGTCAATCCATCCGGCGCAGCTTTTCCAGCAGGGACTGGCGGCTGATCCCGAGTTCCCGGGCCGTTCGCGACCGGTTCTGCCCGCAGCGGGCCATCGTTTCGCGAATCATGGCCTCCTCCAGATTCCGGACCGCCGATTTGAGATCCCCCCCGGCGGACACCGGCGCGGCGTGATGCCGGCGGATGTGGTCCCCGAGCAGCTCCGGGCCGATCGGCTTCCCCGTCTCGGCCATCAGCACGAGCCGCTCCACCTCGTTCTGGAGTTCCCGCACGTTGCCGGGCCACGAGTAGCCCAGCAGCCGCTGCCGCGTCTCCGCCGTAAAGCGCCCGGGGGGGCGGTTCAGCTTGAGCGCATAGTGCTGCAGGAAAAATTCGGCGATCGGGAGGATGTCCCCGGTGCGCTCCCGCAGGGGGGGGATGGTGACGGAGAAAACGTTGATCCGGAAGAAAAGGTCCTGGCGGAAGCGGCCGGCCTCGACCTCGGCCTTCAGGTCCCGGTTGGTCGAGGCGATCAGGCGGACATCCACCTTGCGGGGCTGATGCGTGCCCACGGGCATGATCTCGTTCTCCTGGATGACGCGCAGCAGCTTCACCTGCAGTTCCGGCGGCGCCTCGCCGATCTCGTCCAGGAAGATGGTGCCCCCCTCGGCCATTTCGAAGTACCCTTTCTTGTCCTGGGTGGCCCCGGTAAAGGCCCCTTTCGCGTGCCCGAAAAACTCGCTTTCCACCAGGTCCTTCGGGATGGCGCCGCAGTTGACCGGGATGAAGATCCGGTCCCTCCGGTTGCTCTCGGCGTGGATGAAACGGGCGATCAGCTCCTTGCCCGTGCCGGTCTCCCCCTGGACGAGGACCGTCGTCTCCGTCCCGGTCACCCGGCGCAGCAGGCCGAGGATATGCTCCATCTCCGGGCTGCCGTGGATGATGTCCCGGGGATAGGCCCGGCTCTCCATTTCACGGCGCAGGAGGATGTTCTCGGTGCGGAGCCGCTCGTTGGCCGACTGGAGCTGGGCGGCGAGACGTTCGTTTTCCCTCACGAGTTCCATCTTCTCGAGCGCGTCCCGGACCGCCAGCCTGAGGCTGTCGGGCTCCCACGGCTTGGTGAGGTATTTGTGGACCTTGCCGGTGTTGATCGCGGCGATGAGATCGTCCACCTCCGTGAATCCCGTCAGCACGATGCGGACGATGTCGGGCCGGTGTTTCTGCGACCGCTCCAGCAGCTCGATGCCCGTCATGCCGGGCATTTTCTGGTCGGTGATGATCGCGTCGACGGGAACGCGGGCGAGGATCTCCAGGGCCTCCTCGCCCGATCGCGCCCGGTGGATCCCGTACCGGCCCATGAAGGTCCGCTCGAGCTTCTGCAGGTTGGCCAGTTCGTCGTCCACGAGCAGAAGCTCGTATTTCGTGGGGGTCACCGGGATGTCTCCTGATGGAGGGGGAGGCGCACGGTGAAAACGGTCCCGCCGCCGGGGGCGCCGCTCACGTCGATCCTGCCCTGGTGCTGCTCGATGATGCCGTAGCTGATGCTCAGGCCCAGCCCCGTTCCCTGCCCGACCGGCTTGGTCGTGAAGAACGGCTCGAAGATCCGCTTGAGGTTCTCCGCGGGGATGCCGACACCGTTGTCCTCGATCTCGATTTCCACCCCGTCCCCCTGCGGCCGGGTGCGGATCCAGACATCGCCCTTCCCCCGGATGGCCGCGAAGGCGTTGGAAAGGAGGTTCATCATCACCTGGTTCAACTTGCCCGCGTAGCCCTGGATCCTGGGGAGGTCCCCGTATTCCTTGTGGATCTCGACCCGGTTCTTGTACTGGTTGCGCAGCAGGTTGAGCGACATCTCGAGCGCGGCGTGAAGGTCCACGTCGGAGAGGGAGTCCGCGTCCATGCGGGAAAAGGTGCGCAGGTCGGAGACGATGGTGTTGATCCTGCGCGCCCCCTCGGCGAAATTGCCGATCAGGATCTTGAGGTCCTCCTTGATGAAGGCATAGTGGATCTCTTCCTTCCGGCGGGCGATTTCTCCCCGGTCCTCCTCGGAGAGGCTGGGGAGATTCTCCAGGCTTTCGACCAGCGCCTGGAGCTTTTCGGCGTATTCGCCGAGGAACCCGGTATTGCCGTAGATGAAGTTGAGCGGGTTCTTGATTTCGTGCGCGATCCCGGAAACCAGCTGGCCCAAAGACGCCATCTTCTCCGTCTGGACCAGCTGCTCCTGGGCGCTCTGAAGATCGAAATACGCCCGCTTCAAGGCCTCGTGGGAATTCTCCAGCTCCAGCGTGCGCTCCCGCACCATGGTTTCCAGGTTCCGCGTCAATTCCTGCAGTTGCACCTCCCGGGCGGACAGGGCATCGGCCATTTCGTTGAAGGTGGCCGCCAGGATCCCGAGTTCGTCGGAGGAACCGAGCGGCACCCGCTGCCGGAAATTGCCCTGGGCCATGGTCCGCGCGGACCGGATCAGGGTCCGCAGCGAAAGGGTGATGCCCCGCGCCGTCAACCAGGTGAAGAACACCACCGGCAGCGCCAGCGCCCCGGTGGTCAGCGCGAGCCAGAGCCCCAGCCTGCGGTGGGGCCGGAGCACATCGCTTTCGTCCACCTCGACCCCCGCGTTCCAGCCGAAGGCGGTGTCGGAGAGCGGGGCGATCCCGGAGAGCTTGCGCGCCCCGTCCGGCATCCGGTAGCCGCAGCTGCGCTCCCGGTTGCGCACCGCTTCGCCGAGGGAGAGGACCCCGTAGTCCTCCACAAGCCGGGCGCCGTAGAAATCGGGCGCCCCCCCGCGCCCGGGCCGGTTTCCCCGGTCCCGGTGGCCGATGACGGTATTGGCGTCTCCGGCGGTCAGAAAACCGAAGCCGGTCGGAAGTTCCATCCCGGCCAGGTCCAGTTCCACGTTGTCGAGCACGTTCTGGAAGAGGGACCAGTTCACGATATTGATCCAGACCCCCGTGATCTCGTGCGTTTCGGGGTCGCGAACCGGTTCGGACAGGGCGATGTTGTAGCGGGTGCCGCCGTCCTCGTCCCCGTAATCGCAGAGGATCCCCGCGATCGGGGACGCATACCAGTCGGCGTGGGAATTGTGGCCGGTGATCGAGGCCTCGAACAGCTTCCGTTCTACCGGAAATTCCGCGATATTCCGTCCGCGCACCCGCCGGAGCCTCGCCTCGGGGATGGGGGCCGTGTTCCGGTCGGTGGTGTTCACGGCGATCACGGCGCCGGAGGCGTCCAGCACCAGGAGCGCGTCGTAGCCTTCGTGGTTGAAACCGTAATTGTTCAGCAGCGGGACCAGGCGCTCCCCCACCCGGGGGCTCACGCCGCCCAGAACCAGGGGCGAGGTCGTCGCCATGGAGTGCAGCTCCTCCTTCTTCGCGCGCAGGAGCAGGTCCATCTTGTCGGCCGTGTCCTGGGCCATCTTTTCGAGCGAAAACCGGATCCGATCCCGGATCTGCCTGCCGCCCGCGACGTAGGAAAAGACCGACAGGCCCGCCAGAGGGAGCAGGGCGAGCGCCGCCACCAGCAGCAGGAGCTTCCGCCTGACGCTGTGAAAAAACCTGATCTTCGGCTCTTCCGGTGCCGCGCCCGTCCCGGCGTACCCCTGTCGCACCTGTCCCCCCCGGATGAGCTGTTTAGATGGTC
>CAZWXG010000029.1:16539-25892 GCA_964637825.1 uncultured Acidobacteriota bacterium
TCCGCCGGCTCCGCCGGGGCGCAATCCTATTTCGCGTTCCCCACCCCCTACGGGAGGGTCGTGCGCGAAATCAGGATCCGGGGGCTGGTGAAGACGCCGGAAGCCACCGTCGTCCGGATATTGGCCTCGAAGGTCGGGGAACCCTATACGGAGGACACGGAAGACCGTGACCGCCGCTACCTCGACCGGCTGGGGCTCTTCGCCGCCGTGCAGGCCGATCCCGTGGTCGTCGGGGAGGAGGTCTTTCTCACCCTCAGCATCCGGGAACTTCCCTATTTCATCCCCTACCCCAGATTGAGCCGGACCGACACCAACGGGACGTCGGGCGGCCTGGGGGTCAAGTTGAACCACCTTCCGGGGCGCACCCTGTCCCTCTCGGGATCGGTCAGGCTGGGGGGGATGACCCACGTGGACGCGGCGCTCGAAACCCCGTGGCGGCCGACCGGGGAAAAATCGTACGCCCTGAAGTACGACTACCGCGACCGCAGGGACAAATACGACATCCACCGGGAGAATTCGCACGAACTGGAGGGGCGCCTCGGGGTGAACCTCCATCCCGACTGGATGCTGAGCGCCAGGGGGGGATATCTTTCACTGGGAAGCGACACGCCCGGGATGACGCTCTCCCCCGACGGCCGGGACCACACGCCCTATTTCGGGGCGATGCTCGAATTCGACCACCGCGATTCCGCGTCCGTCCCCCGCAGCGGCTGGATGGGCATATTCGACGTGACGCAGAACGGCGGCTTCCTGGGGGGGGACGGAGATTTCGTGACGGCCCAGGTCGATCTCCGGCGCTACCAGCCCCTCGCCCCCCGTCACGGCCTGGTGCTTTTCACCCTCGCCTCCCTGCAGAGCGGGCGGGTGGGGGAAGAGATCCCGGTATACCGCGATTTTCACATCGGGGGCACCAACACCGTGCGCGGCTGGGAGTCGGGCGCCCGCACGGGGAAGAACCAGTTCCTCAACACCATCGAGTACCGCTACGAGCTGCTCCACCCCCGGTTGTTCCGCGTGCGGAAATACAGCCTCTATTACGGCCTGCAACTGGCGGCCTTTGCCGACCTGGGAACGGCGTGGAGCGAGGGGGAGGATTTCACCCGGAACATGATCGGGGGGGGCGGGGTGGGGATCCGCTTCCTCGTCCCCTTCCTGGACGTCATCCGCCTCGATTTCGGCTTCGGGCAGGCCGGGGCGGGAATCCAGCCGCACCTGCACGTCCACGAAAAGGCCCATTACAGCCGCAAGCGCATCCGCTAGGGCTTTTCTTTTCGAGCCATCTGGAGAGAAGGGGAAGAAAAGGAGGGCGTGCGGCCGGCGCCCGGGCCGGCCGCACGGAAATCGGTCAGATGTCGGCCCGCTTCGGGTTGAGGGCCTCGAGATCGAGGCCGGAAGCGAGGAGGTCGCTTCCGCCCGTCGCCTCCGCCGCCGGCATCTCCATGGGAACCAGTTCCTCCGTCAGCTTGATGTTGTGGTAGTACTCCATCCCGGTGCCGGCGGGGATGAGGCGCCCCATGATGACGTTTTCCTTCAACCCCCGCAGGTAATCGACCTTGCCGCTGATGGCGGCCTCGGTCAGCACGCGGGTGGTCTCCTGGAAGGAGGCCGCGGAGATGAAACTGTCGGTGGAGAGCGACGCCTTGGTGATGCCGAGCAGCAGCGGGCGCCCCTTGGCCGGCACGCCGCCCCCGGCCTCGACCCGGTCGTTTTCCTCGTAGAACCGGAACTTGTCCACCTGTTCGTCGAGCAGGAACTCCGTGTCGCCCACCTCCTCGACCTTGATCCACCGCATCATCTGCCGGACGATGACCTCGATGTGCTTGTCGTTGATGTTGACCCCCTGCAGCCGGTAGACCTCCTGGATCTCGTTGACCAGGTAGCCCTGCAGCTCCTTTTCCCCCAGGACCCGGAGGATGTCGTGCGGGTTGCGCGGCCCGTCCATCAACGCCTCGCCCGCGCGCACGTACTCCCCTTCCTGCACGTTGATGTGCACCCCGCGCGGCAGCAGGTATTCCTTGATGATGCCGCTCTCGTGGTGCACCTCGATCTTGCGCTGGCTGCGCACCAGACCCGCATAGCGGACGACGCCGTCGATTTCGGTGATGACGGCCGTTTCCTTCGGTTTCCGCGCCTCGAACAGCTCGACGATGCGGGGCAGACCGCCGGTGATATCCTTGGTCTTGCGGGTTTCCCGCGGGATCTTGGACAGGATGCTTCCGGGGTAGACCTCTTCGCCGTTATCCACCCAGAGATGGGCCTTGGAGGGGAGCAGGTAGCTCTTGACGATCTTCCCCTTTTCGTTCCGGATGCCCACCTGCGGCTGGTACTTTTCGTCGGCCGATTCCATGATCACCTGGCGCACCAGGCCGGTGTTCTCGTCGCGCTCCTCCTTGACGGTGACTCCGTCGTGGATGTCCTTGAAAACGACGGTGCCGCCGAATTCGGTCAGGATGGCGAAGGAGTAGGGGTCCCACTCGATCAGCGTCTGGCCCGGTTTGACCTTCTGCCCTTCCTTCACCTTCATCGTGGCGCCGTAGGCCGCCGGGTAGCGCTCCTTCTCACGTCCCGCCTCGTCGACGATGATGAGCGTTCCGTTGCGGTTCATCACCACGAGGTTGCCGTCCTTGTTCGTCACGTGCAGCACGTTGAGAAATTTGGCGATCCCCTCGTTTCTCGCCTCTTCCGTCGAGTGCTCGTGCGTCCGGCTCGCCGTGCCGCCGATATGGAACGTGCGCATGGTCAGCTGCGTTCCCGGCTCCCCGATCGACTGCGCCGCGATCACCCCCACGGCCTCGCCCAGGTCCACCAGGTTCCCGCTGGCCAGGTTGCGCCCGTAGCACTTGATGCAGACGCCGCGCTTGGCCTTGCACGTCAGCACCGACCGGATCTTCACCTTCTCGATCCCGGCGGCCTGGATCTCTCCCGCCAGCGACTCGGTGATCTCCTCGTTGACCCCGAGGATCGTTTCGCCCGTCAGCGGGTCCTTGATGTTCTCGAGCGACACGCGGCCGACGATGCGGTCGCGCAGCGGTTCGATGATCTCCCCCCCCTCGATGATGGAGGTCACGTAGATGCCGTCCAGCGTATTGCAGTCATTCATGGAGATGATGACGTCCTGGGCGACATCGACCAGGCGCCGGGTCAGGTACCCCGAATCGGCCGTCTTCAGCGCCGTGTCCGCCAGCCCCTTGCGGGCGCCGTGGGTCGAGATGAAGTACTGCAGCACGGTCAGCCCTTCCCGGAAATTGGCGGTGATGGGGGTCTCGATGATTTCCCCCGACGGCTTGGCCATCAGGCCGCGCATACCCGCGAGCTGCCGGATCTGCTGCTTGCTGCCGCGGGCCCCGGAGTCGGCCATGATGTAGATCGGGTTGAACTCGTACCCGCTCTGGTCCTGCTGGGCCATCTTGCGGAACATTTCGTCCGATACCTTCTCGGTCACGTCCGACCAGACGTCGATGATCTTGTTGTAGCGCTCGCCGTCGGTGATGGCCCCGTCCTGGTACTGCTTTTCGACCTCGATCACCGCCGCGCGGGCCGCGTCGACCAGTTCTCCCTTATTGTCCGGGACGATCAGGTCGTCGATGCCGATCGATATCCCCGCCTTGGTGGCGTGGAGGAAACCCAGATTCTTGAGGTCGTCGAGCATCGGCACCGTGGCGTCCACGCCGAAGCGCAGGTAGCAGTAATTGACCAGCTGCTGCAGCCCCTTCTTCTTCATCAGCCCGTTGACGAAGGGAATGCCCTTCGGCAGGACGGAATTGAAGATCAGGCGCCCGATGGTGGTGTTGATGAACTCGCCGTCGACCTCGCGCACGTCGGCCCGCATGACCGCCTGGTCGTCATTCTGCGTGGTCAGGTCCATCAGCGCACCGGTGTACCGGTACCGGATGGGCGTCAACCGCTCGACCATCCCGTTCTCCAGCGCGAACATCGCCTCGTCGAAGGAGCCGAAGATCCGTCCTTCGCCCGGGGTCCCGCGCTTGGCCTTGGTGAGGTAATAGCACCCCAGCACGATGTCCTGGCTGGGAATGGCGATCGGCTGGCCGTTCGCGGGCGAGAGTACATTGTGGCTGCTCAGCATGAGCACCGAAGCCTCGATCTGCGCTTCGGGGGAGAGCGGGATGTGCACCGCCATCTGGTCGCCGTCGAAATCGGCGTTGAAGGCGGCGCAGACCAGGGGCGGGATCTTGATCGCCTTCCCCTCCACCAGCACCGGCTCGAACGCCTGGATGCCCAGCCGGTGGAGTGTCGGCGCGCGGTTGAGCATCACGGGATGATCCTTGATCACCTCCTCGAGGATGTCCCAGACCACCGACTCCTGGCGCTCGACCATCTCCTTGGCGCCCTTGATGGTGGCCGCGTGCCCGTCCTTTTCCAGGCGGTTGTAGATGAAGGGCTTGAACAGTTCCAGCGCCATTTTCTTGGGGAGGCCGCACTGGTGCAGCTTCAATTCCGGCCCGACCACGATGACCGAGCGCCCGGAATAATCCACGCGCTTCCCGAGCAGGTTCTGGCGGAACCGCCCCGATTTCCCCTTGAGCGTGTCGCTCAGCGATTTCAGCGGCCGGTTGTTGGCGCCGCGGAGCACGCGGCCCCTTCGGCCGTTGTCGAACATGGCGTCGACGGCCTCCTGCAGCATCCGCTTCTCGTTGCGGATGATCACTTCCGGGGCGCGGAGCTCCATGAGCTTCTTCAGCCGGTTGTTCCGGTTGATCACGCGCCGGTAGAGATCGTTCAGGTCCGAGGTGGCGAACCGGCCGCCGTCCAGCGGGACCAGGGGGCGCAGTTCAGGGGGAATGACGGGAATGACGTCGAGGATCATCCATTCCGGCTTGTTGCCCGATTTCCGGAACGCGTCGACCACCTTCAGGCGCTTGGCGTATTTGAGTTTCTTCAGCTGCGAGGTCTCCGTCTTCATCGCCGCGCGGAGCTCCTCGGCGGCGACCTCCACGTCCACCTGCCGGAGCAGCTCCTTGATGGCCTCGGCCCCCATCATCGCCCGGAATTTGCCCGGGAAATCCTGGATCAGGGAACGGTATCTCTCCTCGTTCAGCAGTTCGCCGGCCTTGATCGGCGCTTCGCCCGGGTCCACCACGACGTAGGCCTCGAAATAGAGCACCCGTTCGAGGTCCCTGAGGCTGATGTCGAGCAGGTGCCCGATCCGGCTGGGGAGCCCTTTGAAAAACCAGACGTGGGAGCAGGGGGAGGCGAGCTCGATGTGCCCGAGCCGCTCGCGGCGCACCTTGGAAAGCGTGACTTCCACGCCGCACTTGTCGCAGACCACGCCGCGGTACTTCATGCGCTTGTATTTGCCGCAGAGGCATTCCCAGTCCGTGACCGGGCCGAAAATGCGCGCGCAGAAGAGCCCGTCCCTCTCCGGTTTGAAGGTGCGGTAGTTGATGGTTTCCGGCTTGGTAACCTCGCCGCGCGACCACGCCCTGATCTTTTCCGGAGACGCCAGACTGATGCGGATGCTGTCGAAATCCGTGCTTAAATCCGATTTTTCCATCACATCTTTAAAACTTCTCAATGGACTCCCCCAATCGTGGATGAAGTTTCCTTCATTTCCCTTTCGCCCCTGCCTGACGCCCCCCTCCCGGTCTCATCGGGGATCGCGCGCGCCTCCCTTCATTCCTCCGCCGGCGCCTCGATGCGCCGGGCTTTCTGCTTCTGGATCAGCTCCACGTCCAGACAGAGGCTCTGAAGCTCGCGGATGAGAACGTTGAACGACTCGGGGATGCCGGGAGTGAACTGGGATTCCCCTTTGACGATGGCCTCGTAGATCTTGGTCCGGCCCTGGATATCGTCCGACTTGGCGGTCAGCAGTTCCTGCAGGATATTGGCGGCGCCGTAGGCTTCGAGCGCCCAGACCTCCATTTCACCGAAACGCTGGCCTCCGAACTGGGCCTTCCCGCCCAGCGGCTGCTGCGTGATGAGGGAGTAGGGGCCGATGCTCCGTGCGTGGATCTTGTCGTCGACGAGGTGGGACAGCTTGAGGATGTAGATATACCCCACGGTCACCTGCTGGTCGAACCTCTCCCCCGTCATCCCGTCGTAGAGGTCGATCTTCCCGGTCTCGGGCAGCCCGGCGCGCCGGAGCATCTCCTTGATCTCCGATTCCGAGGCGCCGTCGAAGACCGGGGTCGCGAAATGGAGCCCGAGCGCAGCCGCGGCCCAGCCCAGGTGGGTTTCCAGGATCTGCCCCACGTTCATGCGCGAGGGGACCCCCAGGGGATTGAGCACGATCTCGGCCGGGGTGCCGTCGGGCATGTAGGGCATGTCCTCCTCCGGCAGGATGCGCGCGATCACGCCCTTGTTCCCGTGCCGCCCGGCCATCTTGTCCCCCACGGAGAGCTTCCGCTTCATGGCCACGTAAACCTTCACCATCTTGATGACACCGGGGGGAAGCTCGTCGCCGCGCCGCAGCTTGGCGAGCTGTTCCTCGTGGAGGCTCTTGAGAATCTGGATCTGCTTCTCCGTTTTCTCCTCGAGGCTCTTGATGCTCTCGTAAACCTTCCCCTCCTTCTCGGCCTTGAAATCGTTCTTGATCCTGCCGAGGTCGGTGGAACTGAGACCCTGGAGCAGCGATCGGGTCAGCTTGGTGTTCTTCTTGATGACCACCTCGCCCGACCGGTTCGCGACGTCCTCCGGCAGGACCTCGCCGCTGAAGATGTGGATGAGCTTCTTGTTCCGCTCCTCCTTGATGATGCGGATCTCGTCGTTGAGATCCTTCTCCATCTTGTCGACCTGTTCCTTCTCGATCTGCCGCGCGCGCTCGTCCTTCGGAACGCCCTTGCGCGAAAAGATCTTGACGTCGACGATCGTCCCCTCGATGCCCGGGGGGGTCACCAGGGAGGCATCCCGGACCTCTCCCGCCTTCTCGCCGAAGATGGCCCTCAGCAGCTTCTCTTCCGGCGACAGCTGGGTCTCCCCCTTCGGGGTCACCTTGCCGACCAGCACCGACCCCGGCCGCACCTTGGCGCCGATCCGGATGATGCCGCTTTCGTCAAGATCGCGCAGGCTGGCGTCGCTGACGTTCGGGATGTCGCGCGTGATCTCCTCCGGGCCCAGTTTGGTGTCCCGGGCTTCGATTTCCAGCTCCTCGATGTGGATGGACGTGTAGCTGTCCTCCTTGACCAGCTTTTCGCTCACCAGGATGGCGTCCTCGAAGTTGTACCCGCGCCAGGGCATGAACGCGACCAGCACGTTGCGTCCCAGGGCGAGTTCGCCCTTGTCCGTGCACGGGCCGTCGGCCAGCACCTGCCCCCGGACGACGGCGTCCCCCCGGCTCACCAGGGGGGTCTGGTTGATGCAGGTGTTCTGGTTGGAGCGTTTGAACTTGGTCAGCGAGTAGATATCCACCCCCGCGTCCCGCGCAGGGGATTTCCCCCCGTCGCTTTCCCCCTCGACGCGGACGATGATGCGGGTGGCGTCGACGCTGTCGACCACGCCCGAGCGCTTGCAGCTCACGACGGCGCCGGAGTCCTTGGCGGTGATGTATTCCATCCCGGTGCCGATGTAGGGGGCTTCGGCCCGGAGCAGGGGAACGGCCTGGCGCTGCATGTTGGAACCCATCAGCGCGCGGTTGGCGTCGTCATGCTCCAGGAACGGGATCAGGCTGGCGGCCACGCTCACCAGCTGTTTGGGGGAGACGTCGATATAGTCCACCCCCTCGCGCTCCACGAGCACGAAATTCCCCTCGTTGCGGGCGTTGACCCGTTCCTGGATCAGCATCCCGTCGTCGCCGATCTCGGCGTTCGCCTGGGCGATGTTGTACACCTCGGCTTCCCACGCCGTCTGGTAGAAGGAATGGGGCTCCCACTGGGCCGGGCGCTTCCCCGACGATTCCAACCGGCGGTTCTCCTTGTCCGCGGAATCCTTTTCCACCTGCTCGCCCACCTTGAAGTGGGCGTCCCCCGGGAACACGACCTGCACGAAATCCAGCACCTTGCCGTTCTTGACCTTCCGGTAGGGGGATTCGATGAACCCGTATTCGTTGATCCGGGCGTAGCAGCTGAGCGAGGAGATCAGCCCGATATTGGGGCCTTCCGGCGTTTCAATCGGGCAGATGCGTCCGTAATGGGTCGGGTGCACGTCGCGCACCTCGAACCCGGCCCGCTCGCGGCTCAACCCGCCCGGCCCCAGGGCGGACAGGCGCCGCTTGTGGGTGATCTCGGAAAGGGGGTTGGTCTGGTCCATGAACTGGGACAGCTGGCTGCTGCCGAAGAACTCCCGGATCGAGGCCATCACCGGCTTGGCGTTGATCAGGTCGTGCGGCATCGCCGTCGTCATTTCCTGGTGGACCGACATCTTCTCCTTGATCGCACGCTCCATGCGCACGAGCCCGATGCGGAACTGGTTTTCGAGCAGTTCGCCCACGGCGCGCACCCGCCGGTTTCCGAGGTGGTCGATATCGTCGACCGACCCGATGCTGCGGGGGAGCTTCAGCGCATAGTTGATCACGGCGTAGAAGTCCTCCGCCTGCAGCGTGCGCTGCTCGAGCGGCGTGTTGAGCCCCAGCTTGATGTTGAACTTCAGCCTTCCGACCTTGGAGAAATCGTACTTGCGGGGATCGTAGAACATCCCCTCGAACAGGGCCGTCGCGGTCTCGATCGTCGGCGGGTCGCCCGGGCGCTGTTTCCGGTAGATCTCGATGAGGGCGTCCCCCTGCGATTTGATGTGGTCCTTGCGCAGGGTCTGGGAAATGGTCACTCCGGTGTCTTCGCGCTCGGGGTAGAACACTTCCAGCGACTCGATCCCGCTCTCGGCGAGCACCGTGATCGTGCGCGAGGTCACCTCGGTGTTGGACTCGACCAGGATTTCGCCCGTTTCCTGGTTGATCACCTCGGAGATGGACAGCGCGCCCTCCAGCGCCTCCAGGTCGATGACGATCTCCTTGACCCCGGCCTTGACGAGCTGGTTGTAGGCGCCGGCGACGATGCGCTTCCCCTTGGCGACCAGGACGGTCTTTCCTTTCGGGTCCTTGATGTCCTCCGCCGCCTTGGAGCCGATGAGGTCGCGCCCGAGGGTGCGGTACAGCACGTTGTCCTCCCACCGGATCGCGATCGGCGCGTAGAACGTCCGGAGGATCCCGGCGTCGTCGCTGAGGCCGAGGGCCCGCAGGAAGGTGGTCGCGAGGAATTTCCGCTTGCGGTCGATCCGCACGTAGAGGAGGTTCTTCTGATCGTATTCGAACTCCACCCAGGAGCCGCGGTAGGGGATGATCTTCGCGAGGAAGAAGGTGTGCCCGGCGTTGGATTCGAAAAACACCCCGGGGGACCGGTGCAGCTGGCTGACGATGACGCGCTCGGTGCCGTTGACGATGAAGGTGCCGTTCTCGGTCATGAGCG
>CAZWXG010000030.1:0-3144 GCA_964637825.1 uncultured Acidobacteriota bacterium
GAAGCTCGACTATGTCGAACGGCTGGGGGCGGACACCGTCGCCGCCATCGGCAACGGGGCCAACGACGCGCGGATGCTCGAGCGCGCGGCCCTGGGGATCGCCGTCCTCGGTCCGGAAGGCGCGGCCACCGCCGCCCTGCTCGCGGCGCCCGTGGCCGTGCGCGACATCCATTGCGGGCTGGACCTGCTGCTCCACCCCCGGAGGCTCGCGGCCACCCTGCGCCGCTGAGCCTATCCGGCCAGTTCGGCGCGCAGCCGGCCGGTCCACAGGTCCAGATCGGCGTCGGGAATCGGGCCGGAGCCGGCGGTGACGTAGAAGTTGTTTTCGGCGCGCCCGTTCCAGGTGGCCACCTTGGCCGAATGGATGTGCAGGCCGCAGCGGGAGAGCGCGCGCGTCATCAGGTAAAGCAGCCCCTGAAGGTCCGGGGCCACGACGTGGACCACCGTGTGCTCTTCGGAAAGGTCGTTGCGCAGGTCGATGGCTTCGATCATGATCCCGCCGGCGGGGCTGATGCCCGACCGGGCGAGGAAGGCTTCGACGTCCTCCCCTCCCGCGAGCACCCGCACGAGGGCCGCCCGGATGCGGCGCGCCCGGTTTTCCGAGATCGGCATCCGTTGGGAGCGGACCCGGAGGGTGTCGAGGACGACGGGCCGTTCCCGCTGCATGGTGAAGGCCTGGGCCCGGTGGATGTCGACGCCGCACCCGTAGAGGACGCCCGTGATCCTGGCCAGCGTCCCGGGCTGCGGGTCGTCGGGGGCGCAGATGGTGAGTTCGGAATAATCGTCCCCGGGGCGGTTGTAGACGTCGAGCACCACCGTTTCGGCCTCGAGCCGCTCCAGGAGCTGGAGGTGGAACGCGATCTCCTCGAGCGGCGTGTTCAGGACGTAGCCCGACGGCATGGCGCCGCAATGCTTCAGGACCGCCGCTTCGTTCCGCCCCTGGAGGACCTCCAGTTTGCGCCGCACCAGCACCTTCTCGTCCCCCGCCCCCCCGCCCCCCCGGGTCTCGGCTTCCGCCCGGGCGTAATGATCCTGCATTTTCCGGTGGAGGTCTTCGAGATCCCGGAAATCCATGGAGGTCCAGTTGTTTTCCCCGACCGCCACGGTGTCGACATAGGTCAGGACCTGCAGGTGGCCGAGCGCCTCGGGATCGGGCACCCGCTCCGCCACCATCTGGAGGATCTGGGCCGATTCGAGGTCGTGCAGCCTCGCCGTGCGCACCAGCAGCAGGTGGTGACGGACGAGGACGTCGAGCAACTTCCGCTTTTCGGGAGCGAGTTTCAGCCTGGACGCCACCGAGGCGGCCAGGAGCGCGCCGGCCTCGGCGTGGTCCCCGGAAGGGGCGAGCTTGCCCGCGTCGTGCAGCAGGGCGGCCAGGCAGAGCAGGTCGAAATGGGCGCACCGGCCGAGCAGGTCGGAGAACCATCCCCCCCCGGGGTCGGCGCCCGCGCGCAGCCGTTCAAGGTGGGCCACCATCCGGAGTGAATGCTCCCCCACGGTGTAGCGGTGGGCGGGATCGGGGGGGACGAAGCGCATGACTTCGGAGAACCCGGGGACGAACCGGTCGAGCAGGCCGTAACGCAGCAGCTGCCTCAGGGCGGGTTCCCCCCCCCGGCCTTCCCCGAGGACGTCCATGAAAGTGCGGACCTCCCCATCGGACGGCTCCCCGGCGCCGGGCGGGAGGGGCGACCGGTCCAGCTGCTCCAGCTCCCGCACCCCGACGGGGATCCCGTAGCGTTGGGACGCCCGGAAGAGGTCGACCACCGCCCCGGGCCCCGGGTTGCCCGGTTTCCGATGAAGGCCCCCCTCCTGGAGCAGGGCGCCGTCGACGGCCCAGGGCCCGGCGAGGAGGGCGCGCGCCGCCGTCTCCCGGAACCGGCGGAGCGTCTCGGCGTGGGCGAGGTGGCGCGCGAGCCAGTCCTGGGACGCGGTGCCCCCCAGCTCGCGCGCGATCCGGTCCTGGTAATTGGTCATCAGCACCTCGGCCGGCCGGCCGGCGGCCAGGTGCAGCCAGCTGCGCGCGCGCCAGAACCAGTCGGCGGCCGCCCGGACTTCGGCGAGCCGCGCCGGCGCGAGCAGTTCGCGTTCGGCCAGCACCGCCTCCAGTTCCCCGCCCGGAACCCCCAGCAGGAGCTGAAAGATCCAGCGGGCGCGATGCAGCTCGCGCAGCCCCCCCGGCCCCTCCTTGAGGTTCGGCTCGATTTCGTAGAGGGAGCGGGCGCGGCCCGCCGGCGTCCCCTCCGGCGGGGATTCGAGCATGATGTCGAGGGGGGAGAGTGCTCCCCTGACGCGGGCGTCCATCTTTTCAGCCAGCCCGGGAGCGCCGCAGATATGGCGCAGGTCGAGAAGCGCCGTCCGGGTGGGCACGTCCCAGGAGCCGGCCTCGGCTACCGGGCGGAAGGCGTACCCCACGCGGATCTCCCGGAGGGACAGGAAGACGTCCATCACCAGCCGGAACGCCGTATGCACCAGCGCCTCGACCCAGGGGTCCTCCTCCTCAGACGGGATGAAGGCGATGTCGATGTCGGAAAAGGGGTGGAGTTCCCGGCGCCCGTACCCCCCCGTGGCCACGATGGCCAGGCCGGAATCGGGCGCGCGCACCGCCTCCCGGTCCGCGACCCCGCACGAGAGGGCAAAGATCTCCCCGAGCAGCCCGTCGATCAGGTCGGAGTGCGCGGCGAGCAGGTCCCGGCCGGGCGCGTCCCACCGCACCCGGCCGAACAGTCCGCTCCTCCCTTCCCGCAGCTTGCGCCGCAGGCGTTCGATCTCGTCTTGCATGGCGGCAGGATTCCCGTCGGAAAGGGTCAGAGGGAATCCTCGCCCCGTTCGCCGGTGCGGATGCGTACGGCGTCCTCGAGCGTCAGGATGAAGATCTTTCCGTCGCCGATTTCGCCGCTGTAGGCCCCCCGGCGGATCGCCCCGACCGCCGCCTCGCAGCCGTCGTCGTCGACGGCGACCTCGACCTTGCACTTGGGCAGGAGGTCGACGGCGTACTCCGAACCGCGGTAGCGTTCGACCTGGCCCTTCTGCTTCCCGGCGCCCCGGACCTCGGACACCGTCATCCCGCCGACCCCGACTTCGGCCAGCGCCTGGCGGACCTCGCCCAGCCGGTGGGGCCGAATCATCGCAACAATCAGTTTCATG
>CAZWXG010000030.1:3244-7609 GCA_964637825.1 uncultured Acidobacteriota bacterium
TGGGTATTGGCCGCATGCCGGTTTGGGTATTTCTACGGATTGAAGAAGCGCCGGCCGGCGGCTACATATACCTAAAGGATTTTTGTTTTTCTCGCTATCGTCGATTCCAGGGAGGTGCACGGGCCATGTTGAAGCGCGCGGGGGCGAATGCGTGCAGGATAACCGCAACGGGGGAAACGATTTCCGGGCCGATGCCCCACATTTCCCTCCTCCTGGCGGGGGGGGACGGGGCCCGGCTGAGGGACCTGACCCGGGAAGTCGCAGGGATCCCGATCCCGAAACAGTACTGCCGCCTCCTGCGCGGCTCGTCGCTTCTGGAGGCCACGCTGGCCCGCGCCCGGCGCTTTTCCACCCGCGCGAACATCCGCGTCGTCGTCAACCGCGATCACCTGGGGCTGGCCCGGGAGCAGCTCCGGGCGCTGCCGGAAGACAACATCTTCGTCCAGCCGCACAACCTGGACACGGGCCCGGGGCTGCTCTTTTCCCTGCTGCAGATCGAGCGCACCGCCCCCGACGCCGTCGTCGCGGCATTTCCGACCGACCACTACGTGGAGGACGACGGGGCCTTCATCCGGCACGTCCGGCGCGCCGCCGCGGCGGTCGCGCTCATGCCGGAGCGGATCGCGATCCTGGGCGTGGCCCCGGACCGGCCGGAGACCGGGTACGGGTACATCCTCCCCTCGGGGAGCGCGGGAATCGAGGACGGGATTTTCAACGTCGAGGCTTTCACCGAGAAACCGGACCTGCCGGCGGCCGGCTCCCTCATCGCCCGGGGGGGGCTGTGGAACACCTTCGTGATGGTCTTCCGCCTGTCGCGGATGATGGACCTGCTCGCCCGCTGCGCGCCGGAGGGATTTGCCCCCATGCTCGCGCTGCGCGATGCGCCCGAAAAGGCGGCCGAGGTCTACGCTTCGCTCCGGGCCTGGAATTTCTCGACCGATTTCCTGGCCCGGATTCCGCGCCACCTGCTGATGGTGGCCGTCTCCGACGTCGGGTGGAGCGACTGGGGGACGCGGGAATCGATCGAACGCACCTACCGCACCCTCAACCTGGCCCCCTGCTGGACCCTCTCCCGTTCGGTCCCCGACCGGGTCGCGCTCTGAACCTCCCGGCCGGGCCGGGTCACGCTTCCGGTTCGAACCGGAAGCGGGCCTGGCCGCAGATGACCTCGTCCCCGGACTGCAGCCGGATGCCGCAGGGGTTGCCCGAGGGCACCTCCAGCGACCTTCCCTGCCTCACGATGCTGGTGCCGTAGCGGCTGATCTCGTCCATGATCAGGAATTCCTGGCTCCCGTGGTCCCACCAGATCCTGGCGTGCGCGTAACTCACGGTGGAGTTGATCTCGCCCCCGTCGTCGAGGAAGATGAGGTCGTTTTTGCGGATCACCCGCCCTTCGCGGTCGGTCACTTCGGGCGAACGCCCGATGAGCACCCGCTCCTTCTGCAGGCGGCAGGAGGGCTTCGCCGCGGCGCCCTTGGTGATCGTCAACCTCACCGCGGGCACCTCCCGCTTCCCGGCCGGGTCACGCTTGACGAACTCCATTTTGTAGACCGCCAGCGGCATGGGATCGGCGCCCGGGGCCGCTTCGGAGGCCACCGAAATCTCCACCGGCCCCGGGAGGCGGACCTGCGCCTCCTCGAGCATCTGCAGGATATCCCCCTTGAGCGACTCCCCCTCGAGAAAGGCGGCCCGGAAAGCCTCCCGCAGATCGTCCGAACGGGGGTAGAGAAGGACCGAAATCTTCCCGTAGGGGAACGATTTCCCGGAGGATTCGGCGACGAACCTGGAATCCACCTGTTCCAGGACCTGGCGCCGGATTTCCGACAGTTTCTGCATCATTTCCTGGCTGAAGGCATTGTCGAACCGCGAGCAGAGCCGCCGCTCCGATTGCGCCAGGATATCCCATATCCCCATGTTCCCGCTCCCCGCACTTGGCCCCGTGCCCGCCCACACGGGCGCGCCCGGGCATTCCGTTACCCCGAAGTTTAAGTGTATCACGTCCCGTCAGCCCCGGGGGGGGCGATGACGGCAAATCCGTTATGGGGTGGACGAAGAAAGAGGTTTGGTGCATTATTTCGAGGGATCGGAAGACAAACTATGCGCTGGGTATTGAAATCGAAGATTCACAAGGCGATGGTGACCGAGGCCGACGTGCACTACGTCGGCAGCATCACCATCGACGAGGACCTCATGGACCGGGTGGGGCTCTGGCCCGGGGAAAAGGTCCTGGTCGTCAGCAACACCACCGGCGAGAGGCTGGAGACCTACGTGATCGAGGGCCGGCGGGGATCCGGCGAGATCTGCATGAACGGGGCCGCCGCGCACGTGATCAAGCGCGGGGACGAGATCATCATCATGGGCTTCGAGCTGGCGTCCGAACCGGTCACCCCCAGGATCATCCTCGTCGACGAGCACAACCGCTTCCTGCGGCAGCTCTGATCCCCGTCATTCGTCATCCTTCACCCGCGAGCGGAGCTTCTTGACGCCCGCATGCCGCTTTTTCTTCTCGAGCCGTTTGAGGCGGGAGGCCGCGCTCGGGCGCGACCGGCGCCGAGCTTTCGGGGGCACCGACGCCCTTTCGATCAGCTCGGCAAGACGCGCGAGGGCGTCCTCGCGGTTGCGCTGCTGCGTGCGGTGACGCCGGGCTTCGATGAGGATCTCCCCCGCGGCGTTCACCCTCCGGCCCGCCAGGCGTAGCAGCCGCTCCCGGACTTCCGGAGTCAGGACGCGCGAATGGAGGGCGTCGAACCGGAGCTGCACCGCGGTCGCGACCTTGTTCACGTTTTGCCCCCCGGGGCCCGAGGCGCGGACGAACTCGAGACTGATTTCATCCGGCGGAATGTCGATCGGGGCCATCAGGGCTCCTTCCCCGCTTCCGGAAGGGTCGCCGCCGGCTTCAGGATCAGGACCGGCGCCCCCCTGTCGGCCTCCCCCGGCCGCACCGACGCGTTGGGGGGCGCCAGCGGGTCGACGGCGAAATCCCAGACAAATTCATTTGCCCCCCCGTCCCGGTCGAACTCGACGAGGGCGTATTCCCCCGGCTCGAGCGGCGCGGCGGGGATGACCTTCACCCAGTAGTCGCTGAGCGGCTCCACGACCGTTTCCACGTACCGGGCCCGGACGCTCACGCGCCCGTACACGGCGATATTGTAGCTGAACACCACCCGGTTCCCCTTCCGCTCCTCGCAGGAAACCAGCCGGAGCCGCCCCCCGTCCCCGGCGCCCGCACCGTCGCCGTGCGACGCATCGTCGCCGCGCGACGCATCGTCGCCGTGCGGCATCCCGCCGCCGGGCTCGACCGGGAAATAGATCTCCGGCACCGCCGCGTGGGACCGCACGCCGGCGCGCGGCCCCTCGAGCTCGATCGTCTGCCGGGAACTGGCGACCGGGTTGAGGATCCCCCGGAGGATGTTGCTTTTCGTGTTCTTGTGCAGCTGCCCGCCGCTCTGGTCGAGCAGGACCAGCGCGGGCTCCCCCTCGTAGCGGTCGACCAGGTAGACCCGGCCGGGGGCGGGGAGGCGCATTCCCGGGGCGACCTGCGGAGCCCGGGCCAGATCCTCCAGCCGCTGCCGCCGGGCGCTCTCCTCAGCGGCGCCCGACCGCTCGGCCGCCTCGTCCGCCTCCCGCCGCGCCTGCCGCTCCGTGGCCGGCCAGTCGACCAGCTCCGCGGGCATCTCCTCCCACTCGTTACGCTCGGCGCTGTAGTAACGGAGGCGGTCCCCCTCGATGGAGTAGCCCCGGACCCGTTCCCGGGAACCGTCGGTCAGCACGAGGACCCGCTCCCCCTCCCCGGCCGCCTCCCCGCCGAGGGAGAGGGGGCCGGGAAGGCAGAGGAGCGCCAGGAGGAGGATCGACAGTTTCCAGGGTCCGGAACTCATGGGCTCTCTCCCGTCCACGGCCGAAAATTAGCACAGAACCCCGCGCGGCGACAGGGCCCTTTGATTGGATCGCCCCGGCGCCGGCAAAGGTTCACCTCCGGGCAGCCCGTGCCGCCGGCGCCGCGGGCTGCTATACTGGGGGTCCCGGCCGCAAACCGCGCGCGGGGAGGTGCCCCATGATCAGACTTGTGGACCATTTCAGCTTCACCGTCGGCGACATCGAGGCGGCGCTCGATTTCTTCTGCGGCGCGCTCGGCCTCCGCTCGGGTCCCGTCATGGAAGTGAGGGACGACAACGTGCGCCGGATCGTGGGACTGCCCGACGCGGAGCTGCGGATCGCGCTCCTGGACATCCCCGGCGGCTCCCGGATCGAGCTGATCCAGTACGTCCGGCCGGAGGGGAAACGGGTCGACACCCGGCCGTGCGACCCGGGGGCGGCCCACATCGCCTTCGAGGTGTCCGACGTGGACCGCCTCTACCGGGAGCT
>CAZWXG010000030.1:7709-9941 GCA_964637825.1 uncultured Acidobacteriota bacterium
AGGGCGTGACCGACGACGCTCGCCTGGACCTCCTCGAAATGCGCGGGCGCGCGGGAGAGGAAATCGAGCACCGAGCCCCACAGGACCTCCGCCGTAACCGGGGGCCCGCCGGGCCCGCCGAATTGTCCCGGGTCGGGAAGGCACAGCTGCAGGTAGCGGGCCCGATCGGGCGCGTTGAGCGAAACCGACACCCGGTCGACGGCGGCGCCGAGCCGCTCGAGCACGTCCCGGCCGTGGATGACGCAGGCATGCCCGTTGGTGTTGAGCCGGATCTTCGCCCCCCCGCTCCGCAGCCAGGCGGCCGCTTCCCCGATGAGGTCCAGCCGGTAAGTCGGCTCCCCGTACCCGCACCAGACGATCTCCCGGAACCGCCCCGGCCCCCCGTGGCGCACCACCGCCTCCCGCAGCCGGGCGAAATCGGGCTCCTCCGCCCCCCGCAGCAGCGCGCCCCCCAGGCCGTCGGAGTCCCCGCGCACGCAAAAGGAGCAGCGGTTGGCGCACCGGTTGGTCACGTTGAGGTACAACCGTCCGGGGTCCCCGTAACGATAAGCGTATTCCATGATTCCGGCTCCGCCCGTGAGGATAGGGTTGCAAACGATGATTGTACACCCGGCCGTTTTGGGCTTCGAGTCTTCCCCGCTCCGGGGTTATATTAGGGACAGCCCTCCGCATCCGGCGGCGGGAGATCCGGAGGGAGCTTCGATGGAAATCCGATGGTGGGTGTGTGCGGCGGCGCTGATTTCTGTAACGGCCATGGCCCAGGAACCGCAACCGCCGGAAACCCCAAAGGAAAAGGTCAGCTACGGCATCGGGGTGGACGCCGCCAGGAATTTCCGGCAAGGCGACCTCGATCTGGACCCGGAAATGCTGATCCGGGGCCTCCGGGACGGCTTTGCGGGCGAGCGCATCCTCATGACCGACGATGAGATCCGGGCTTCCCTGACGGCGCTGCAGCGGGAGCTGGAGGAAAAGCAGGCGGCGGAGCAGAAGGCGCGGGCGGAGAAGAACCGGGCGGCGGGGGAGGCGTTCCTCGCAACCAACCGGACCGCGGAGGGGGTCGTCGCCCTCCCCAGCGGCCTGCAGTACCGGGTCCTCACCGCCGGGGAGGGGAAACGGCCCACGCCCGAGGACACGGTCAAGGTCCACTACCGGGGCACCCTGATCGACGGGAGCGAGTTCGACAGCTCCTACCAGCGGGGGGAACCGGCCGAGTTCGCCCTCGGACAGATCATCGCCGGCTGGAAAGAGGCGCTGCCGCTGATGCCGGTCGGGTCGAAGTGGCGCCTCTTCCTCCCCCCCGCGCTCGCCTACGGGGCGCGCGGCATGGGGGCCATCGAGCCCTACTCGGTTCTGGTTTTCGAGGTGGAGCTCCTTTCGATCGGGGAGCCCGAGGCGGCGGGGGAGTAGGGGGGAAGCCATGGCCTGCATCCGGGCCTTCGGGCCGTTCGTACCCGACATCGACCCTTCGGCCTTCGTCGCCGAAAACGCGACGGTCGTGGGGGAGGTCCGCATCGCGGCCGGCGCCAGCATCTGGTACGGGACCGTGCTGCGGGGGGACGTGGGGGCGATCGTGATCGGGGAGCGGAGCAACATCCAGGACCTGTGCATGGTCCACTGCACGACCGACCGGTCGCGCACCCTCGTGGGGAGGGAGGTGTCGGTGGGGCACGGCGCGGTGCTGCACGGGTGCATCCTCGGCGACGGCTGCCTGGTCGGGATGGGGGCCATCGTCATGGATAACGCCGTGGTGGGGGAGGACGCCGTCGTCGCCGCGGGCGCCGTGGTCCTGGAAGGGCAGGCGCTCGAAAGCGGCTGCCTCTACGCGGGGATCCCGGCGCGGAAGATCAAGACGCTCACGGCGGAACAGATCGCCGCGAACCGGCGCAACGCCGCCCACTACATCGAACTCTGGCGGACACATCGACAGGCCGACTGATTTTCCGGTCCCGGCCGGAGGGCGCCGGCGGGACCGGGGACCCTCGGGGAGGGGCGTTCCTCCCCTTTCACGACAAAGGAGGATACATGCTGAACCTGTTGTGGATGATCATCATCGGTTTCATCGCGGGCGCGATCGCCAAATTCCTGATGCCCGGCAAGGATCCCGGGGGCTTTTTGATCACCATCGCGCTGGGCGTGGCCGGCGCGCTGCTCTCGACCCTGCTCGGCAGGCTCGTCGGCTGGTACCAGCCCGGGGATTCGGCCGGGTTCATCGGCGCGGTCATCGGCGCCGTC
>CAZWXG010000030.1:10041-13417 GCA_964637825.1 uncultured Acidobacteriota bacterium
CCATGACTTCGTCCTCGGGAGTTTCGCTCGCCGGCCGTCTTCTCGAGCGTTTCCACTTTCGTTTTCCCACCCTGGTCGCCCTCCTGGCGGCGCTCACCCTGGCCGACTTCGCCATCCCCGACATCATCCCCTTCATCGATGAAATCGGCCTGGCCCTGCTGACCCTGCTGTTCGGGATGTGGCGCAACCGCAAGGCGCCGGATCAACCGGAAGACACGGGGGTACCCGCCGCGGGGGAGGGCACCCGGATCGAACCGCGGTTGTAGGCCGCCAGTTCGCCCTGCACCTCCTCCGTCCAGCGCGTGGCCCGGTCCGCGCCCCGGGCCGACCATACGAAACAATCCGGATACCCCTTGCGCTCGAGGCAGGCCAGGCGGTTGGTCAGCGTCTGCGCCTCGCGGCGCAGCTGCAGGTCGGGCCAGGCCCGCTCCTCGGCGCTCGCGAACTCCCCGACCACGCCCGCACCCCCGGCTTCGGGCAGGGGGCGCCCCCGCTGCGCGTAGTAATGGAACTGCGGCAGCGTGAGCCCCAGCCCCGCCGCGTCCCAGCGCTCGAGGGTGTCCCAGTGGGCGAACCCGACGGAGGAACGAAACGCCGGCGTCCCGTCCTCCAGCCGCCGGCGCGCGATACGGCGCGCCCCCGCCGCGATGAACTCCCGCATCTCGCCGAGGCTCACCGTCCGGTGCGCCCCCCGCTTCCAGAATCCGCGCACGGCCCACTCCGGCTCGTTCATCAGTTCCCAGGCATAGATCGCGCCGCGCCGGCGGAGGGAAAGGTCGAGCAGCGGTTCCAGGACCAGGTCCAGGAACGCCTCCCGCGCGGCGGGGTCCCGGACGACGCCCGAACGCCCCCCCTTGACGATTTCCGGGCGCGCGTCCGCCGGCGTCCCCCGGAAGCACCAGCTGCAGTCCAGCAGCGAGGGAAACAACTCGAGCCCGGTATCGCGGCAGGTGTCGAGCACGAAGGCGAAATCGTCCAGGAGGCGGGAGTAAAAAGGGTGTTCGGGCGGAAGGGGATCGAAAACCCGGTCCCTGCCCTCCGGGCGCGGCGCGTCTGCCCCGGTCCCGTAGTTCAACCCGTCACCGAGCAGAAACCAGCGGACGGCGAAAAAGCCCTGGGCGGCGAAGGCACGGAAATCGTCAGCGATCCGCCTCCGCCGGGCGGCACTCCAGCCGGCCGCCCTCCCGGGAGGGACCCACGCCTCGGGGGGAGGACCGAAATCCCAGCCGTAATCGATCCAGGGGTAATTGATTCCGACCCGCATGCCGCCTCACGCCCGCCGGCGGCGGTCTCGAACCGCCCGCCGGGCCCAGAGCCCCAGCAACGCCAGGACCAGGACGGCCATGGGCACGGGGAGCACCACCGCGAGCAACGCCGCACCCCCTGCGGCGGCCGTCTCCGCAATACCCGGGGCGGCGCCGACGTGGACCTCCCCCGCGCCGGGAGCGCGCCGGGCCGAGGCCCGGGCGGCCTGCACCCCCCCGGCCACCAGGATCCCGCAGATCATGGCGAGAACGGGATTCAGGCCGCTGATGGCGTGGCTGGCGGCGGCAAAGAGGATGGCGCCCGCGGCGGGACGGGCCAGGGTGCGGATCCGCTCGAGGACGACGGCCACCGCGGGCACCCGCCCCGCCGCCGCCTCGAGGACCAGGAGCGCCGCGAGCAGCGCCAGCACCCAGCCGTTTTCCAGGGCGTCCCAGGGGGCGCCGAGGGTGAGGAGGGGGGTGAACCTCGCCAGCAGCCCCACCACGAGGAGCGGGAGGTAGGCGTTGAGCCCCGTGGCCGCACTCAGCCCGAACGCCGATAGGATGTCGATCATCGTTTCCCCCGCCTGCAGCCTCGATTGCGGGGCATTATACCAATATGGAAATCGGTTTTACAGCGATTCCGGTTTCCGTTTCCCGATCCGGGAGTAGAATTCCTCCGGGACGTCGGCGGGGTCCTTGTAAAAGACGAAGCGGCACCCCCCGTCCCCCATCGGTTCCGACACGACGCGGCAGGCGCCCAGACGGCCGAGGGCCTCCACCTGCATCCGTTCGAGGATGGGGCAGTGCACGCAGTAGACCGGAAAATCCCGCATCCCCCAGGTGATGGGGTGGGGGCCCGGAATCCGGGCCAGGCCCACCTCGGGGGAATAGCCCCCCTTGCGGATGATCCGCTCCCCGGAGCCGCACGGCTGCATGGTCAGCGAGATCGTCCGGTCGTCCTCCGTGATGCGCACCGGCTGCAGGTGCCCCCGCAGGGTGGAGGCCAGGTGCTCCACCTGGGACCGCAGGTCGGTTTTCTCGGGCGGCCGGAAGACGGTCCTGGCCTCGGCCGCGTGCGCCTCGCGCTCCGCCTCCTCCAGCGCCTCGACCCCCAGCCTGCGGTAGATGTAACTCTGGAGACCCGCGATCCAGAACATGGAGCCGTCGTGCAGCAGGCCGCACTCCCGGTACATCCGCCCGGCGAGCGCCCGGGCCTGCTCCGTGTCCCCCGCATCGATGGCCGCGAGGAGCAGGTCGAGGGTCCGGGCCCCCATCGCCTCCAGTTCGCCGTCGGTGAACAGCCTCGCGGGCGTCATCGCCGTACCGCCTTCCAGGGGGCGCTTTCGCCCGCCGCCGTCCGGGTCCCCGACATCGCGCCCCCCTCGATCCGACCGGTGTAACGGACGCCCGCGGCGTCGAAATCGATCCGGTCGCCGGTGACCTTCCCCGAGACCATGGCGCTCAGGTGCCCCTTCCGGAGCGTCCCGGAAACCATCTGGAAGTCCTGGCCGAGTTCCAGTTCCCCGCCCTCCATTTCCCAGATTCCCTGCACCCCGGCCGGGACGATCCAGAGATAGGCCGTGCACCAGGTGATGCAGCTCTCCGGGAGACTGGCGACCTGGTCCGCCTTCCAGTCCTCCATGGTGAAGCTGTTCGACACGATCCGGGTACCGGGCTTCAGGCCCAGCAGCGTGGGGCGCAGCTTCAGGTTGATGCTGGGAAGGAGGAACATGGTGACGACCGTGGCCTCGGAGAAGTCGGTCGCGAACAGGTCCGCCTTCTTGAAGGACGCCCGGGCGCTCACCCCCTCCTTCGCCGCGTTGCGGATCGACAGTTCGACCATTTCGGGGTTGTATTCGATCCCGAGCGCCCGCGCCCCGCGCCTGGCGGCCGTGATCACCGTGCGCCCGTCCCCCGATCCCAGGTCGATCACGTAGTCCGCGGGGGTGACCTTTGCCAGGTCGAGCATGATGTCGACCAGCGCCTGGTCGGTCGGGACCCAGACCACGTCCTTCCCCGCCTGCCCCACCTGGGGCTGGTACCCCTCCGTCTGGGCCAGCGCCCCGGTCACTGCGATGCAAAGCCCGAACACCACCATCAACCCGTACCTGGAAGGCGATCGCTTCATC
>CAZWXG010000030.1:13517-15566 GCA_964637825.1 uncultured Acidobacteriota bacterium
CCGGCCCACTGCCGCGTCGCGGCCGTCCTCGCGCCGTCGCCCGATTCCCATATCGAAATGGAGCTCTGGCTCCCGGCCGAAAACTGGAACGGGAAGTTCCAGGCGGTCGGGAACGGCGGCTGGGCCGGGACGGTCAGCACCCCCGCCATGGCCGCGGCGCTCCGGCAGGGGTATGCCACCGCCTCCACCAACACCGGGCACCGGGGGGGGAACGCCCTGTTCGGAATCGGGCACCCGGAAAAGGTCGTCGACTACGCCTACCGCGCGGTCCACGAAATGACGGTGCATTCGAAAACCCTGATCGCGGCCCACTACGGCCGGCCGGCCGCGCTTTCCTACTGGAACGGCTGCTCCACCGGCGGGAGGCAGGGGCTCATGTCGGCCCAGCGCTACCCCGGGGATTTCGACGGTATCGTCGCCGGGGCGCCGGCCAACGCCCACAGCCGGCTGCACGCTTCCGACATGGCCCTGACGGTGGCGCTGCTGCGCGAACCCTCCGGGAAGATCCCGGCGTCGAAACTCCCGCTGCTCCACCGGGCGGTGCTCGCCGCCTGCGACGGTCTCGACGGGGTCCGGGACGGGCTCCTCGAAGACCCCCGGAAGTGCCGCTTCGACCCCGCCGGGCTGCTCTGCCGGGGGGAAGAGGGGGACGCCTGCCTGACGGAGGCCCAGGTCGGGACGGTGCGGAAGATGTACGCCCCCGTCCGGACTCCGGGGGGAGAGGTGGTCTTTGCCGGCAAGGCTCCCGGGAGCGAATCGGCCTGGCACATGCTCGGGGCCGCTTCCCCCTCCCCCATCTCCACCGGGACCTTCCAGCTGACCTACCAGGATGCGGCGTGGGACTGGCGCACCTTCGACGCCGAACGGGACACGCGCCTGGCCGGGGAAAAGACGGGGTTCGTCGATGCCGTCGACCCCGATCTCGGCCGGTTCAAGGCGCGCGGGGGGAAGCTGCTGCTCTACCACGGCTGGAACGACACCGGCATCGCCCCCGGCAACACGATCGAGTATTACGAGAGCGTGCGGTCTGCCCTGGGGCCGGACCAGGGGGACTGGATGCGCCTGTTCATGGTCCCGGGGATGGGGCACTGCAGCGGCGGCGACGGCCCCGACCAGGCCGATTTCATGGCGGCGCTCGAACGGTGGCGCGAGGGGGGGGAGAGCCCGAAGCGGATCACGGCCTACCGCGTCGCCAACAACCGCGTGGAAATGTCGCGCCCCCTCTGCCCCTACCCCCTGACCGCGCGCTACAAGGGGTTCGGCAGCGTCAACGACGCGGACAGTTTCGAGTGCACGGGGCCCTGACCCGGGAGGGGAGTCAGGAGCGCAGCCTCCGCGAGAGCGCGGCGACGGCGGCCCCGAGCCGCCCCGCCTCCTCGAGGGCCGACATGCCGATGCCCCCCCCGGTCCCGGTCCGCACGTCCCCCGGTTCCCGGCCGTAGCCGATCGCCCCGCCCGCCACCAGCATCCCCTGGGCGATGGCGTAGGCGTAGATCAGGGAGCGCGCCTGCGCGGCGCCCACCCTGCGCGTGACCGCCAGCGCCCCGGCCGCCTTCCCCTCGAGCGACCGCCGCTGCAGCTGGGCGAAGGTCCGGTCCATCACCGCCTTCAGCTGGGCGCTGACGGAGCCGAAATAGACCGGGCTGCCGAACACGATCCCGTCCGCCCGCGCCATCAGGGCCGAGAGCTCCCGCATGTCGTCCCCGACCACGCACTCTCCCGTTTCGACGCACCCCCCGCAGGCGTCGCAGGGGGCCACGCGGCGCCCGGACAGGAGGAAGATGTCCGTGGCGCACCCCGCGGCGCGGGCCGAGCGCAGCGCCTCTTCCATCAGGATTTCGGTATTTCCCCCGCGGCGCGGGCTGCCCACGATGCCGAGTACGTTCATGCCATCCTCCACATTCCTATTTTCATTCCCGGTTGCATTCCCCCCGCCCCGCCGTTACCCTTGACGAGGCCGCATCCGGAGGCATTATATCCGCCGCGCGGGAAGGAGGAAACCATGGCGCCGGAGGAAAGCATGTCGGGCATCACCCCCCCGCGCGAGGA
>CAZWXG010000030.1:15666-19346 GCA_964637825.1 uncultured Acidobacteriota bacterium
GTCTGGTGGGGGGTCCGGGGGGAACACCTCTGGTTTTCCCTCATGCTGCTCGCGGAACTCGGGCTGGTCTACGCCCTGCGCCGCACGGTCCGGCCCGTCATCCAGGAGGCGGAAGCGGCCTGCCGGGACCTGGGGGTCCTGTCCGGCCTTCTCCAGAGACTGGAGCGGGAGGAGTTCAGCGCCGGGCGCCTCCGCCGCCTGCGCGCGGCCCTCGAGCGCGGGGGGGCGCCGGCTTCGGCCGTCATCGCCCGGCTCGACCGGCTGGTCGTCCTGGTCGACTCTGGCCGCAACCAGCTCTTCGCCCCCTTCGCCTTCCTCCTGCTGTGGGACATCCAGCTCGCCGGCCGGATCGAGGAGTGGCGCCGCCGCCACGGCCCCTCGGTCCCGGGTTGGCTCGATGCGGTATCGGAGCTGGAGGCCCTCTCCTCCCTGGCGGGGTACGCCTACGAGCACCCCGCGGACCCCTTCCCGGAGCTGGACGGGCATCCCCCCTGCTTCGAGGGCGAGGGGCTGGGGCACCCGCTCCTCGACCCGTCCCGGTCGGTGCCGAACGACGTGAGCCTGGGCGCGGAAGCGAGGGTGCTCCTGGTGAGCGGCTCCAACATGTCGGGAAAGAGCACCCTGCTGCGGACGGTGGGGGTCAACGCCGTGCTGGCGCTCGCGGGGGCGCCGGTGCGCGCCCGCCGCCTCCGCCTCTCCCCCCTGACGCTGGGCGCGTCGATCCGGGTCCATGACTCGCTCGAGGAGGGAACCTCCCGCTTCTACGCCGAAATCAAGCGGCTGGAGTCGCTGGTGCGTCTGGCAGGGGGCTCCCCCCCCCTCCTCTTCCTGCTCGACGAGCTGCTCGGCGGGACCAACTCCCACGACCGGCGCATCGGGGCGGAGGCGATCGTGAAGGGGCTCACCGACCGGGGGGCGATCGGGCTGGTGACCACGCACGATCTCGCGCTGGCCCGCATCGCCGAAACGATGGCCCCCCGGGCCGCGAACGTGCATTTCGAGGACGGCATCGTCGACGGGCGCATGACCTTCGATTACCGACTGAAGCCCGGGGTGATCAGCAGGAGCAACGCTCTGGAACTGATGCGCTCGATCGGGCTGGAGGTCTGAACCGGCCGGGGAGGGCGAGCCCCCCCGGCCGGGGCGACGGACCGGGCCGGCCGTCAGCGGATGACCTGGATCTCGTCCGACATTCCCTGCTCGTAGGTGCTCCAGCCGGAGTTCATCCCGTAGGGACTGCGCTGCAGGACCGCCTCGATCCGGCGGATGAGGCCGTTCTCGACCTTGAAGATCTCCGCGACCTGCCAGGTCCAGGGCTCCGTCGGGCCCTCGACGACGTCGCGGCCGTCGGGGGTCTTGAAATAGCGCGATTTGCCGGCCGCGTGGTCGAAGAAGCAGAAGCTGAACACCACCCCGCGCTCGTGGTCCACGGCCACGAAGCGGCGGTCGCGGATCCGCGTCACGAAGTGGATCAGCCCCGACTCGAACTGCTGCCTGCAGCCCCAGTGGCTCGAATAGACCGTCGAGGTGAGGGGATCGGGCATCTCCTGACCCGGCGCGAGCGGCACGTTAGTAGCCGGGTTGCCGTTTTCGATCCGGTGGCAGTCGTCGGTAAAGGGGTAGTACCCCTTGCCGTCGTTTTTCTGCATCCCGGTGAAATAGGCGTTGGCCGTCCGGATCATCTCCTCCCGGGAGGGGCGCCCCGCCTCGGGAATCACTTCCGAGTACACCGGGTGGGGGGAGCCCAGCTTCTCGATCGCGTCTGCGGCCGAGGGGGAGGGGGCGCGGCCGGGGTCGAGCAGGTTGCTCTCCGGCCGGATCACCAGCTGTTCGGCTTCCGCGATCAGCCCGTCCCGGATCTTCAGCCGGAGGGCGAGGGCCACGGACGAGGGGGGCTGGTCGCGCGGGGCTTCCTCGCGCGCGGTGCCGATAAAGGCCACCTGCTGCGTCTCCGTGTCCGGAACGTAGAACTTGTAGCTCCCCTTGCCGACCATGCTGGCCCACAGCCCCTCACCGAGCGGCAGCTGGATGCCGTTTTCGGTGAAGCGGCAGCCGGCCGCGAACAGGGTCGGGGCGGCTTCGTGCGCCAGCATCGCGTCCAGGTACCGGTCCACGTACCCTTCCAGGCAGGCACGGTCGCAGGGCGCCGCGGCCGGGGCCGTCCCCGGGCCCGCGTTTTGAGGATCAGTTTTCCGGCAGGCGGACGCACTGAACAGCAGAAGAACGGCACAGACGGCGCTGATGGTTTTCGCTCGCATTTTCCCCTCCATGGTTGTGAGACAGATGGGCTTCATCATACTCACGAGGGGGGGAGGGATCAACCGGGAACGGGCGGGGTCAGTGGGAATGCAGGGCCAGGTGCAGGAGGAGGATCAGGGCCGCCCCGAGGGAGAAGCTGGCCAGGACGATGCGCTTGCCGTGCTTGACCAGCTCGCCGAAAACGGCGTGGAAGGCCAGGAAGATGAAGCCGCCCCCCACATGCGCCAGGGCCAGGTCCATCCAGAGGCCGGACACCCGGGGCAGGGCCCAGAGGCCCAGGATGCCGCCCAGGAGCGTGGTCGATTCCACGGCGGCCACGACGGCGACCGCCCGCAGCCGCTTCATGCCGGAAGCCAGCAGGAGCGCCCCGAGCGCCAGGCCTTCCGGGACCTTGTGCACGCAGATGGCCAGCAGCAGGGTGGCGTCGACGCTCCCCCCCATGGCGTCCTCCCGGCCCAGGGCCAGGGCCAGGCCGTCCAGGGTGCTGTGCAGGCCCAGGGCCACGATCATCGCGGCCGCGATCTCGCCGAAACGGTGGGTGGCGGCCTCGTCGAAGTGGCTGGCGGCGCAGGCGGGGCAGACGTGAAACACGTACCGGCTGATCAGGAAGAAGACCCCGTACCCCGATGCCAGCGCCGCAGCCAGCTGCACCGTCGTCAGGCCCTCGCGGCATTCCGGGACGATGATGAAGACGGTCACGCCGAGCAGGGTCCCGGCGGCCAGGCTGATCAGCCGGCAGAGGCTCCGGTGCGACACCGCGACGGCCGAACTGACGGCGCCCCCGGCGACGGCCAGCGCGAACGCCAGCAAGACCCTGGTCATCACCATCCCCGCGTCCTGCACCCCGCCTCCGCGTCCGGAATCCCGGTCTCCCGTTTCCCGAATGTCATTATTGCAAACGAGCTTGCATTTTCCACAATCCCCGGCGAATGTCAAGGTTTATGCAAGGACTCTTGCAATAAAGAGGATCGCGCGCTAGGATGCCCTACGGAGATATGCGGATGCAGAGAAAGACGAGCCAGCGCGACGCCATCCAGGAGGTCTTCCGCCAGAACGACCGCCCCCTCGCCATCGATGAGGTCCTCGAGGCCGGCCGCCGGAGCGTCCGCTCCCTGAACCAGGCGACGGTGTACCGCAACCTGAAGCTGCTGGTGGAATCGGGCTGGCTGAAAAAGATCCACGCTCCGGAACGGGGGACCCTGTACGAGATCGGGGGGAAGGCCCACCACCACCATTTTCAGTGCCGCCGGTGCGAGCGGATGTTCGAAATCGAGGGGTGCGCGTTCAACGACCTCCATTCGACACCGCCCGGATTCGTGACCGAGGGGCACGAGGTCTTTCTCTTCGGGCTCTGCGCCACCTGCCGGAGTTGACCTCGCCCCCTTTCCCCTTGAGTTTTCCCCCCGGAGGAAGGAAAATTT
>CAZWXG010000030.1:19446-25862 GCA_964637825.1 uncultured Acidobacteriota bacterium
GCCTGGCCGAGCGCGATCCGCGCCGCGGCCAGGCGCCGGTAGTACTTCTTCACCTTCTCCATGTCCCCGGCCGCCACCGCCTTCACCAGGTCCCCCTCCAGTTCGGCCACATCCAGGAGCCGGTAGTAGTCGAGCGATTCCTTGAAATGGGCGATCACGATCAGCCCCGTGAGCACCGGGTGATTGTTGGTGACGTTGGCGTCCGGGAACCGGATTCCGTGCTCGAGTTCCACTTCCAGCCCGACCCGGAAATCCTCCGGAGGGATCTTCATCTTCGAGGCGTTGACCGCGGCCAGGACCTTTTTCGCCTCGGTGGGGAGCACCCTGGCCTCCCGGAGTTTCGTCCAGTCCCGGATCTTCAGTTCCCTGCACACCCTCTTCACTTCTTCAACCGTAACGTATTCGGGCAGCTTCATCTCTCCTCCTCCAGTCGTCCCTGGTTTCCGCCGGCGGCCGGGCCGGACCCGTGGCGCCGCCCCGCACACGATCCAGAATAACACGAAAGCCGCGCGGATACCGGCTTCGAACCGGGACCCCGCGCTACAGGACCCGCAGTTGATCGATCACGATCCCGGCGAGGGCGCCCCCCGCGATCAGCCAGGTCGAACCCACCCCGAAGCGCAGGAGCAGAACCGCCGCCCCGATCCCCAGCGCGACCGAGTAGACGTCGACAAAGGCGGCACCCGACAACCGCAGCAGAACGACGGCCATCAGGGCCAGCGACGCCGCGTTGACGCCGTCGAGGAAGGCGCCGGCCGCCGGCCGCCGCCGCAGAAAGGGGATCAGCGGGCCGCTCGCGGCGACGAAGAGGAAGCCGGGGAGGAAAATGCCGGCCGTGGCCGCCAGCGCCCCCGCCGTCCCGGACAGGAGGTAGCCGATGAAGGTGGCCGAGGTGAACACCGGCCCCGGCGTCATCTGCCCCACCGCGATGGCGTCGAGCAGCTGGGCCTCGGTGATCCACTGGAACCGCTCGACCAGGTCGGCGCGCAGGAACGCCAGCAGCACGTAGCCGCTCCCGAAAAGGACGGAGCCGACCTTGGCGAAGAACCAGAAGAGCGGCCCGAGGCCGAACGGGACTGCCCCGGAGGCGGCCGGGACCACGGCCCCGGCCAGAAGGACAGCGGGGAAGGTCCCCTTCCCCCCGGCGGCGGCCGCCCGGCGGGCGGCGAGGAGGGCGCCCGCGCCGAAGAGCAGGACCAGTTCGCCCACGCCGGCAAGGTTGAGCGCGGCGGCCGCCGCACACACGGCGGCCAGCGCGGGGGTCTTCAGCGCCGTGCCCCCCAGCCTCCAGAGGGCCTGCAGCACGACGGCGAACACCACCGGCTTGACGCCGTACAGGAGGCCCGCGGCGGGCGGCAGCTGACCGTAGGTCGCGTAGGCCCAGGCGATCGCCCCCACAATGAGGGCGGCCGGAAGGATAAAACAGGAGCCGGCCACCAGCAGCCCCGCCCAGCCGGCCCGCAGCCGGCCGATATGGATGGCCATCTCGGTGGAGTTGGGCCCGGGGATCAGGTTCGTGGCGCCCAGGAGGTCGAGGAACGCCTCGCGCGTCAGCCAGCCTTTACGCCCCACCACCTCCCGCTCCATCATGGCGATGTGGGCCGCCGGCCCCCCGAAGGCCGTAGTCCCCAGCCGAAGAAAAAGCACGGCCAGTTCCCGCAACTCCGCAGCCCGGTTTTTCATGGCGCTCCCAAGGAATCATAGCAAAAGGGGGACCCTTCCCCCCACCTCCTTCCCGGTTTTGCGCCACTTCCCGCTTCCCGGGACCGGGGCCGGTTGATACAATCAGCCCGGGGTTTCCCCGGCGCCCGGCCGGGGCGGGGGGGACCGACCGATTTGCCGGAGGAGCGTATCGTGAGCGAAGAGCCGGAAGAAGATTTTGCCGCAATGTTCGAAGCCTCGCTTCAGGTGAAGCGGCTCGACAAGGGGGACGCGATCGAGGGGAACATCGTCGCCATCGGCCCGGAAGCCGCCCTGGTCGACGTGGGGGGGAAGGGGGAGGCCGTCATCGACGTCGACGAGCTGAAGAACCCCGAAGGGGAGCTCGAGTTCGCCGTCGGCGACCGCATCGAAGCCACCGTCGTCTCCACCGCCGGGGGGCTGAAGCTCTCCCGGAAGCTCCTGGCGGCGGCCGCGAGCAACCGCCAGCTCGAGGACGCCTTTCGCAGCGGCCTGCCCGTAGAGGGAAAGGTCGAGCGGGAAATCAAGGGGGGGTACGAGGTGCGGGTCGGCCGCAGCCGGGCCTTCTGCCCCGGGTCCCAGATCGATCTCCGGGGCGCCGCCGCCGTCGACCATGTGGGGAGCGTCTACGCCTTCCGGATCATCGAATACCGGGAGGGGGGGGCGAGCATCGTCCTCTCGCGCCGGGCGCTGCTCGAGGAGGAGCGGCAGGCGGAGGCCGCCACGGTCCGCGCAAGCGTGGTCCCCGGCGCCGTCCTGACCGGCCGCGTCGCCTCCGTCCGCGACTTCGGAGCCTTCGTCGACCTGGGCGCGGGGGTCCAGGGCCTGCTGCACGTGTCCGAAATGTCGTGGGCGCGCGTGGCGTCCCCCTCCGAGGTGGTCTCGCCGGGCGAGGAGATCACCGTCAAGGTCCTCGGCGTGGACGAGGAAAAGGGGCGGATCTCGCTGGGGCTGAAACAGCTGTCGGGCGACCCCTGGCTGAAGGCGGGGGAGGTGTACGCCGTGGGCCAGCACCGGCCCGGCCGGGTCACCCGCGTGGCCGAATTCGGCGCCTTCGTGGAGCTCGAGCCCGGGATCGAGGGCCTGGCGCACGCGTCCACCTTCGCACCCTCCGCCTCGGGGGGCTGGTCGAGCCGCGTCACCCCGGGGATGACGGGAACGTTCGAGATCCTTTCCGTCGACCTGGAACAGAAACGGATCGGCGTGGCGCTCCAGGGGGAGGGATCCGCGCCGGCGGCCGGCGCCGCCCGGACGGGCATCGTCGCGGGGGCGCGCCTGACCGGGAAGATCGAGCGGCTCGAGAAGTTCGGCGTGTTCGTGTTCCTGGCCCCGGGCCGGACCGGCCTGATCCCGGTGAGCGAAACGGGGGTCGCCAGGGAGGGGGATCTCGCGCGCGCCTTTCCCGTCGGGGGGGAGGTCGAGGTCATCGTGCTCGAAGCGGACCCCTCCGGCCGGCGCATCCGCCTGAGCGCGAAGGCGGTGGCCGACGCGCGCGAGGCCGAGGAAGTGCGCGAGTGGAAGGAACGGCAGGCCCCCTCCTCCGAAGGCTTCGGCTCGCTGGCCGACAAGCTCCGGTCGGCCCTGAAGAAATAAGGGGACAGGCACCGGTGTCCCTAAGTGGACACCGGTGCCTGTCCCCACTGTCCACTCATTCCTCATCCCCGGGGGGACACCGGTGCCTGTCCCCTCATCCCCGGGCCTTCAACCGCTCCGAGATCATGCGCAGGCAGGCCGCGCGCGCGTCGTCGCGACGCCGCAGCATCGTGTTGCCGGCGTGGATCCTCCGCAGCATCAGCACCTCGTCCACGACCGCTTCCCGGTACCCCCGCCGCCGGGCCCGTTCGAACCATTCCACGGTTTCGTAAAACTCGCGCTCTTCGGGGAACCCCCCGGTCTCCAGGAAATCGGTCCGGGCCATGAAGACGCACCCGGCGTGGTAGCCGGTCCGGATCTCCAGGTCCCCGCCACTCCCCCACCGTTCCCCAGTCAGTTCGGGGCTGAGAAAATTCCGCATCCTGCAGAGGACGACGTGCGGGGCGTCGTCCCCCGCGGCCCGCTCGAGCTGTCTCTCCAGCTTGGTGGGCTCCCACAGGTCGTCCGCGTCCAGGAAGGCGACAAAGGCGCCGGTCGCGGCCTCGGCGCCCCGGTTGCGCGCCCGGGAGACCCCGGCCGGGGGCTGGCGCAGGATGCGGATCCCCGGGAAGGCCCGGAAGGCGACCGCGACCGTGTCGTCCAGGGAGCCGTCGTCCACCAGGACGACCTCGTCCGGCTTGTGCGTCTGGCGGCGCACGCTGGCCAGGGTTTCCCCGATCGTCCGCCCCGCGTTCCGGGCGGGGATCACGACGCTAATCGCCCCGCTCAACCGGCCACCCCTCGGAGACGTCGACCTGGTGGATCGGATCGATCAGCAGCAGTTCCTGCAGGTCCTCGAAGCAGGTGAGGGTGGGAGCTTCTCCCGCGACCCCGGACAGAGGGGTGGGATCGTATCCCCCGTTCCCGCCTCCCCCCGGCCGCAGGATCTCCCTGCGAACCAACTCCGCGAGAAAACGAGCAACCTCCTCCCCCGCATCCCACCCACGCACCTCGACCTCGCGGGAGAGCGCCTCCAGGACGGCATCGGGGGACGCCCCCCCGGCGAAGGCGGAAAAGATGCGTGTGCCCGCCGGATTCAGGGCGTAATACAACCCCTTCTCCCCGTCGATGACGACGGCGTTCCCTTCGATCACCTCGTGGATGATCCGCGGTTCGTTGACCTCGTACATTTTCGTGTCTCCTTTTTCTTCAGCAACAGGCGCAGGGCGTGACCGGGCAGCTGCCAGACATGCCCGAGCCCCCAAGCCAGTTTGAGATGCCCCGGAAAGGACAAAAGGCAGCCGGCGAACGACTCGTCGAGCCGCTCGATCCTGTGGCGGTCCCAGATGCGCCTCGGACTGAAGTCCCGGGGGCCGCCCGCGGCGATGCGCCGCTCGATCGCCCGTTTCCTGCGGTGGTACCTCGTGTGGACCCTCAGCGCGCGCTCCACGTAAAAGGACCCGTAGTCCAGGTTGTCCCTCAGCCTCTCCATGACGCCCGCGGGGACCAGTCCCCCGTCGACCGACTGCAGGTAGCGCAGCGCATAGCGGGCGTTGTAGGAAACGCCCCGGGCTTCCGCGGTTGCGGCAAACAGCTCCCAGTCGATCGTGGCGCCGCGGATCAGGCCCGCGGCGTCCAGGATCCAGAGCAGGCCGTCCGGATAGGTCTCGTCGAAGACCAGGGGCGCACGGACCCCGTTGACGCAGGCGACGAGCAGCTGGTCCTCCGGGCGGGGGACCCGGACGGCGGCGCCCAGGAAACTCCCCGTCACCGTGCGGGCGCGCAGGCCGTCGTCGAAACCGGGGCCGATATGCTCGTGGAGGGCGGAGACATGCAGGTCGATGCGGTGGCGCCGCGCGTTCTCGCAGTCGTAACTGTGGGGGCTCCGGTAGAGGCGCTGCGCTTCCGTCTTCCAGACGGGAAGGAACCCGCGCGCGGACAGGATGCCCAGCGCCCGGCCCACCTCCGTTTCCGCGACCAGCAGGTCCACGTCGTGCATCGGCCTCCGGCCCGGCGGCAGGCGGAGGGCGGCACTGACCCCCGCGCCCTTCATCAGGACGGCGTCGATCCCCTGCCGGCGGAGGTCTTCGAGCACGGGGGCGACGGCCGAGAGCAGGAGCGAGGTCTTGGTGAAAAAGAAGGTGTAGAGGCTCTTGAGCCGGGGGCGCAGGGGGCCGTCGTACCCGGCCTCCCCGGCCGACGCGTACAGCGCCGGGGCAAGGGTTTGCGCCAGGTAGTCGATCTCGTCGAACTCAACCCCCGCCTCCCATTCCGAAAACGCGCGCTCCCCCTCCTCCCCGCGGCACACGATCGCCTTCAGCATCCGGAGGTGCCCCGCCTTCAGGGAGTGGTGCGCACCGAAACGATAGGACGCCGGAATACCCATCAACCCCTCGCTCCCGCCGGGTCGATGAACCGGCCGATGCTGCGGGAGATCTCCCCGAAATCCCCGCCGAGCGCGAGATCGTAGCAGGGCACGCCGCGACAAAGGGCGGCGAGGCCCGAAAGGATGTGCTGGCCGCCCCCCTGGGCCTGCAGCACCGTGCTCGTCGCCATCTCCATGAGGAGGGCCGAGGGCGCCGCCGGGGAAATCGTCGTCCTCCCGGGGCCCGCGATCCGGGGGCGGAGAACGGCCGCGACGGGGAGCGAGCGGACGATGGGCCCGTCCGAATCCGACAGCATGATCACGTTCTTGTTCTGCGTCCTGTTGGCCGGGTGAAGGCGGCGGGCGAGTTCCGGGAAGCGCGGGAGGGTGTCGTCGGTGAGCTTGGCGCCGCGGTAGACATGAAACGCGCGCGCGGGGGATTCAGGCGCGACCGCCACGTAATCGTCGCCCAGGAACTCCAGCCCGTTCAGATGGCAGGCGAGGGCCGTGGTGGATTTGCCCGACCCGCTGCGCCCGACCAGGAGCACGCCCCTGCCGTTTCGGCCCACGCCCGCGGCATGCGTGAAGATCAGGCCCCGCGCCGCGAGGATCCAGTGCAACAGGAACCGCATCGGGGTGCAGACCTCGTAATCGGGGAGGGCGGACCGGTCGGCGACGCAATACCAGGCGCGACCGAGATCGGTATCGACGAAGCAGAAGATCTCCCCCTCGGGATTGTAGAAGAGGTGCCGGTTCCCCTGGTGGGAAACCGAGACGCGGTCCCGGTACCGCCGGAGGG
>CAZWXG010000031.1:0-8829 GCA_964637825.1 uncultured Acidobacteriota bacterium
AACCTCGAAGCCATCCGGAAAGCCGTCGCCCCGGCGAAGATCATGCTGGTGGTGAAGGCCAACGCCTACGGGCACGGGCTGGTGGAGGTGGCGCGGGCGCTCTCCCCCAGGACCGACTGCGTCGGCGTCGCGGTGCTCGAAGAGGGGATCCTGCTGCGCCGGCTGGGGGTCACCGCGCCCATCCTCGTCCTGGGGGGGATCTGGGGGGACCAGATCGGGAGCTACCTGCGCCACGATCTCACCCTGACGGCGTCGTCGGTGGAGCGCCTCGAGCAGATCGACGCCGTGGCCGGGTCGATGGGGCTCGAGGCGAAGGTGCACCTGAAGATCGACACCGGCATGGAACGGGTGGGCGTCCACTGGTACAGCGCCGGCCGGCTGCAGGAGGCGGCGCTCCGGTGCGCGCACGTCGAGGTCGAGGGGATCTTCTCCCATTTCGCCAACTCCGACGCCCCGGACCTCTGCGACGCGCGGCGGCAGCTGGAGCGGTTCCAGGAGGTGCTGCGTTTTTACGAGCGCCGCAGCCTCCCCATGCCGGTGCGCCACATCGCCAATTCCGCGGCGGTGCTGCGCCTCCCCGAAAGCCGGCTGGACATGGTGCGCCCCGGCATCCTGCTCTACGGGGTCTATCCCGCGCCCGGGATCGAACGCACGGTCGCCGTCGAACCGGCGCTCGAATGGAAATCGCGCGTGGTCTATTTCAAGGTCGTGCAGCCGGGCCACGGCGTCAGCTACGGGTCCACCTGGCGGCCCGAAAAGATGGCGCGCGTGGTGACCGTCCCGGTCGGCTACGGCGACGGCTATTTCCGCGCCCTGTCCAACCGGGCCGAGGTCATCATCCGGGGGAAGCGCTACCCCCAGGTCGGCACCGTCTGCATGGACCAGATGATGGTCCATATCGGCTGGGATTCCGCCTACAACGGCGACGAGGTGGTGCTGCTGGGGGAATCGGGGGGGGAGCGGATCTCCGCCGAAGACCTCGCCCGGTGGGCGGGGACGATCCCCTACGAGATCCTGACCGGCATCAACACCCGCGTGCCGCGGGTGTACGTGGACTGAGGACGGGTCCGCCCCCCGGCCGCCTCAGTCGGCGTGGAGCCGGACCCAGGCCGCGAAGCGGTTCATCCATTTCTGCAGGAATTCCCGGCTTTCGGGACCCGCGTTCCCCTCCCCGTCGAAGAAATCCTCGGTGACCCGGATGAAGGCTTCCGGCTGGCCGAGGACGGGCACGTTCAGGCAGGCGAGGATGTTGCGCAGGTGCTGCTGGGCCGCCGCCGTGCCGATCATGCCGAAGGTGGCCCCGATCACGCCCGCCGGGCGGCCGCCCCACACGCTCCGGCCGTAGGGGCGCGACCCGTGATCGATGGCGTTCTTGAGGACGCCCGGGATCGACCGGTTGTACTCGGGGGTGACGATGAGCAGCCCCTGCGAGGCCCCGATCTCCTCCTTCATGGCGAGCACCGCCGGCGCCTGCCGCTCGTCGTCGTCCTGGTTGTAGAGCGGCAGGTCGCCGATTCCGACCCGCTCGAACACCAGGTCCGCCGGCGCCAGCCGGATCAGAGCCTCCGACAGCTTGCGGTTGATCGACTCCCGGCGCAGGCTCCCGACGATGACGGCGATCCTGTATGCATCTCGGCCCATGATGTCCCCCCCCGGCGGCGGCGCCGCCCGTTGTGAATCTCCCCGCCTATTTCCGCTCCGGAACGATCTCGATCCAGTAGCCGTCCGGGTCCTCGATGAAGTAGATCCCCATCCCGGGGTTTTCGTAACACACGCACCCCATCTCCTTGTGGCGGGCGAAGGCGGCGTCGTAGTCGTCCGTCTTCAGGGCGAGATGGAATTCGTTGTCCCCCAGGTTGTACGGTTCGGTGCGGTCCCGGAGCCAGGTCAGTTCGATCCGGTGCGGCGTCTCGCCGTCCCCGAGGAACACGAGCTTGAAGCTCTTGTCCTCGGGCTCGTAGCTCCTCGTTTCGACCAGGCCCAGGGCGTCCCGGTAAAAACGGAGGCTCCGGTCGAGGTCGAGGACGTTGAAGTTGTTGTGATTCAGGGTAAATTTCATGGATCCCTCCGGGGCGATTATACCCGAAAGCGCCGCCCCGGGGACAGGGAGTCTCGGGCCGGTCGGGCGCGCGGCCCGATCACGGTTGACGCGCCCCCGGCCCGATAGTAAGATCGCAACCCACAGGCGTCACCTGAACCCGGAAACGTCGAGAGCCCCATGCGCCAGACCCCCGGCGGCCGTCCGCACGGAAGACTGTCCTTGTTCGAGAATGTCGGCTTCGCCCTCGGCGACACCGCCTCCAACTTCTTCCTGCAGACCTTCAACATCTTCCTGCTCTACTACTACACCGACGTGTTCGGCATCGACGCCGCCGTCGCCGGAACGATGTTTCTGGTCACCCGGCTGTGGGACGCGGTCAACGACCCGATCATGGGCATCCTCTGCGACCGCACCCGCACCCGCTGGGGCAAGTACCGCCCCTACCTGCTCTGGATGTCCGTCCCCTACGGGATCTTCGGGTACCTGATCTTCGCCAACCCGCCGCTCGAGGGGGCGGCCAAGATCGTCTACGCCTACTTCAGCTACTCCATGATGATGATGGCCTACACCGCCATCAACGTCCCCTACTCCTCGCTGATGGGGGTGCTCAGCCCCTCCTCCCACGCGCGGACCGTGGCCTCCAACTTCCGGTTCGCGGGCGCCTACGGCGGCGGCCTGCTGATCTCGATGCACGTGCGGACCTTGGTCGAGCGGCTCGGGGGGGGGAACGAACTGCGGGGGTTCCAGTACACCATGGGGCTGTTCGCCGTGGCCTCGGTCGTGCTCTTCTGGGTCACCTTCCTCTCGACGCGGGAACGGGTCCAGCCCCCCGAGGGGCAGCGCCAGAACCTCCGGGAGGAACTCGGCGAGCTCGCGCGCAACCGCCCCTGGATCATCCTCTGCTGCGCCGCCCTGTTCTCCACGACGTTCATCGCCATCCGGGACTCGGTCACCCTCCACTACTTCAAGTACGTGGTCGGCGCCGGTGGGGACGCCGTATTCCTGGGGATGGACAGGGTCTCGCTCTTCCTGAGCCTGGGCCGGCTCATGATGATGCTCGGGGTGCTGGCCGTCGGGTTCCTGATCCGCCGGGTCGACAAGAAGCCCCTGTCGGCCTGGCTCACCTTCGGCACGGCCGCCTGCTGGTTCCTCTTCTATTTCGTCCCTCCCGGAAACTACGGCCTCACGCTGGCCCTGAACGCGGCCGGTTCCTTCATGATGGGCCCGACCTCGGCCCTGGTGTGGTCGATGTACGGCGATGTCGCCGATTACGGCGAGAGCCGCTTCGGCAGGCGTTCCACCGGGCTGATCCACTCGGCCTCCCTCTTTTCCATGAAGACGGGCACCATGATCGCGGGATTCCTGGGGGGCCACCTCCTCGCCGGGTTCGGCTTCGTCGCCAACCGGGCGCAATCGGAAACGACGCTGCGGGGCATCCTCCTGATGTTCTCGGTCATCCCCGCCCTCTGCGCCGTCGGCAAGGGGGTGGCCCTCCTCCTCTACCCCCTGGACCGCCCGAAGGTGCTGGCCGTCGAAAAGGACTTGGCGGCCAAAAAGGGGGGCCCGCGGTATGATTCCAACCAGACACCCTGACCGGAGAACCATGGCCGCCAGAACCGAGACCGGAAAAAGAATCGACAGGCTGCTCGCCGCGATGACGCCGGCCGAAAAGGTCGGGCAGATGGTCCAGGTCGCCGACTGCGGCGGAATCCCGGACGGGCTGAGGCGCCGCCTGCGGGAGGGGCGGGTCGGGTCGATGCTCAACGTCGCCGACCCGGAGGTGAAGCGCGAAATCCAGCGGATCGCCGTCGAGGAAAGCCGGCTGGGGATCCCGCTGATCATGGGGCGCGACATCGTGCACGGGTTCCGCACCATTTTCCCGATCCCGCTCGGCCTGGCGGCGACCTGGGACCCGCAGCTGGCCCGGGCGTGCGCCCGCGCGGCCGCCCGGGAAGCGGCCCGGGAGGGGTATCACTGGACGTTCGCCCCCATGATGGACATCGCGCGCGACCCGAGGTGGGGCCGCATCGCCGAAAGCTTCGGCGAGGACCCCTGCCTGGCCTCCGACTTCGCGGCGGCCATGGTGCGCGGGTTCCAGGGGAACGACCTCGCCGACCCCGACGCGATCGCCGCGTGCGCCAAGCACTTCGCCGGGTACGGGGCGGTCGAAGGGGGGCGCGACTACGACACCGTCAGCCTCCCGGAGGGGCTCCTGCGCGACGTCCACCTCCCGCCGTTCAAGGCCGCGGTCGACGCCGGCGTCGCCACCGTGATGACGGCGTTCAACGAACTCAACGGGGTACCGGCGACCGGCAACGCGCAGCTGCTCCGAAAGATTCTCCGCCAGGAGTGGGGGTTCGGCGGCTTCGTGGTCAGCGACTGGCAGGCGCCGGCGGAGATGATCGAGCACGGGTTCTGCGCCGACCTGCGGGACGCCGCCCGCAAGGCGCTCCTGGCGGGGGTCGACATGGAAATGCAGAGCACGGCCTACGCCGACCACCTCGAGGAACTGATGGCCTCGGGGGAGGTGCCGCCCGACCTCGTGGACGAAGCGGTCCGGCGCATCCTGGAAGTCAAATTCCGGCTCGGCCTCTTCAACGGAGGGCGCCCCGGCGCGGCGGGGCCGGGCGCGGAGCCGGCACCGGCACACCTGGAGCTGGCCCGGCAGGCGGCGCGCGCAAGCGTGGTGCTGCTCAAAAACCGCAACCGCCTCCTCCCGCTGTCCCCCGGGGTGCGGTCCCTGGCCGTGATCGGCCCCCTGGCCGACGATCCCTACGAGGTCCTGGGAACCTGGAACCGGGACGGCCGCACCGAGGAAACCGTGACCCCCCTCGAGGCACTCCGCGGGTTTCTCGGGGCGAAGACGCGGATCCACGCCGTCGCGGGGCTCGACTACGCGCGCAGCCGTTACACCAGCCAGTTCGAGGCGGCGCTCGAGGCGGCGCGGCAATCGGACGCCGTACTCTTTTTCGGCGGCGAGGAGGCCATCCTCTCCGGGGAGGGGCACAGCCGCGCGCGGCTCGGCCTGCCGGGGGCGCAGGACGAGCTCATCGCCGCGATCGCCCGGTCGGGCAAACCCCTCGTCCTCGTCATCCTCGCCGGGCGGCCGCTGACCATCGGGGACGCGGTCGCAAAGGCGGACGCGGTGCTCTACGCCTGGCACCCCGGCACCATGTGCGGACCCGCCCTGGTCGACCTGATCTTCGGGAAGGAGTCCCCCTCGGGGAAGCTGCCGGTCACCTTCCCGGCGACCGAGGGGCAGATCCCGATCTACTACGCGCACAAGAACACCGGCCGTCCCCCGGATACGATGCCGCTCACCATGATCGACGACATCCCGCTGCGCGCCCTCCAGAGCTCGCTCGGCGACGCCGCGCGCTACCTCGACGCCGGCTACCGGCCCCTTTACCCCTTCGGCTACGGCCTGTCCTACTCGGAGTTCGGCTATTTCAACCTGGAGATCTCCTCCACGAAAATCAGGGCGGGGGAGAGGCTGCTGGTTTCGGTGGAGGTGGCCAACATCGGCGCGGTCGAGGCCGAGGAGGTGGTCCAGCTCTACGTCCGCGACCTGGTCGCCAGCCTCACCCGCCCGGTCAGGGAACTGAAGGGGTTCAAGCGCGTCCGCCTGAAGCCGCAGGAATCCCGGACCGTCATCTTCGACCTGTCGGTCGACGTCCTCGGGTTTCACGACGCCGGCATGAACCACGTGGTGGAGCCGGGGACCTTCCATCTCTGGATCGGCGGCGACTCCGAGGCGACCCTGATGGGCGCGTTCGAGGTCATCGCCTGATTTCGCGGCACTCTCCGGCCCGGGAGAAAACATTGCGTTTTAAGGATTTGCCAAAAAGCCCTTTACTTTTGGGCTCCCAGGCCGTTTAATTCCCCTTCCCGTGCGTCCCAGGGCGTGCGCCCCCCGCCAGGAAACGAGTGCGCCGTAAGGCGCAGCGGTGTGTTCATCTATCAATGACGGTGACTATGCGCGTTGCACTGTTTGTACCCTGCCTTTCAGAACATCTGTACCCCAAGGCGGCACTGGACATGGTCAAGGTCCTGCGCCACGTGGGGGCGGAGATCGAGTACGTCGACAACCAGACCTGCTGCGGCCAGCCGGCCTACAATTCCGGCTACCGCAAGGAGATCATCCCCGTAGCCGAACGTTTCATCGAGATGTTCAGCGACAAGGACGCCATCGTGGCGCCCAGCGGCTCCTGCGTGGCCATGGTCCGCAAGTTTTACTTCGATCTCGACATCCGGCCCGGGCTCGTCGAAGCCCGCGAGAGGCTGGCCGGGCGCATCTTCGAGTTTACGGAGTACCTCGTGGACGTGCTGGGCAGGGACGCGCTGGGGGGATCGTTCCCCCGCAAGGTCACCTACCACGACTCCTGCCACCTCAACCGCGAACTGGGCGTCAACGCGCAGCCGCGCAAGCTGATCCGGGGCATCCCGGACATCGACTTCGTGGAGATGGGCATGCCCGACCTCTGCTGCGGATTCGGCGGGACCTTCTCCTATAAATTTTCCGATCTATCGATCGCCATGGTGGCGCGCAAATGCCGCTTGATCGAGGCCAGCGGTGCGGAGTACTGCATCGGGGCCGACTCGAGCTGCCTCATGAACATCGAGGGGTACCTGCGCAAGCACGGGATGAAAGCGAAAACCCTGCACATTGCCGAACTGCTGGCGGAAAGTCTGGGGCTGTAATGGAACTGCGGGCATCAGAAACAAAGGCATACATCAAGAAGGCGCTCAAAGACGATGCCGTCCGGGACGCGGTCGACAAGGCGACCCAGACGGCGCTCGCGAAGCGGGCCGAAAAGGTCGCGGTCAACCCCTGCTGGGAGGAGTTCCGGAAGCTGGGGCACGCGGCGAAGCGCGCGGTCATGGAGCGCCTGGACGAAAACCTCGCCCGGTTCGAGACGGAATGCCGCAACAACGGGATGAAGGTCCACTGGGCCAGCGACGCGGCCGAGGCGCGCGCCATCGTGCTCGGGATCGCGCGAGAGAACAACGTCCGCACGGTGGTCAAGTCCAAGAGCCTGACCACGGAGGAGATCCACCTCAACAAGTTCCTCATCGACGAGGGGATCGAGACGCTCGAAACCGATCTGGGCGAGTATATCGTCCAGCTCCTCGACCAGATCCCGTCCCACCTGACGGCGCCCGCGCTGCACCTGACGCGCAAGGACGTCGGCCGCGTCTTCCACGAGAAGCTCGGGGTGGAGTACACCGAGGTCCCGACGGAGCTGCTGGCGATCGCGCGGACCAAGCTGAGGGAGAAGTTCCTCGCCGCCGACATGGGGATTTCGGGGGTCAATTTCGGAGTCGTCGATTCCGGGTGCTGCGTCGTCGTGGAAAACGAGTGCAACGCGCGCCTGAGCGTCGGGGTGCCGAAGATCCACGTCGCCGTGATGGGGATCGAAAAGCTGGTGCCGTCGTTCGACCTCCTCCCGGTATTCCTCAAGCTGCTGCCGGTGAGCGCCACGGGGCAGAAACAGACCGTGTACGTCAACATCGTCGGCGGCCCCCAGCGCCCCAAAAGCGGGGAGGGCCCGGAGCAGGTGCACCTCGTCCTGCTCGACAACGGCCGTTCGAAAATCCTGGCCGACCCGCAGCTGCGCGAAACGCTCTTCTGCATCCGCTGCGGCGCCTGTCTGAACACCTGCCCGATCTACCAGCAGGTCGGGGGGCACGCCTACGGCTGGGTCTACATGGGCCCGATCGGGGCGACCCTCATCCCCCAATACCTCGGCACGCACGAGGGGCGCTACGCCCCCTTCACTTCCAGCCTGTGCGGCGCGTGCCGCCAGATCTGCCCCATGACCATCGACATCCCCCACCACCTGCTCAAACTGCGCAACCGGGTGGTCGACGCGGGCGAATCGATGGCGGTGGAACGCGCCGGCATCGCCGTCTGGGCCTTCCTCGCGAAGCACCCGCTGCTGTACCGGCTGGCGACGTGGTTCCCCGGAAGATTCCAGAAACTCCTGAAGGGATCGTTCCCCGCCCCGGGCTGGTCGGGCGATCGCGCCCTGGGACGCTTCGACGGCAAGGGGTTCCGGAAACGGTTCCTGGAACTCGAAAAGAAATCCCGATAACAACCGCCTGACCTGATTAGGAACAAGACATGGATTCACGGCAGCAGATACTCGATTCGATCCGCCGGGCGCTCAAGACGCCCTCCCATCTCCCCGACGAAGCGGCGCCCGAGACGCTCTCCCACGCCCTGGCGATCCCGGCCCTCGGCATCGAGGAGAAGATCGCCCTATTCCGGGACGAGATGAAGGCGGTGTCGGGGGAATATATCGAGGCCGCCTCGGCGGCGGAAGCGGCGGAAAAGATCGCCGCGCTCGTGCGCGAGGCCCCGGCCGAGGAAGCCTCCGTCTCCGCCGGCCCCCTCGTCGACGCCGTTTCGGCCGCGCTGACCGCCAAGGGGATCCGCCTGGTGAAGCCGGAGAGCCTGGAGGGGGACGCGCGCAAGAACGCGGTCGCCCGGATCCTGGTCGGGATCGTCGAGGCCCCCTGCGCGGTGGCCGACACCGCCACGCTCGCCATCCCGCTCGACGGGCGCAGCATGCAGCCCTACTTCCTGCCGGAGGTGGTCATCGCGCTGGTGTCCGCGAAATCGCTGGTCGCCAACCATTTCGAGCTGTTCCAGCGGATGCCGCCCGAGGAGCGCAAAAACCTCCTGCTCATCACCGGCCCCAGCCGCACCGCCGACATCGAGAAGATCCTCATTCTCGGCGCCCACGGCCCCCGGCGCCTGGTCGCCTGCCTGATGAGGGACTGAC
>CAZWXG010000031.1:8929-13693 GCA_964637825.1 uncultured Acidobacteriota bacterium
CGCCCACGGCCCCCGGCGCCTGGTCGCCTGCCTGATGAGGGACTGACGCGGCGGAGGGGCGCCGCCCTTCAGTCGACCACCCTGACCGGAACCGGTTTCCGGTGGAACGCCTGGAATTCGTAGGTCGCCCCCGCCACGATCCCCGAACGGGCATCGTCCCGGGTCAGGCCCGCCACCACCCCGAGGTCCCAGCGCACCGCACCGGTCCGGAACTGCACTCCCGCCCGGGCCTGCGATTTGTTCTCGTTGCCGATCCGTCCCGCCGGCCCGTGGCGCCCGTTGACCTCCGCCACCAGGTTCAGGTTGCGGCCGAGCGGGGCCAGGACGGCCGCGCCGTAGGTCAACGGGTCGGCCTGCCTTCCGGCGGCGACGGGAGACCCCAGGATGGCGAACCCGACCTCGCCCAGCACCTCGGCCCGCGCGAAGCTCTTTTTGAACAGGAGGCTGGAGTAAAAGGCCGTTTCATCGTTCGCCAGCCCGCTCTTCTGGTTGGTATTGGGGAGTTCGACCGCGAACTTGAAACCGATGGCCGGCCTCCGCCCCTTCTCGCCCGCGATCCGCAGCTTCGTACCCAGCATCAGGTTCCCGAAGGCGCTCGTGGACTCCCCGGAAAAATCGGGGGCCACCACCGCCGCGGTCCGGCCCGTCACCGACAGGACCTCCTGGATCACACCCGACAGCTGGAACTCCGCGTATTCCCCCACCCCCACGTGGACCGCCGCCACCCCCAGGCGGGAGAGGTCCCCTTCGAGCCCGGAAAGGGTGTAGCGCTGCCGCTGCAGGAACTCGACCCCGACCTGGGCCCGGACCCGGCCCGTGGCCAGGATTTCCGCGTCGTCCGTTCTCAACGGGCGCTGCTGCCCGAACACCACGCCCGGAAAGACCAGGCAGGCGACCCATGCCATCCAGTACCGCTTCCGCACACCACCCTCCCGTAACCGCAAGCGTGCAAGTTGACGCTATTTCCCCGCCGGGCCCGGAACTCCTTCGCCCGCGCCCTCCACCCGGTGCTGCAGGACGGCCAGCGCGGCCAGGGCCGCGGTCTCCGCCCGCAGGATTCGCGGACCCAGCCCGCACACGGCAAAGCCCGCCGCGCGCGCGGCGTCCGTCTCCCCGTCGCTCCACCCCCCCTCGGGGCCGACGCAGAGGAGAACCCCCGCTTCCAGGGCCGCGGGATCGGGGCGCCACAGCTCCCCGGCCTTTTCGTGAAACAGGACGCGGACGCCGACGGTACCCGACTCCAGCAGGCGCGCGAAATCGACCGGGTCGTGGATCCGGGGCGCGTCCATCCGCCCGCATTGCCGGGCCGCTTCCCTGGCGATGCGGTCCCAGCGGCCGACGCGGTCCCCGAGCCTGGCGTCGGGGATCCGGATGTCGCCGAAGCGCGTCTTCAGGGGGATGACCTCGTCGACCCCCAGTTCGGTCGCCTTCTCGAGCATCCATTCGAACCGGGCCGGCTTGATGAGCGCGGCCGCCAGGATCACGTGGACCCCCGGCTGCCGGGCCGCCAGCGGCTCCAGGCCGCACACCAGGACGCGGGAGCCGCTGTAGGTCACTTCCCCCGCCCACCCGCGGCCGGTGCCGTCGAAGATCTCGACCGCTTCGCCCGCGCCGATGCGCAGCACGTCGCGCAGGTGGTGGGCCTGGACCTCCGGCAGGACGGCCGACGGGCCGGTTACGGATTCCGGGGGGACGAAAAAACGCCTGCGGGCCATGCGGCTCTATCCGAAAATATCCTTGACCTTGTCGAAGATATTCCGCTCCTGTACGAGTTCGTCGTCCTTGCTGGCCTTGGCGAGAGATTCGAACAGCTGGCGCTGTTCCTTGGTCAGCTTGGTGGGGATCACCACGTTGACCGTCACGAACTGGTCGCCGCGCCCGCGCTCCCCGAGGCTGACCACCCCCTGGCCTCGCAGCCGGAACACCGAGCCGCTCTGGGTCCCCTCGGGGATCCGGACCTTCTCCTCCCCCTCGAGGGTCGGGACCACGATCTCGGCGCCCAGGACCGCCTGGGTGACGCCGATCGGCACCTGGCAGTAGATGTTATTCCCCTGCCGCTGAAAAAACGGGTGCTCTTCGACGTAGATCACCACGTAGAGATCGCCGGGATGGCCGTTGTGCACCCCCGCCTCCCCCTCCCCCTGGATGCGCAGGCGGGCGCCGTTGTCCACCCCCGCGGGGATGCGGACCTCGAGCACCTTCTCCTTGCGGACCCGTCCGCGCCCCTGGCAGGCCGGGCACGGTTCGGTCACGATCTGCCCGGCGCCGTTGCACTGGTTGCACGTCCTGCTGATGGAAAAGAATCCCTGCTGGTAGCGCACCTGGCCGGTGCCGTGGCAGGTGGGGCATTTGACCGGCGTCTTCCCCCGGGGAGTGCCGCGGCCGTCGCACTCGCCGCAGGTGTCCTGGCGCGGGATCTTGATCTTGGTCTTGAGGCCGAAGGCGGCTTCGCGGAAGGAGATCTTGAGGTCGTAGCGCAGGTCGGCCCCCCGCTCCGGCCCGCCCCGGCGGCGCCCCCCGAAGATGTCCCCGAACCCGAAGAATTCCCCCAGGATGTCCCCGAAATCGCCGAAGGTGGTGGGGTCGAACCCGCTGAATCCCCCCTGCAGCCCGCTGTGCCCGTACCGGTCGTAGCGCGCGCGCTTGTCGGGGTCGCACAGGATGCTGTAGGCCTCGGCCGCTTCCTTGAACTTTTCCTCGGCCCCCTTGTCGTTCGGGTTCTTGTCCGGGTGATACTTCAGCGCCAGCCGCCGGTAGGCGCTCTTGATCTCCTGGTCCGAAGCGTCCCGGGCGACCCCCAGGACCTCATAGCAGTCTCTTTTGTCGTTCAATGCTCCGTTCCCGCCTTCCCTAAGTGTGTTCCATATCGTCGAGCGCCGCCTTCATCAGGTTCCGCGCGCCGGCTTCGGGCTTTTCCGTCCCGCCGGGCTCGCCCCCCGGCTCCGCCCCGGGGCCGGACATCACCGCCTCGGACAACCGGGAGGCGCCGGCCTCGACCAGCGCCAGGAGGTCGCCGAGCGCCTCCGCGTCCTCATCCCCCGGACCGAGTTCCCTGGCCCTGCGGAGCGCCTCGTTTATCATCTTCTGGTCGTCCGCGTCAAGCATGCTCCCCAGGGCCAGGTAGCTTCGGACCAGCACGGCCGCCCGGGCCTGGATGCGGTTGCGCAATTCGGTCAGTTCCCGGCACTTCCGGTCGCTTTCCCCGGACTCCCTGGCTTCGGCCACCATCCGGTCGATCTCTTCCTTGCCCAGCCCGGTCGAGGGGGTGATCCGGATCGCCTGCTCTTTGCCCGAAACCAGGTCCCGGGCGGAGACGGAGAGGATCCCGTTGGCATCCATATCGAAGGCCACCTCGATCTGGGGCACCCCCCGGGGGGCGGGCCGGATCCCCACCAGGTCGAACTTCCCGAGCGACCGGTTGTGCCGGGCCATTTCCCGCTCCCCCTGGACGACGTGGATCTCCACCACGGTCTGGTGGTCGGCGACGGTGGTAAAGAGGTTCGTCTTCCGCAGCGGAATCGTCGAGTTGTGTTCGATGACGCGGGTGAACAGCCCCCCCTGCGTCTCGACCCCCAACGACAGCGGCACCACGTCGAGCAGCACGATATCCTTGAGGTCCCCCCGCAGCACCCCTCCCTGCAGCGCGGCGCCCACCGCCACGACCTCGTCCGGGTTGACCTCGAGCGAGGGGGGGCGCCCGAAGAGCGCCTCGACGTGGCGCTGGACGGCCGGGGTCCGGGTCTGTCCCCCGACCAGGATCACCTTGTCGATGTCCGCCGGAGTCAGCCCGGCGTCCTTCATCGCCAGGCGGCAGAACCCGGTGGTCCGCTCGATCAGCGGCGCCACCAGCCGCTCGAACTCGGCGCGGCCGAGCGTCCGGTCAAGGTGCCGGGGGCCGGCGGGGTCGGAGGCGATGAAGGGGAGGCTGATGCGCGCCTGCGGCTCGAAGGAGAGTTCGCACTTGGCCTTTTCCGCCGACTCCTTCAGCCTCTGGCGCGCCAGGATGTCGGTGGAGAGGTCGATCCCGGTTTCGGCCCGGAACCCGGCGACCATCCAGTCGACGATGGCCCGGTCGAAATCTTCCCCTCCCAGAAAACTGTCTCCGCAGGTCGAGACAACTTCGAAAACCCCCTGGTTCAGTTCCAGGATGGAGATATCAAAGGTTCCGCCCCCCAGGTCGAAGATGGCGATCCGCTCCCGTTCGGTCTTCCCCAGCCCGTAAGCCAGGGCCGCCGCGGTCGGCTCGTTGATGATCCGGCGGACCTCCAGGCCCGCGATCCGGCCCGCGTCCTTGGTCGCCTGCCGCTGCGAATCGTCGAAGTAGGCGGGGACCGTCACGATCGCTTCCGTGACCGTCTCTCCCAGGTAATTCTCGGCCAGGCCCTTCAGGTGCTGCAGGATCATGGCCGAGATCTCCGGGGGGCTGAACTCCCGGCCCCGGGCCGTGACCCTGACGTCCCCGTTGCCGGAAGGGACGATGCCGTAGGTCAGGTAGGAACGGATCTTCTGTATTTCGGGGGAATCGTACCGCCTCCCCATCAGGCGCTTCACCGCCGAGATCGTGTTCTCGGCGTTGGTGACCGCCTGGCGTTTGGCCACCTGGCCCAGAACCCTCTCGCCGCTGCCCGCAAAGGCCACGATCGACGGGGTCGTTCTCCCCCCGAGTTCGGTCGGCACGATCTCGACCGAGGGGCCGTCCAGGACGGCGACGCAGGAATTGGTGGTACCCAGGTCTATGCCGATGATCCTGCTCATGGGTTTATG
>CAZWXG010000031.1:13793-24590 GCA_964637825.1 uncultured Acidobacteriota bacterium
GCGAACGCCTTCAGGGCCCTTTCACAGGCGTCGGCGACGGGGAGGAACTCCGCCAGGAGGGTGCTTTGGGCGAGCAGCCGGACTTCGCCCCTTTCCCGGTCCACCCGCTTGCGGAAGTTTTCCAGCTCGGCCGCCTTGCGCAGGAAGCGGTCCTGCCACTCGGCCGCCTCCTTGCGGGCCGCCTCGACATCGGCCTCCAGCTGCGCCGCGGGATCGGTGGGAACCGCCAGTTCGGCCGGTTCCCCGGTTCCGCCCGTCCCGTCCGGCCGTGCTTCCATGTCAGAGGTTTCCAGATTGTCTTTCGAAGTCATGATTTGGTTCCTGTTTCGAGCACCCGGCCGAACATGCGCGCGACATAGTCCACCAGCGAGATGGCGCGCGCGTATTCCATCCGGGTGGGGCCGAGGATTCCCAGCGACCCGTGGGTTTTCCCGTCGACGGCGTAGCGTGAGGTGATCAGCGTGCAGTCCTCGATCCCGGGGAGCGTGTTCTCCGCCCCGATGGTGATCCGCACCTCCTGGCTGTCCCCCTCGATGCAGCGGGACAGCAGGTCCGCCAGCCGGCTTTTCTGTTCGATGGTTTCAAACAGCAGCTTCATCCTGCTGATATCGGAAAACTCCGGCGTGTTGATCAGGTTGGACGCCCCGTCGAGGTATATCTCGGCGTCGGGTGCCCCCCCCGTTTCGGAAAACGCCTTGGTGCTCAGGGTGATGACCTGCTGGATGAACCGGTCGTACAGCGCCTGCTCGTGCTGAATCATCTTGAGGATCCGGCTCCGGATCTCGCTCAGGGTCCGGTCCTTGAAATGATCGGTGATGTAGCGGGCCGCCTGGTCGAGTTCGCTCTGGAAGATCTCCTCTTCGTAGTGAATGATCCGGTTCTGGACGATGCCCGACCGCGACACCAGGATCACGAGGATCCGGTTGTCAGTAAGCTTTGTAAAATGAATGTGTTCGAGCGCAACCCGGCTGATCGGCGGGGAAACCACGATCCCCACGTTCTTCGATACCCGGGAGAGCACCTGGCTGGCGCGGGCCATCAGGTGTTCGGCGTTGTCGTCCAGGCGCAGGTCGCGCTCGACGATGGCACGGTCATCGAGAGATAAATCTTTTCTCTCCAACAAATAATCCACGTAGAACCGATAGGCCTGATCCGTGGGCACCCGACCCGCCGACGCGTGCGGCTGCTGCAGGTACCCCATCTCCTCCAGGTCCGCCATGATATTGCGCACGGTGGCCGGGCTGAGCTGCTCCCGGCTGTGGCGCGCCACGGCCCGGGACCCCACCGGCCGGCCGGTCACGATGAAAGAGGCGATCACCCAGTGCAGGATCTCGCGAACCCTTTCATTAAAAAGATATTCTCTGGCGTCCGTCATGAAGTTTGACCATCCGGGTAAACCTGCTTCGGGGACAACCCTCGCCCTGCGGGCAAATGATTGTCCGCAAAGATTATAGTATCGCTGGAGTCAAAGTCAAACGGCGGGGGCGGGGCAAAGCCCCCCGCGCCTGACGGGCCGGGGGTCGCGGGTGGGGGAAAAGGAGACGAAATCCGGCCGCCGGGGGGCGTCGCCCCCGGCGGCCGGTGGAGAGTTTACGGCTTGGTGATGCTGGTGTAGTTGGGGGCCGGTTCGGAACGGGGCAGGACGCGCATGAACTTGAGAACCACCGGACTACCGCTCCTCATTGCCTTGACGGTATTGAACAGGTCGTCCTTGTCCTTGACCGGCCTGCCGTTGGCGGCGACGATCACGTCCACCGCCTCCCCTTCCTCCGTCCTCGTCGGCCCGATCAGGCCCGCCTCGTCGGCCAGGCTCCCCTGCTTGACGGAGGTGACCAGGACTCCGCCCGAAACCCCCAGGGTCTTGGCGAGCGCGGGGGGGACGTTGTCGAACTCGAGCCCGATTTCGGTGCGCGGGGGCTCCTCGTTCTCCTCGAAGCTGTAGCGGCGCTCCTCCTGGGTTTCCCGGGTCCGTTCCGCCAGGACGATGTCCAGGACTCGTTCCACCCCGTCCCGGACCACCTTCATTTTGGCCGTCCGCCCCGGCACCGCGTTGGTCACCGCCATCAGGAAATCCTGGTTATTCCGGACCTTGTTGCCGTCGAACTCGACGACCACGTCCTCCGGCTTCACCCCCGCCCTGGCCGCCGGCCCTTCGGTGGAGGGATTCCCCTTCTCGTCGATCAGCTGGGTGATCAGCACCCCGCCCCCCTGCTTCACCTTGAAGAATTCGGCCATCGCCGGGGTGAAGGGGAGGGAGTTCATGCTGACGCCGATCCAGCCGCGGGACACCTTCCCCGTTTCCAGGACCTGGTTGTAGACCCTGACAAACAGTTGGGAGGGGACCGCAAACCCGATCCCGGCGCTGGACCCCGAGGAGGTGGAGATGAAACTGTTGATCCCGATCACCTCGGCGTTCATGTTCACCAGGGGCCCGCCGCTGTTGCCGCGGTTGATGGCGGCGTCGGTCTGGAGGTACTCGTTGAACACGGAGTAGTCCGAAGGGCCTTCCCTCTCCTTGAAAGTGCGCCCGGTCGTGGAGATGATCCCGGCCGTAACGGTCTGTTCCAGGCCGAAGGGGCTGCCGATGGCGAGGACCCAGTCCCCCACCTTCATCCCCTTGGAATTGCCTACTTTGGCATAGGGGAACGGCTGGCTGCCGTTGATCTTGATCACCGCGATGTCCGATATCGGATCGGCGCCGATGATCCTGGCGCTGTATTCACCGCCACCGGCCAGGCTCACCTTGATCCTGGTCGCCCCCTCCACTACGTGATTGTTCGTGATGATGTACCCTTTGGGGTCGACGATGACGCCCGAGCCGAGGCTGCGCACCGTCTGCTGTTCCGGCATCTGGGGAACCCCGCCGAAAAAGCGCTCGAAGAAATCGAACATCGGGTCGCCGGGGGCGGGCTGGGGCATCTGCTGCCCGCGGCGCGAGATCACCTCCTCGGTATTGATGTTCACGACCGCGGGCTCGACGCGGTTGGAGACCTCCTCGAAGGCCCTGGACAGGCTGAGGACCGACTCCCCCACCACCGGCTTCCCCTGCTGCATCTCGAGCCGGCTGTCCCCGGGACCGGTGGCATCCACCCGGTCGGTGATCAGGGTTCCGATCCCGATGCCGAGACCCAGAATCCCCAGCACCATGACGACACCGAGCATCCGCCTGCCTCCGGGAAACCCTCTTTTCGGCTGTTCGCTCATACCTTTTCCTCCATGATTCCTATCCATGAGACCGCTGCTGCCATTCATTTTACGCCATAAGGCCGGTTCCGTTGCAAAAAGCCGCATGCGGGCCAAAACCGCCTACGGTCTCCTGACCACCTCGATCCTCCGCTGCGGGAGGCCGATCTTCTGCAGCACCTGATGGTCGTCCAGCCACAGGTCGATCTGCAGTTGCCCGGAATCGAGCTTCAGGTGACGCAGCTTCTCTTCCTTCCCCCTGATTTCGGTGGTCTCCCGACCGGCGTTGCGGATGACGACGGTCCCGTTGTCCAGTTCCTGGGGGATCACCACGTCCAGGGCCTGCGCCTCCTCGTCCCCGAAATCGAAAAGGCGGCCGACGAACGCGAAGTGGTGGAAGACGTTGGCATCCAGGACGGTGTAGTATTCGTCGAGCAGCAGCCCGCTCTTGCGGGGGGCTCCCTGGAGGAGGTACCGGAAATCGGCCTCCCCGGGGGAGAAGGTCCCCTCCAGCAACCCCTTCCGGTCTCCCGCCGAGGTCTCGACCCGGTAGGAGCGCGGCATGTAGTCCGCGTCCATCTCGAGCCGCGTCTCGAGCCTCACGCGCCCCCCTTCGCCGCCGGAATTCCGGAGGGTCCCGGTGGACACGCTCACCACGCCGTCGGGGCGGACCTCGATGGAATATTTTTCCCGCCCCATCTCCTCCCCGTCGACGTAGATCTCGAATTCCCCCTCCTCCCGGGCCGGCTCCGCACCGCGGGCGCAGACGGGGAGCAGGAGGAGAAGGCCCAGGGCCAGGGCCCGGTACGCCGACCTGTTCTCGAGGCTCCAGGGAAAAAGAAAAGCCATGTTCTTATTATACGCGGATGCCCTTCCCTTCCAAGCCCCGCGTCAGGGCTTTGCCGGCGTGCACCCGCGGGCGGCGAACGCCTTCCGCCAGGCCCCGATCCCCCCGCCGCCGCGCCAGGCGTCGAGCGCGGCCAGGCCTGCTTCCTCCGTCCCCTGCGACAGCGCGTATTCCACCCAGGCCCAGCGGGTCGAACCGGGGCGAACGTCGGCCTTCCCCTTGAGCCCGGCACGGATGGCCGCCAGCCTGCGGTCCAGCAACCGGAGATCCTCGAAGGGGGCGCCGTCGAGCGGGGTGTGCTTCTTGGCCACGAAGGGGGATACGCTCAGCGAGAGGGGGAGGACCCGGGAGAGTTCGCCGCAGAAGCGGATCATTTCCCCGATGTCGTCGTCGGTCTCCCCGGGGAACCCGATCATCATGTAGAGCCTGAGGCGCTCGATCCCGGCCCCGCGGGCCAGCTCCGCCGCCCGGAGGAGGTGGCCCTCGTCGAGGTTCCGGCCGGCCAGGTCCCGCATCCGCTGCGATGCCCCGTCGGCCGCCGTCGTCAGCGTCCGGTACCCCCCGCGCGCCAGCAGCCCGACCAGCTCCGCGTCGAGGCGGTCGGCCCGCAGGCTGGAGACCCCGACCTCCCGGCCGCTGTCGACGATCCTCCGGATCAGGGGCCTGATTTCGGGGTGGTCGGTGACGGCGGCCCCCACCAGCCCGACCCGGCGGGCCGCGGGCGGAATTTCCGCCCACACCCGGTCGGCCGGGACCACCCGCATCCCCCCCCCCGCGCCGCACCGCATCACGCAGTAGCGGCAGACGCGGGAGCAGCCGCGCTCCGGCTCGATCAGGAACATCGACCGGAGGACGGCGTTCGGGGTGAGGATCTGGGAGCGGGCGGGGAGGCGGGCCTCCCCCACCTTGCCGGGAGAGGCATAATCGATTGAGATCCCCGGCACGTGGAAACCGGGACGCCCCGAAAGGTACTCGAGCATCTCTTCCCGGTTCATGGCCGCGGCCGCGTCGAGCAGGTCGTGGATCCGTTCCTCCCCTTCCCCCAGCACGATCAGGTCGACGAATGGAGCGAGGATCGCGGGATTGGAAGCTGTGAGCGGCCCCCCGGCGACGACGAGCGGGTGGCGCGCGCTCCGCTCTCCGCCCAGAAGCGGGATGCCGCAAAGATCCAGCATCTCGAACAGGCCGGTGATCTCGAGCTCCCAGGCGATGGAGAAGGCGACGACGGCGAATTCGGATAGGGGCCGCTCCCCCTCGTAGGTGAACACGGGCAGGCGGCCCTTCCGGTACTCCCCCGGCCGGTCGGGGAGGAACGCCCGCTCGGCCGCGGCGCCGGGGTGGCGATGGATCTCCCGGTAGATGGCCTGAAACCCCAGGGAACTCATGGCCACGGCATAGGTGGCGGGGTGGCACAGGGCCACCCGCAGCGCGCCCGGGCCGCGGAGCACCCCCTCCTCCTCTGCGACCCGCTGCCTGATTTCAGATAGGGCTTCCCAGGAATTCATGCTCGCTCACGGGGGTTCAGACGCCGCGCGGGACGCCGGGCCAGATGATCTTGTGCAGCTGCAGCCCCAGCCGGACCTCGAGTCCGCACTCGAGCACCCAGCCGGCCAGGAGATCGAACGGGAGCCGGCCGGATACGGGCGAGACGAGCACCGCGGCAACCCGGGCGGTCAGGTCGTGCTCCCGGATCCGCGCGCACGCCCAGTCGAAATCGGGACGGTCTCCCACGACGAACTTCACCTCGTCCCGCATCGTCAGGCAGCGGACGTTGCCGTAGTCGTTGTGCCCCGTCATGCCGCTCGAGGGGCATTTGAGGTCCACGATCTTGTGGACGCGGGGGTCCACCCCGGCCAGGGAAACCTGCCCGCCGGTCTCGAGCAGCACCGTGCGGCCGGATTCCAGCAGCGCCCCCAGCAGCTCGTGGATCCCGGGCTGGAGCATCGGCTCCCCCCCGGTCACCAGCACCAGGCGCGTGGGATACTCCCCGACCGCGTCGACGATCTCCGGGACCGTCATCTCCATTCCCGCCTCGAAGGCGTATTCGGTGTCGCAGTAGGAGCAGCGCAGGTTGCACCCGGTCAGCCGGACGAAGGCGCAGGGGCGGCCCGCGTGGCTCGACTCCCCCTGGATGCTGTAAAAGAGCTCGTTGACCTTCACCGCTTCCCCCCTCCGCCGGCCCCCTTCTTGAGGGGCCCCTTCCTGACGGGCCCCGTCTTGACGGGCCCCGTCTTGACGGGCCTCCGCCGGGCGGGAGCCTCCCGTCCGACCCCCAGCACCGGCCGCAGCGCACGGCCCGTGGCCGAACCCTCGACCCCGGCCACCTCCTCCGGGGTCCCGGCGGCCACCACCCATCCGCCCCCTTCCCCCCCTTCGGGGCCGAGGTCGATGATGAGGTCGGCCGTCTTCATGACTTCCAGGTTGTGCTCGATGATGATCACGCTGTTGCCCATATCGACCAGGTTGTTCAGGATCTCGAGCAGCTTGTGGACATCGTGGAAATGGAGCCCCGTCGTCGGCTCGTCCAGGATGTAGAGCGTGCGCCCGGTCGCCCGCCGGCCGAGTTCGCGCGCCAGCTTGACCCGCTGGGCCTCCCCCCCCGAAAGGGTGGTGGAGGACTGCCCGAGCTGCACGTAGCCGAGCCCGACGTCGTTGAGCGCCTTCAGCTTCTGCGCGATCGCCGGGATGTTTTCCAGGACCGGCAGCGCCTCGCTGATGTTCATCCCCAGCAGGTCGGCGATCGAATACCCCTTGTACTTCACCGCCAGGGTTTCACGGTTGTACCGTTTCCCCTGGCAGGTTTCGCACAACACGTGGACGTCCGGCAGGAAGTTCATCTCGATGCGCCGCAGCCCGTCCCCCTGGCACTCCTCGCAGCGCCCCCCCTTGACGTTGAAGCTGAAGCGCCCCGGGCCGTAGCCCCGGAGGCGGGATTCGGGGAGGAGGGAGTACAGGTCCCTCAGGGGGGTGAACAGCCCGGTATAGGTCGCGGGGTTCGACCGGGGGGTCCTCCCGATAGGGGACTGATCGATTTCGATCACCTTGTCGAGGTGCTCGATCCCCGCGATCCCGTCGTGGGCCCCGGGAGTGCAGAGCGCGCGGTGCAGCCGGCGCGCCAGGGCGTTGTAGAGCACGTCCCCCACCAGCGAGCTCTTCCCCGAGCCCGACACCCCGGTCACGCAGATGAAGAGACCGAGCGGGAATTCGACGGTCAGGTCCCGGAGGTTGTTGTGCCGGGCCCCCTTGACCACCAGGCGTTTGCCGTTCCCCCGCCGCCGGGCCGCCGGAACCGGGATGCGGCGCGCTCCCGAAAGGTAGGCGCCCGTGATCGATTCGGGGCACCGGGTCAGGTCCCCGACGCTCCCCTCCGCCACCAGGTACCCGCCGAGGCGCCCGCCCCCCGGCCCCAGGTCGACGATGTGGTCCGCGGCGCGCATGGTCTCCTCGTCGTGCTCCACGACCAGGATCGTGTTCCCCATGTCCCGCAGCTCGGCCAGCGTGTCGAGCAACCGCCGGTTGTCGCGCGGGTGCAACCCGATGGAGGGTTCGTCCAGCACGTAGAGCACCCCCCGGAGCTTCGACCCGATCTGGGTCGCCAGCCGGATGCGTTGCCCCTCCCCCCCGGAGAGCGAAGCCGCGGGGCGGTCGAGCGAGAGATACCCGACCCCGACGTTGAGCAGGAACCCCAGCCGGTCGCGGATCTCCCCGAGGACCTGCCCGGCGATCCGCTCCTCCCGCGGCGAGAGGGTGACGGCGGCGAAGGCGTCCCGGGCGGCCGCGAGCGAAAGCCGGGCGTAGTCGGAAATGGCGAGGCCGTTGATCTTGACGGCGCGGCTCTCGGGCCGCAACCGCGCCCCCCCGCAGGCGGGGCAGTCCTCGGCCCGGAACAGGCGGTCGAGTTCCTCCCGGGTGCCGGGGCCCTGGGTCTCCCCGAGCAGACCCCGGAGCCAGGGACCGACCCCCCGCTGCCCCTCCCCCCCGGAGAAATAGGCGGTGCGCACCGCTTTCGGCAACTTCCCGAACGGGGTCGACGGGTCGATCCCGCGCCGGCGCGCGAGGGCGAGCAGGGCGGCCTTCAGGTGGTCGGCGATCCGGGCGTTGCCGATCGGGAACTGCATTTCGGCGAGACTGAGGCCCGGGTCGGGAACGAGGCTCTCCGGGTTGAAGACCGGCAGCGTCCCCATGCCGTCGCAGTCGGGGCAGGCGCCGTGGCGCGAGTTGAAGGAGAAGGAGCGGGGCTCCAGGGTGGCCACGCTCACGCCGCAGTCCAGGCACGCCTGGCGCTCGGAAAAGAGGCGCTCCTCGCGTTCGAGCGCCTCGACGGTCACCAGACCCTCGGCAAGTTCGAGCGCCTTCCGCACCGAAGACTCCAGCCTGCCGCCGAGCCCGGGCTTGACGACGACCCGGTCGACGACCACCTCGATCGTGTGGTTGCGGGTCTTGGCCAGGGGGATCGCCTCCTCGAGGTCGTGCATCCGCCCGTCCACGCGCACCCGCAGGTACCCCTTCTTGAAGAAGGTTTCGAACAGCTGCCGGAATTCCCCCTTCCGGTCCCGCACCACCGGGGCCATCACCACCACCCGCGTCCCCTCCGGGTATTCCAGGATCTGCTGCACGATCCGGTCCGCCGTCTGCGCCGCGATCGGCTTGCCGCACCGGGGGCAGTGGGGGCGCCCGACGGAGGCGAACAGCAGGCGGGCGTAGTCGTAGATCTCGGTGATGGTCCCTACGGTGGAGCGGGGGCTGCGGCTGGTGGTCTTCTGCTCGATGCTGATCGCGGGGGAAAGCCCCTCGGCGCTGTCCAGCTCCGGCTTTTCCATCCGCTCCAGGAACTGCCGCGCGTAGGTCGAGAGCGATTCGATGTAGCGCCGCTGCCCCTCCGCGTAGATGGTGTCGAAGGCCAGGCTGGATTTGCCCGACCCGGACAGGCCGGTGACGACCGTCAACCTGTGCCTCGGGATTTCGAGGCTGATGTTGCGGAGGTTATGCTGGCGCGCGCCGCGAATGACGATCTTTTCTAGCATGCATCGCCCAAATGGATCATTGTACGGCCGGAACCCGGCGGGCTCAAGGCTTCCTTCCGCGCCGCAGGCGCCAGGGAAGGTCCAGGACCAGGAAGGTGGCCAGCGCGATCCCCTCCAGGGCCAGCAGGTACCAGGGCCAGGGCCCCAGGTGGTCCAGCAGCGACGGCGCCGCCGGTTTGCGGCAGAGGTAGCCGTAGTTCCAGCCCGCCGCCGCGTTGAGGGCCCCGACGGCCAGCGCATAGAGGTTGACCCCCAGCATCATGCGCCCGACCGCGCCGGGGCGCATGGCGAACGCGGGCCCGGAGACCAGGAAAAGGACGGCCGCCAGCACCACCCCGTGCCCCCAGAAGAAGAGGACGAAGTCCCAGCCCCCTCCCGCGAGATCGGGGGTCGCGAGCGCCTGCACCCCCCCTCCGAGCCCCAGGTAGTAGGCCCATTCCACCCATAGCGGGCGCGGGCGGCAGAGCGCCGCGACGCAGACGACCAGGATGACGTTACACAGGTCGAGCGGGAGGGACCAGGCCCAGTCCAGGCCCCAGGCCAGGGCCTGGCGGGTGTAGACGGCCCCCCCGTATCCCAGGATCAGCAGGGCGAGCAGCCGTCCCGCATTCTTCCGCCCCGACGGGCCGAGGGTGCGCCCGAGCCGCAGCGCCAGCGCCCCCGCGAGCGCGACGACGGCGAGCGCCGCCATGTGCGGGGCCGAGAAGGGCTCGAAGGCGAAGGAATCCGCGGCGGAGATAGCCATGACGGAAGGATATCGGATCGGGACCCCGAGTGCTATATTGTGCTCCAGGAGAACGAAACCATGACCAGAAAATGCGCCCTGTCCTTAGCCGTAGTCGTCGCCCTCTGCCTCCCCTCCCTGCGCGGGGAGGAGCCCGTGCCGCTGCCGGTCCGCAACGTCGAGCTCTACAAGAACGGGATGGGATTTTTCGAGCACCGGGGAGCGGTGCGGGGGGACCAGACCGTGGAGATCACCCTGCCCGGCGCCCAGCTGAACGACGTGCTCAAGTCGCTCACGGTCCTCGACCTGGGGGGGGGCCAGGTCACGGGCGTCAACTACGATTCGGTCGCCCCGCTCGAAAAGCGGCTCGCCGAGCTGCCGATCGACCTCGCCTCCAACCCCGGCCTCGTCCCCTTCCTCAACCAGCTGCGCGGCGCTTCCATCGGGATCCGCACCCCCTCCGGCCCCGTGGCCGGGAAACTGATGGGGGCGGAAACGAGGATCCGGACGGCGGGGAACGGGGAGACCGTCCAGGAAATCCTCCTCAGCCTCCTTACGGCCGAAGGCCAGGTCCGGCTGGTCGAACTGGAATCGGCGGGCGCGCTCGGGATCAGCGACGCCGGCCTGGCGGGCGACCTCGGGCGGCAGCTGGAGGTCCTCGCGAGCGGCCACCGGAGAGACATCCGCACGCTCCGCATCCGGACCGCCGGGAGCGGGGAGCGCGAGCTCTACATCGGCTACACCTCCGAAACCCCCATCTGGAAGACGTCCTACCGCATCGTCCTCGATCGGGCGAAAAAGCCGCTGCTGCAGGGGTGGGCCATCGTGGACAACACCACCCCCATGGACTGGACCGACGTCTCCCTCGCCCTGGTCGCCGGGGCCCCCGTCAGCTTCATCCAGGACCTGGCGCAGCCGATCTACGGGCGGAGGCCGGTGGTCCCCGTGGCCCAGGGGGTCCAGGTCCGGCCGCAGACCTATGAAGCCACCCTGGAACTGGCGGACGAGGCGGCGCCCGA
>CAZWXG010000032.1:0-5453 GCA_964637825.1 uncultured Acidobacteriota bacterium
ACGACTATTTCCGGATTTCCACCCAGTATCCACCCTCGTGGAGGACGCGGTAGCGGGTAGGCGGGATCCCGGTGGCCGCCATGGTTCCGCCGAGGTTCTCGACATCGGGGATGTCGAGCCACTCCCTCCGGTCGGCCAGCACCCAGGGCGCCTGGATGCCGAGGAAATATTCGTGGGTCAGGTAACGCGAGCCGCCGATGCCCACGAACGCCACCCCGCCCGGCTTGAGCACCCGGTAGATTTCCCTCATCGCCAGAGCGCGGTCGCGCCAGAAGGGGATCGACCCCCGGCTGATGACCAGGTCCGCGTAGGCGTCCGGGAGCGGAAGGGCATGCGCGTCCGCGGCGACGAAACGGAAGCGATCGCCGACCCCGGCCGCGATCGCGTTCTCCGAGGCCACCGCGAGCCGCGCCGGGTCGATGTCCAGCCCCGTGCACTCGAGATCGGTGAGGCGTGCCAGGTGGATCAGGGTCTGGGCCCCGCCGCAGCCGACGTCGAGCGCGGTCCCGCGGGTGATGCCGTAGTCGTCGACGATCTGCTGCGCCAGGAGCTGGTAGATGTAATGGAACTTGTGACGGGGGGAATTCCGGTAGAAATCGAGGTCGGAGGCCGAGGGCTCCTTCGCGGGCTCGAGACTGAGCGCGTGGCTCTCGAGCAGTGCGCGTGCCCGCTCGCCCTGGAGGAAAGCGGCCAGTTTCCGGGCGGAGACGGAACCGCCGTCGGCGCCTCTGACGGCGACCGCCAGGGGGCGTCGGGGGGCGGGCAGCCGGATTTCGCCGATCTTTCCGGGGCGGAGCGTTTTCGCCGTGTCCCACACGATCGCGGCATCCGCCTCCCCCCGCACGAGGGCGTCCGCCAGCGCGCCGGTGCCGTCCAGCCGCAGTACGATGTTTCCGCCCAGCCGGCCGTCGGGGTCCTCCTTCGCGAGCAGTTCCCGGGTCGCCGCGCCCAGTTCGCCCGCGCCGGCATCGGCGATGGCGATCTTCATCCCGGGGCGGGCGAGGTCGCCGAGGGCGAAGACCAGCCTCGGGTTGCCCGCGGGGACCGCCAGGACCAGGCTGCGGTACATGAGGGCCCGCGGAGCGCTGCCATCGGGCGCGATGACCACCGCTTCCGGCGTGCGGTGAGGGCCCGGCGCCGATTCGGCGCGGAGGACCGTTTCGACCCGGAGCCCGGACTCGCGGGAAAACTGATCCGCAAGCTCGCCGAGGAGGGGCCCGAGGTCTTCGGGCCCTTCCAGGCGGACGGATTCCGGCCCGGGGCCTCCCCGGGCGAGGCCGGCGAGCATCAACAGTGCGGTCACGACCGTCAGGTGTTTCTTCATCCGCTCTCCTCCTGGCGCCGGCCGATGACGGCGGCGAAAGAGTAAAATCTACCTCAAGGGGACCCGGAAACACAAAAAATCGCGGAATATGCGCGCGGGCGACCGCCCGGGGCCGCGCCCCGATTTCCCTTGCGCGGGGCGCCCCTTTGGGGGAACCTGCGGAGGGTTTGTTCTCGGCGAAAAGGAGGGATCGTGCGCGTATCGGAAAAATACCGTAACCTGTCCAGGGAGGAGCTGCTGGAAAAGACCTACGCGCTCGGGGTCGCGTTCGAGGCGATGTCCGGCAGCTGCTCGCAGTGCACGGTGGCCGCGCTCCACGAAATCCTCGGCTTCGACGAAGCGGTGGTCAGGGTCGCCTCCTCTTCCTGCGGCGGGCAGGCGGGCTTCGCCATGGGCACCTGCGGCGCCGTGGTGGGGGGAACGATGGTGCTCGACTTTTACTTCGGCCGGCCGGCCGCGCTCCTCTCCACCGAGTGCGCGATCCCGGAAGGGCAGCAGGCGCTCTCCGCCGCCATGGAGCAGGCGTCCAAGCTGGGGGAGCGGTTTCTCCGCCGCTACGGGTCGCTCCTCTGCCCCGGAGTCCAGACGAAGCTTTACGGGCGCGCCTACAACCTGAAGGACCCGGCCGAATGGGACGCCTTCATGCAGGCGGGGGCGCACAGCGACCCGACCAAGTGCATGAGCGTCGTCGGCGACGCCGCTCGCTGGACCCTGGAAATCCTCCTGGAGGAGGGGGCCGTCGTTCCGTAACCGCGCCCCGCTCCCGTCCTATTGCAGCTGCTGCCAGAGGAAGGTGTAGGCCAGCGCGTTCATGTGCGCGGCCTGGGCGTTGTCGGCCGCGCCCCCGTGCCCCCCTTCGATATTCTCGTAGTAGCGGACGTCGAATCCCATCTCCTTCATCTTCGCCATCATCTTGCGCGCGTGCCCGGGGTGCACCCGGTCGTCACGCGTGGAGGTGGTGAAGAGCACCGGGGGGTATTTGGCGTCCGGCTTCACGTTGTGGTAGGGGGAAAAGCCCCGGAGGAAGCTCCAGTCCCCGGGCTTGTCGGGGTCGCCGTATTCGGCCATCCACGAGGCCCCCGCCAGGAGCTTCGAGTAGCGCTTCATGTCGAGCAGCGGGACCTGGCAGACGACGGCGCCGAAGAGCCGGGGGTAGAGCGTGATCATGTTCCCCATCAGCAGGCCGCCGTTGCTCCCCCCCATGGTGCCGAGGCGGGCGGGGGAGGTCAGCTTGCGCGCGAAGAGGTCCTCGGCCACCGCCGCGAAATCCTCGTACGCCCGGGGGCGTTTCTCCCGGAGCGCGGCCTGGTGCCAGCGGGGGCCGTATTCGCCCCCCCCGCGGATATTGGCGACGACGTAGACCCCCCCGCGCGCGAGCCACGCCAGCCCGACCCTGGGGTTGTAGTCCGGGGTCATGGAGACCTCGAACCCGCCGTACCCGTAGAGGAGGGTGGGGTGGTCGCCGCTCGACTCGATCCCCTTGCGGGCGACCTGGAAGTAGGGGACCCGGGTGCCGTCCTTGCTCACCGCGAAATGCTGGCTGACTTCCAGCCCGGAAGCGTCGAAAAAGGCCGGGAGTTCCTTCAGTTTTTCCGGGGTGCCGCCGACGGTCCCGACCAGGAGGCTGGTGGGGGTGAGGTACCCGCTGGTGGTCATGAAAAAGTCGTCGCTCTCATCCGGGTCGACCCCCTGGGCCGAGACCGTGGCGAAGCCGGGCGCCCCCGTCAGGGGGCGGCTCGTCCACTCCCCGCGCGCCGGGGTGAGGACCGTGAGGCGGTTCTTGACGTCCTCGAGGACGTTCAGGATCAGGTGGTTGCGCGTCCAGGAGGCGCCGGCGAGCGAGGTGCTGGACGTCGGCTGAAACAGCGCGATCAGCTCGCGCTTCCCCTTCATGTAGTCGCCGAAGCGGGAGGCGAGAAGCGACCCGGCCGGGTAGGTCTTCCCATTCACGCTCCAGGGGCTGCGCAGTTCGACGAGGAGCCACTCCCGGTGGAAACCGGCGTTCGAGTCCAGGGGGACCTCCACCCTGCGCGGCTTCCCCTTTTCGAGGAGGTAGACCTCGGTCTCGTAGAATCCGGGCGAGCGGTAGGCGAAGTGCCGCTCGAACCCCCTGGTGTCGTCGAAGAACGCGCCCGCGGCGACGTCGGTCTCCTTCCCCTCGAACACCGTGGCGGCGCTCGCGAGCGGGGTGCCGCGCCGCCAGCGCTTGCCGATCCGGGGATAGCCCGAGGTCGTCATCGACCCCGGGCCGAAATCGGTGTTGACGTAGATGTGGTCGCGATCGATCCAGGAGACCTCGCTCTTGGCTTCCGGCAGTTCGAACCCCCCCTTGACGAAGGAGCGGGATTCGATGTCGAACTCCCGCACCACGACCGCGTCCGACCCGCCCGGCGACAGGCTCACCAGGGCGCGGCGCCAGCCGCCCGCCCTGAGGATCTGGGCGCCCCCCCAGACCCAGTTGCGCCCTTCGGCCTTGCCGAGGGCGTCCAGGTCGAGCACCACGTCCCACTCCGGGTCCGGTTTCCGGTACTGCGCGAGCGTGGTGCGCCGCCAGAGCCCGCGCGGATTCCGCTCGTCGCGCCAGAAGTTGTAGAACCAGGGGCCCGCCTTGCTGATCGAGGGGATGCGCTCCTTCGAGTCGAGGATCCCGAGGATGCCGCGCTCGAGCTGGGCGAACGCGGGCGCCCCGGCAAGCTCCTTTTCGCTTTCGGCGTTGCGGGCCCGGACCCATGCGAGCGCCTTCTCCCCCGTGACGTCCTCGAGCCAGAGGTAGGGGTCTTCGGCCCCGGCGGGTTCCTCCGTCCGGGCGACGAGAACCCAGGTCAGGACCAGGGTGAATACGGCGATGAGGACGAGCGGTTTCATGGGGCCTCCGTAAGTGTCGGGTTTCAGGCTTTGGTGTTGCGGGACTGGGGCCGCCGTGCCTCGACGACGGCGTCCATGTGGTCCCCCTCGCACAGGAGGCGGATGCCGGTGAACCCCGCCCTGTCGAGGCCGGCCTCGATCTCCCCGAAGGTGTAGGTTCCCCCCCCGGAGGTCCCCACCAGCATGTTGATCGCGAACACCGCACCGTCCCGGGGCCGCGTCCGGTCGGGGCTCATGACGTGGTCCCGGACCAGGATCCGCCCTCCCGGCTTGAGCGCGCGGAACACCCTCCGGTAGAGGTTCAGGTTTTCCTCCGGGCTGTTGGAGTGGATGATGGCGGAGATCAGGGCCAGGTCGTGCCCGCCGGGGAAATCGTCGTGGTGAAAGTTGCCGGCGACCAGGGTCGTGCGTTCGAGCATCCCCTCCTCCCCGAGGCGCTCCCGGGCCATTTCGATCACGGCGGGGAGGTCGAACAGGGTCGACCTCATCTCCGGGACGGCGCGCAGGAAGGCGATCGTGTAGGTGCCCGAGCCGCCCCCCACGTCCAGCAGCGCCCGGGCCGTCCCGGCATCGACGGCGGCCGCGATGCGCGCGGCCAGGGGCGTGCCGATCGAGTGCATGGCGCCGATGAAGGCCCGGAGTTCCGCGGCGTTGCGCGCCACGTCGAGCTTTTCCTTGGCCGGGGGATGCCCCTTGACGATGGCCGTGAGGCGCGACCAGCGCGGCCAGAGGCCCGCCATGTGGTGCACCATCGGGAGGACGGTGTCGGGGGAGTGCTCGCCCAGCCAGCGCGCGACGCCGGGGGGGCAGAAATATCCCGCCTCCGTTTTCGCGAGGAGGCCCATGGCGGCCAGCGCGTCGAGGAGCGCGGTCAGGGCGCGCGGGTCCGTCCCCGTTTTTTTCGCGATCTCCTTCGCGGGGAGCGGCGCCTCCTCGAGGAGCGTGAACAGGTCGAGCTCGGCGGCCGAGAGCAGGATCCGGCTTTCCATGAACCCGCGCGCGAGCTGCAGCAGCTTATCAGGACTGTACTCCTCGGTCATGAGCGCCTCCTTTTCCGATCGTGCCGCTGCGCGGCGTGTGCCTCAGGATCATCATACTGCAAGGCCCGCCCGGGGCGCGCGAAAAATCGGGCGATTCTTGATGCGGCGCGGCCCCGTTTTTCTGTATACTGCCTTCGTTTCTTTTGACCCCAATCAAAAATGCTAAGGAGGGACCGTGGAACCAGAATCCGTCCGTGAACCCCTGGGCGCGGAAGGGGGGGAGG
>CAZWXG010000032.1:5553-10164 GCA_964637825.1 uncultured Acidobacteriota bacterium
TCGTGATGGGGGGGGTGTCGACCCTGCTGCTCTGCCTCGTCATCGCCGGGTTCATGAAGCTGTTCAGCCTGTTCGCCGGCGCCGAGAACCGGTTCAAGCCGCTGCTGGCCGTCTCCCTCTACGCCACGATCGCGGTCTCGATCGTGACGACGGTCCTGATGGCCGTGGTCCTGCAGTTCAAGCAGCCGGGGGAGGTGACCGCGACGGACCTGCGGTCGGTGATCGCCTCCAACCTGGGTGCCCTGCTCGAGGGGGTCCTGGAGCCGGGGGCGCTGCCGAAGTTCGTCATGGGGCTGGCCCGGGGAATCGACATCTTCAACATCTGGATGATCGCGCTGCTGGCCATCGGCGCCGCGGCGGTTTCGCGCAAGCTCAAGACCTCGACGGCCGCCGTGTGGCTCGGCTGCGCCTACGCCGTCATCATCCTGGCTACGGCCGCCATCGGCTCCTTCCGGTGACGGGCCGCTGGTTTTACCGGAGCCGGTCGTTCCATTGTGACTAGTTTTTCGCGAGGCTCCGGTAGACCAGCTCCAGCCACTGGGCGGTGCTCAGGAACCCCTTGGTCCAGGGTTCGAACTCGAGCGGCAGCCCGGCGTTTTTGACCTGGTCCAGGGTCTTGCCCTGTTTCATCTGCTGCCCCACGAGTTCGGCCGACCGCGCCAGCATGTTGCGGAAGGCGACGAGGTCCGCGACCGTCGCCAGGGGGCCGTGCCCGGGGATGATGCGCGCGTCGGCCGGCAGCCTGGAGACGATGTCGTCCAGGTGGCGCACCCAGCTTTCGATCTCCCCGCCGTTGTCGACGTCGAGGAAGGGGAACAGGCCGTTGAAGAACAGGTCTCCCGTGTGCACGGCCTTGTAGCGGTCGACGAAGACGACCGTGTCCCCGTTCGTGTGCGCCCCCGGGTAATGCACGAGGCGGACCGGGAGGTCCCCGGCGTACAGCGTCAGCCGGTCCGAAAAGGTGACCGAGGGGAGCGCCTCGTCCGGCAGCGCCGCGGTCGTCTGTCCCATCAGGCTCTGCGGCCGGGCCAGGAGCGGCCGGACCCGGTCGTGGGCGACGATGGCGGCCCCCTGCCCCAGGGCCCGGTTGCCGTCGGTGGTGTCGCTGTGCCAGTGGGTGTTGACGAGGAAACGGATCCTCCCCCCTCCCGGGAGCGCTTCGAGGGCGGTGCGCACCCCGGCGGCCGATGCGGCCATCCCGGCGTCGATCACGATGGCCCCCCCGGGGTGGGCGATCACGCCGATGTTGCCCGCCCCCTTCCCCTCGATCATGTACACCGGCCCGGCGACCGGGGCCGCGGCGGCCGCCTCCTGGGCCGGCAGCGGGACCGGGGCGCAGAAGAGGGCGCAAAGACAGACTAGGACTGCTCTGGACATCGGTTCCTCCCTGGCGGCGGCATCAGCGGGACCGGCTGCCGCGGTGAGGTTATACTAGCAGCTCCCGGGCGAATCGGGTATGTTTTCCCGTTGAATCAAGGAGAGGAACGGATGATGGGGCACAGCGCGTTTGAGGAACTGTCGTGGCGGGGCCTGGTGTACGGGAACACCGAAAGCGTGCCGGAGATGCTCGCCGGCGGCCCCGTGCGGGCGTATAACGGGTTCGACGCGACGGCCGACAGCCTGCACGTGGGGCACATGGTCCCGCTGCTGGCCCTGGCGCGCCTGCAGCGCTTCGGCCACGTCCCGATCGCGGTGGCCGGCGGCGGCACGAGCATGATCGGCGACCCGAGCGGCCGCTCCGACGAACGGCTGCTGCTGTCGCGCGAGGCGATCGAGGCCAACATCGAGGCGATCAAGCGGCAGCTGGCCCACTTCCTCGATTTCGGGGTGAAACGGAACCCCGCGCTGCTGGTCAACAACGCCGACTGGCTCCTCGGGCTGAACCTGGTCGATTTCCTGCGCGACGTCGGCAAGCACTTCACCGTCAATTACATGATCGCCAAGGATTCCGTCCGGATGCGGCTGGAGCGCGAGGACGGGATCTCCTTCACCGAGTTCAGCTACATGCTGCTGCAGTCGTACGATTTCCTGCACCTGCACGATCACTTCGGCTGCACGCTGCAGACCGGGGGGAGCGACCAGTGGGGCAACATCACCGCCGGGGTGGAGCTGATCCGGCGGATGCGGGGCAAAAGCGCGGGCGCGCTGGTCTACCCCCTGATCACCAAGGCGGACGGGACCAAGTTCGGCAAGACCGCCTCGGGCGCCGTCTGGCTCTCCGCCGCGCGGACCTCCCCCTACCGCTTCTACCAGTTCTGGCTGAACACCGACGACCGCGACGTCGTCAACTACCTCCGGTATTTCACCTGGCTGGACCGGGCCGGGATCGAGGGGCTGGAGGATGCGGTGCGCCGCAACCCCGAGCGGCGCGAGGCACAGCGCCGGCTGGCGCAGGAGATGACGCGGATGGTCCACGACGAAACCGCCCTGGCAAAGGCGGAACAGGCTTCCCAGGTGCTCTTCGGGGGCGAGGTCGCGGGGCTGACGGGGGCCGAGGTGGCCGACATCTTCGCCGACGTCCCCTCGGGCGCGGTCGCCGCGGCGCGGCTCGGGGGGGACGGCCTGGCCGTCGCCGATTTCCTGGTGGAATGCGGGGCGCTCGCGTCCAAAGGTGAGGCACGGCGCGCCGTCGAGGGCGGGGGGATCTACCTGAACAACCTGCGCGTCGCCGACACCGCGCGCCGGGTGGCGGCCTCCGACGTCCTCGACGGCGGGTTTCTCGTGGTGCGCCACGGCCGCAGGAACTACCGGCTGGTGCGGGTCGGCTGAGACCCGGGCGGCCTACAATCCTGTGGGCCCGTTTTTCGATAATACAATAATGTAATTTCATTCCCCCGCCGGGGGATATCCTTCCCGCCCGGGCGGCCGCCCCCTTTTCCGCCGGGGGGCGCGCTCCCTAAGATCTTACAGTTATGTAAGCAAAACCCGGTCGGGCGCACATAAATGTATTTTGTGTCCCGAGCGCCGGCGTCGCGCTGTACTCAGGTTAACTGGTTAAAAATCATGTAGATATGGATATCCTATCCGGCCCCCGTGTTCTGGCACGCGCCTTGCAATATCCCTCCCCGTAGGCCGGCCGGTGCAGCGGCGGGCACGGGGAGGGGCCGGTGGGGGGCGGACGGATCCGCTCCGGCATCGGGCCCAAATGCGGATCTCACGGGACAGGGGTATTGCTCATGATTCGAAATCGTCTTTTGGTGATAGGGGTGGCTGCGGGCCTGCTGCTGTTGGGAGGGCTGGCCCTGGCGCAGCCCGGTACCGTGCCGGAGCCGGGAAGCGTCATGGAGGAGCGCATCGCCGAGCTCGAAGCGCAGGTTGCGGAAGCGAAGACTTCGGGCGACAACAGCTGGCTGCTCGTGAGCTCGGCGCTGGTGCTCATGATGACGGGCCCCGGTTTGGCCCTGTTCTACGGGGGGCTGGTGCGCAAGAAGAACGTGCTGGCCACGATGATGCAGAGCTTCGGGCTGATGGCGCTGGTGACGGTGCTCTGGGTGCTGGTCGGTTTCAGCCTGGCGTTCGCGCCCGGGAACGCGTACTGGGGCGGGTTCGAGCATATCTTCCTGCAGGGGGTCGGCGGGGCGCCCGACCCGGATTACGCGGGCACCATCCCCTTCCAGACCTTCATGGTCTTTCAGCTGATGTTCGCCATCATCACCCCCGCCCTGATCACCGGCGCCTTCGCGGAACGGATGAAATTCAGCGCGATGGTCGTGTTCACCATCCTGTGGTTTTTTGTCATCTACACCCCGCTGGCGCACATGGTGTGGGGGAAGGGGGGGCTGCTGAACGCCTTCCTGGGGGGGATGATCCCGACGCTCGATTTCGCCGGGGGCACGGTGGTCCACATCTCGTCGGGCGTCAGCGCCCTCGTGTGCGCCCTCTTTCTGGGGAAGCGGCTCGGGTACCCGCGGGAGCCGATGCCGCCGCACAGCGTGGTCCTGAGCGTGATCGGCGCCTGCCTGCTCTGGGTGGGCTGGTTCGGGTTCAACGCGGGGAGCGCGCTTTCGAGCGGCGCCCTGTCGACCAGCGCCTTCGTGACCACCCACCTGAGCGCGGCCGCGGCCGCCCTGGCCTGGGCCGCCGCCGAATGGTTCCGCAACGGCAAGGCGAGCGCGCTGGGCACCATCTCGGGATCGGTGGCCGGCCTGGTCGCCATCACCCCCGCCGCCGGGTTTGTCGGTCCGATGGCCGCCCTCCTCATCGGGCTGATCGCCGGCATCGTCTGCTACTTCATGGTCGCCCGGGTCAAGGGGCTGCTCGGGTATGACGATTCGCTCGACGCTTTCGGCATTCACGGCGTCGGCGGCACCCTCGGCGCCCTCCTGACCGGGGTCTTCGCCACCAGCGCCGTCAACCCGGCGTTCAAGGACTCCGGCGGGAACCCCCTGCCGGTGGGAATGATCGACGGGAACTTCGGGCAGTTTGTCAACCAGGGCGCGGGGGCGCTGATCGCGTGGGTGATCGCCGGCGTCGGGACTTACCTGATCCTCAAGCTGGTGGACAGGGTGATCGGGCTGCGCGTCACCCCCGAGGAGGAAATCCTGGGCCTGGACCTCAGCCAGCACGGGGAGGAAGGCTACAACCTGTAGCCTCAATCCTGGACATCCACCT
>CAZWXG010000032.1:10264-12668 GCA_964637825.1 uncultured Acidobacteriota bacterium
GATTTGGCGATTTGGTGGATGTCCACAATTTTGCTAACATGACGGCATGACGGGACAATACCGGCCCACCACCGGGATCGCCGAGGTCGACCGGGCGATCGGAGGCGTGACGAGCGGCGACAACCTGGTCTGGGAGATCGATTCCGGGGTCGCCGGCGATCATTTCATTTCCAATTTCGTCGAAGCCTGCGAGGAAGGGGAAGTCCCGGTCGTCTACGTCAGCTTCAACCGCTCCCCCCAGACCATCACGTCCAAATACGCGCAGCTGATGGCCCCCGGCCGGTTTTCGCTCATCGACTGCTTCTCCTCCGGGAAGGGGAACTCCGACGAGGTCTTCCTGAAATTTTTCGACGGCCCGGGGCGTGAGGGCGCCGTTCACATCGCCGATCCGGCGGATCCCGCCCGGCTCGAACGGGCCATCGTCGAGGCCGGCACCCGCGGAGGGCGATCGGCCAATTACATTTTCGATTCCCTCACGGGGATGCTCGACCTGTGGGGGGACGAAAGCCGGGTGGTCCGCCTGTTCGGCCATCTCTGCCCCCGGCTCTACGACCTGAACACGCTCGCCTGCTGGCTGATCGAAAAGGAGGCCCACACCGACTCCTTTCTCGCCAAGGTGCGCCACATCACCCAGGTGGTCATGGAGGTATCGCTGTCGAACGGACAGCGGGCGCTCACGGTGCGCAAGGCCGCCGGGCGCACCGCCGTGATCGGCGTCCCGCAGCCGCTCGACTTCGACGAAAGCCGGTTTATCCAGGACAGCGAGTTCCGCCCGGGGGCGGGGGTCGACCGGATGACGCGGCGCGGGGAGACCCTGCGGCGCACGTACCGCGTCGACAGCATCGTGGGGGGGAGCGCGGCGATCCGGCGGTTGCTGGGGCTGGCGGCGACGGCGGCGCGTTCGCGCTCGTCGGTGCTGATCACGGGGGAGACCGGGACCGGCAAGGAGCTGATCGCCAACGTTGTTCACTACAACAGCGACCGCGCCGCCGGCCCGCTGGTCAAGGTCAACTGCGGCGCCCTCCCCGAAAGCCTCCTAGAATCGGAGCTGTTCGGGCACGTGAAGGGGGCGTTCACGGGTGCGGTCAGGGATTACGAGGGGCGCTTCCGCGCGGCCGGGGGGGGCACCCTCTTCCTCGACGAGGTGAGCGAGATGAGCCCGCGGCTGCAGGTGAAGCTGCTGCGCGTGCTGCAGGAGCGGCAGCTGGAACCGGTCGGCTCCAGCCGGACCCTGGCGGTCGATGTCCGCATCGTCGCGGCCACCGGGACCGATCTCCGCGCCGAGATCCGGGCGGGGCGCTTCCGGCAGGACCTGTTCTATCGCCTGAACGTGATTCCCATCCGCATCCCCCCGCTGCGCGAGCGGCGCGAGGACATTCCGCTGCTCGCGGACCACTTCCTCGAAAAGTACAACCTCGAGGCCGGTCGGCAGGTGGGCCACATCCCCGGGGACGTCCTGGCCGTCATGCTCGCCTATGCCTGGCCGGGGAACGTGCGCGAACTCGAGAACTGCATCGAGCGGGCCGTCGTCATGAGTCCGGACGACACCGTATCCCTGGACCTGCTTCCGGAGGAGATCCGGGACAACGCGGCCCCGGCTCCCGAACCGGAAGCCCCCCCGGACCCGCGCTCGGAGTTGCGCCGGGCGGTCGTGCGCCTGCTCGCCGCGCGCGAGGATCCCGCCGGCGTGCGCACCCTCCTGCTCGAGACCGTGGAAGAGGCGCTGCTCCGGCGCCTGGTGGAACCGGGCATCTACAGCCAGCGCGAGCTGGCCGAGATGCTGGATCTCAGCCGGGTGACGCTCCGGAAAAAACTGGCCCACTACGGGATCTCCTGACTCGGATTCTCCCTCTCCGCCGTCGTTTCCTTTCCGCAGCGATTTCCTGTATTCAGCCCCTTCCGGCGCTCATGTAAAAAGTTTATCCACTATGGAATATATTGTGTCCCAAATACCCCCTCGCGGTTGTTTCAAGAAAATGAATTGCATTAACAAGAACAATATAATTTGCTGAAAGCATGGGGCTAAAAAAATATCAATGCGTCCATCAGTTTTGGCATGCCCTTTGCAAGTACATTGGCGTGGTGAGTGTTCACCGCCGCGGGAGGAGATTGAGATCGCACCGGTGCCTGACTTTCGAACCGCCCTGTTTGTGTGTGCCAATTGCGCGCGTCCCGGCAGGAAACCCACATCGGCTGAACGGGCTCGGCCGGTGGTGCCGGGTTTCAACCTGCCGGGACGCGTCGACCGGGTCATTCTCCCCTGCGCCGGAAGACTGCAGCCCGAGCACCTGTTGAAAGCGTTCGAAGCCGGCTGCCGCGTCGTCGCCGTGGTGGCCTGCGAGGAATCCAACTGCCACCACGGGGAGGGGAGCCGCCGCTGCCGCCTCCGCGTCGATTCCGTCCG
>CAZWXG010000032.1:12768-14106 GCA_964637825.1 uncultured Acidobacteriota bacterium
GGCGCTCGAGGCGCTCTCCGCCGCGCTCCCCCGGGATCTGGATGCGATCGTGGTGCCGGACAACCCCGACAGGGTACGGGCTTCGGCCCTGGCCTGCGCCGCGCACCTGGCCCGGGAAGGGGGCCGGAGTGTGATCATGGCGATGACGGTGCGGGACCGGAACCGCATCGGGCTTCTCAGCGACGCGCTCGGCGCCGCCGCCCTGGCGGTCGAGGGGATCCTCTGCCTGGGCGGGAGGCACCAGGCGGCCGGGATCGCCCCCCAGGCCGCGGCCGCCCACGATTTCGACTCGATCCAGCTGACGCAGGTTTTGAAAAAAATCGTCCTGTACGGGTCCGACATGAACGGCCGGGAACTCGGGCCCGAAATCAGGTTGCAGATCGGGGCGGCGGCGAACCCCTCGCTCCGTCCCATGGAGCTGAACCTGCTGCGGACCCGCAAGAAGGTGACCGTCGGCGCGGATTTTCTGTTTACGCGCGCCGTCTTCGACCTTGCCGGCTTCGGGGAGTGGCTCGACTCCGTGCGCGCCCTCGGACTGGACAAGCGCACCGCCATCATCGCGAGCGTGATGCCGCTCCGGAGCGTGGACGAGGCGCGCGCGGCCGACCGGATCGGGGTCTGGGGACCGGTCGGGGAAGAGGTGATCTCGAGGCTCGCCCGTGCGGCGGACCCCGCCCGGGAAGGGATCGCCATCGCGGCCGAGGCGGCCGGGAAACTGAGGCAACTCCCCGGGGTCCGGGGGATCCACATCCTCTCGGGAGGCGCCGGGTCGCTGGCGGCCGAGGTCATGCAGCAGGCGGGGCTCTCTCCCGCGGCGAACTGAAGAGGACCGCAATGCCCGATCGCTACCATATCCGAACCCTCCCGACGCCGGGGAGGTTCCGTCGCACCGGACGCTTCGGCGGCATCGACTGGCGCGAGGACTGCTCCCGCTGCGCCAACTGCGTCAAGCTTCGCTGCTGCTTCGACGTGTACGCCCACGAAGGGGCGCACAACCGGGACCCCCTCGGCCCGATCGGGACCCTCGACGAGTGCAAGGCCTGTTTCTCCTGCGTGCAGGGGTGCACCAAGGGGCTGCTCGCTCTTGCGGCCAACCCGGAATTCCTGGATATGGGGGACGACTACTGGACGCCCGAAATCCTCGCCTCCACCTGGACCCAGGCCGATTCCGGCAAGATCCCGGTTTCCGGGGCGGGGTATCGCGGGCGCTTTACCGGCCCCGGGTTCGATTCCATCTGGACCGACATGTCCGAAATCGTCCGCCCGACGCGGGACGGCATCCACGGCCGGGAATATATCTCGACGACGGTCGGGATCGGCCCCAAGCCGATGCGCCTC
>CAZWXG010000032.1:14206-23965 GCA_964637825.1 uncultured Acidobacteriota bacterium
GCGCCGGAGCGCGGGGCGGTCGATGCCGTGGACAGGATGGCCGAACTCGTCGACGGGCCCGGCCTCGGGGCGCTGGCCGAAGCCGTCCGCCGGGCGCGGCCCCGGGCGATGCTCTCGGTCCGGCTCCGGCTGGCTCCCGAAACGGCCGACCGGATCATGACCCTGATCGGTGCGGGCTTCCGGGTGTTCCATCTCTCGGCCGACCTCCACGGGTGCGAACGGGGGGAGGGCGGCTCCGCCGGGAGGCATATCAGGGACGCGCTGCGCGCCATCCACGGACGCCTGGTCGACGGGGGGGTACGCGACGAAGTCACCCTGATCGTGTCCGGCGGGATTGCCCTGGCCGAGCATATGGCCAAGGCGATCCTGTGCGGTGCGGATCTCGTCGGGGTGGATACGGCCCTGGCGGTCGCGCTCGGCTGCCGTGTCTGCCGCCGGGACGATGCCCGCCGCGGGGAGGGGGGGGGCTGCGATGGTTGCCCCGCGGGGATCGACGGCGCGGACGCGGCCTACGCCGCCCAGCGGATGGTCAACCTGATGGGTGCGTGGCACAGCCAGCTGATCGAGGTGCTGGGAGCCATGGGCATCCGCGAGGTGCGCCGGCTGCGGGGGGAAACGGGGCGCGCCATTTTCGCGGAAGAGATCGAGGGGGAGGCTTTCGGCGATCTCGAGCGGATCGGAGCGGAACAGGAGATCGCGTGACCGGGGGGGGCGCGACAGTCGGGCCCCCGCGTCCCGGGACGCAACGGATATCCCTGCAGGGCCGCCGGCCATGCCGGTTTCGGCATCAGGGCCTCGCCGGCTCGAGCTATTTCCCGGACGGTTCAGGGTCAGCTCCTTTCCTGAACCGGCGGGGGAAAATAGCCGGGCACGAGCCGACGAGCCGCTGCTGGCGGGCGGCAGGCCATAGGCCCTGCAGGGATCGGGGTCCCGGCATCCCGCGCAGACGGCGTGCCGGGGCCCCACGGGAATCCTTTTTATCACAGGTGGAGCGATGACGACAACCCTTGCCGATGCCAGAGTCCCCGGCGGGCCCGGGTCCCCGGAATTCCCCGCCGGTTCGCCCCGGGACGAGGAGGCCCGCGCGGTGCGCCCCGCCCCCGACCGGTACCGCAACCCCATGGGCAAGTACCGCGTCACCCGGTCGGCGCGCTGCGACGGCTGCGGGCTCTGCGTCGAAGCCTGCGGGTACGGGGTTCACGTCAGGCCTGAGGCGTACGCCCTGGTCGGACGGCCCGAGGATCACCGCTGCATCGGGCCCGCCTGCGTGGAGAGCGGGAATTCGTGCATCAGCCGCTGCCCGCGGCAGGCGCTCTCGCTCCGGCTGAACCCGAACGTGGAGTGCCTCGGCGACCCGCGCTGGACCGCCGACCTGATCCTCGCGACCTGGCACCAGGCGGCGACCGGGCGGAGGCCGCCGCCCCACCTGGAATATCGCCACGGCGCCTCGGGAGGGGGATTCGACCGGCTCCGCTTCCGGTTCGAGGCGCCCGGTACGGAACCCCACCGCTTCCCGCGCGCGGAGGGGGGCGCGGTCGACCTCGGCCTGGACCTGAACCGGCGCGGCGACGGCCGCCCCCAGGTCCATATCGACATCCCCGTGTACGGCGGGGGGATGAGTTTCGGGTCGGTGAGCATACACACGATTCTGGCCAAGGCGCGCGCGGCCGCGGCCTGGAACAGCTTCAGCTGCACCGGCGAAGGGGGGTACCCGGACCGCCTCCACCCCTACGACGACCATATGATCACCCAGGTGGCGACCGGCCTGTTCGGCGTGCGCGAGGAGACCATCCAGCGGGTGCGCATCGTGGAGTTCAAGTACGCCCAGGGGGCCAAGCCGGGGCTCGGGGGGCACCTCCTCGGGGACAAGAACACGCCGGCGGTGGCCCGCATGCGCGGTGCGGTCCCCGGGAACGCCCTGTTCAGCCCCTTCCCGTTTCACAGCGTCTACAGCGTGGAGGACCACAAGAAGCACCTGGACTGGGTCAAGGAGGTCAACCCCCGCTGCCTGGTCAGCGTCAAGGTCTCCACCCCCACCGACGTGGACATGGTCGCGGTGGGGAGCTGGTACGCCGGGGCCCACATCATCCATCTCGACGGCGGCTACGGCGGGACCGGCGCCGCACCCGACATCGCCAAGAAGAATATCGCCATGCCGGTCGAGTACGCGATCCCGAAGGTCCACAAATTTCTGACCGCGGAGGGGATCCGGGACAAGGTGACGCTGGTCGCTTCCGGCGGCATCCGTACGGCCCACGACTGCCTGAAGGCCATCGCCCTGGGGGCGGACGGGGTGGTGATCGGAACCGCGGAGATGGTGGCCCTCGGCTGCGTCCGCTGCGCCTGTTGCGAGAGCGGGCGCGGGTGCCCGCGCGGGATCGCCTCCACCGACCCCGAACTCGCCGGGCTGGTCGACCCCGACTGGGCGACGCAGCGCCTGGTCAACCTCCACCACGCGTGGCGCGAGGAGATGGTGGCGGTCCTGGGGCGGCTGGGGATGGCTTCGATCCGCGAACTGCGCGGGCGGAGCGATTGCCTCTGCCTGCTCCCGAATTGACGGCGCGGAAGTGCTCGCGCCGGTACAACGGTTTATGGGAAGGAAACGTCAGTGAAAGACATCGTCCGGCAGCTTCTGGACACCCGGTCGCGCATCTACCGCGGCCCCGCCGGCCCGGGCGCGGGCCGGGCCGCGGAGGAGGGGGGGTGCGGGGTCACCGGTTTCGCCTGCACCGTGCCGCTGGCCGGACGCTTCATCTACGAGCCATCGGCCCAGATGAGAAACCGGGGGAACGGCAAGGGAGGGGGGATCGCCGCCGTCGGCCTGACCCCGGAACAGATGGGGGTCCCCCGCGAGGTGCTCGACGAGGCCTACCTCCTGCAGATCGCGCTCCTCGACCCGGGCTGCCACGCGGACCTCGAGCGGCGCTTCGTCCTGCCGCACTTCGACGTCCTTCTCTCCGTCCGGCAGCCGCAGCTGGACGACTACCGCGATGTCCCGGGGCTGGAGGTGCGACCGCCGGACGTGCACCGCTACGTCGTGCGCCCGAAACCCCTGCTGCTCGCGGAATTCGCGCGGCAGAACGGCCTGGAGCCGCTGGCGCCGCGAGACCTCGAGGACGAATTCGTCTGGCGCAATTCCTATCGCATCAACGAGGAATACTACGCCTCGCTCGGGGAGAAGCGCGCCTTCGTGCTCTCCCACGGCCGGGACCTGCTGGTGTTCAAGCTGGTCGGGTACGCCGAGCAGAATGTCGAATACTACCGGCTCCGTGATTTCAAGGCCCATGCCTGGATCGCGCACCAGCGCTACCCCACCAAAGGGCGGGTGTGGCACCCCGGCGGCGCCCACCCCTTCGTCGGGGTCAACGAGGCGCTGGTTCACAACGGCGATTTCGCCAACTACCACTCCGTCTGCGAGTACCTGCGCCAGCGCAACATCCGCCAGCAGTTTCTGACCGACACCGAGGTTTCGGCGCAGCTGTTCGACCTCCTCGACCGCGTCTACAAGTACCCGCTCGAGTACATCATCGAGGCCCTGGCCCCCACCTCCGAGCTCGACTTCGACGAACTGCCGCCGGAGAAGCAGGAGATCTACCGGCAGATCCAGGCGGCCCACATCCACGCGTCCCCCGACGGCCCCTGGTTTTTCATCATCGCCCGCAGCCGGCCGGACCTCGGGCGGGTCCAGTTGCTCGGCATCACCGACACGGCGATGCTCCGGCCGCAGGTGTTCGCCCTTTCGGACAACGGCGACGTCCAGATCGGCCTGATCTGCTCCGAGAAGCAGGCGATCGACGCCACGCTCCGGAGCCTCGCCCGGGAAGACGCGCGCTTCTGCCCCGTGGCCGACAAATACTGGAACGCGCGCGGCGGGTCGAGCACCGACGGCGGCGCCTTCATCTTCTCGGTCGAAACGAACGGGAACGGGGGGAAACAACTCACCTGCACCGACAAGTTCGGCCGGGCGGTCGAACTCCGGTCGGGCAGGGTGCGCTGCGATCTCCTCTCCCCGGAAGAGGAGGCCCGCCCCGCACCCGAAGCCCTGCGTGAGCTGGTGTCGCGGTACCTGCAGAAAGGGGATGTCGACGCGCTGTGGGCCCATGTCCTGGACCTCCCCACCTGGTCGCCGGGCGATCTCAAGCGCTTCTGCGGCCTCGTCGTCGAAGGGGCGGATACGGCCAAGGCGCGCGCGACCGCCGTCCGGCTGCTCACCCTGCTGCGGGACCGGCCCTTCGATACGGGGGACAAGCGCCGCGCCGGCGTGATCCAGGTCGCGGACCGGATGCTGGAGGCGTTGTTCGATTCCGCCCCCCTTTTCGGCCGTCCGGCGAGCCGCTACTGGCGCCGCATCGATTGGGCGACGCGCGACCGCCTGGCCCCCCCGCGGGCCGGGGAGGAGATCCTGGTCGTCGATGCCGAGGGGTTCCCCCCCGAGGGGGACGATTGCGACGCCGTCCTGCTCCGTTCGGCCTACCAGGCCGGCTGGAGGAGCTTCATCGTCTACCGCCTGCGCGGCCAGCGTTTTCACGGGTCCGGTTTCGGCCCGGACACGGGCGGGGTGCGGATCGACCTCTACGGGTCCGACGGCGATTACACCGCGAGCGGCATGGACGGGATGGAGGTCCGGATCCACGGCAACGCCCAGGACCAGGTGGCGCAGATCGCCAGGGGGGGGCGGCTGGTGATCCACGGCGACGTGGGACAGACCTTCATGTACGGCGCCAAGGGGGGGGAGGTGTTCGTGCTCGGCAACGCCGCCGGGAGGCCGCTGATCAACGCGGTGGGAACCCCGCGCGTGGTCATCAACGGGACCTGCCTCGATTTTCTCGCCGAGTCCTTCATGGCCGGGGACCCGCTCACGGGCGGGGGCTTCGTCGTTCTCAACGGCATCGAGTTCGATCCCCGCGGGCGCCTCGTCCCGCAGAAGACGCCCTATCCCGGGAGCAACCTGTTCTCTCTCGCCAGCGGCGGCGCCATCTATATCCGGGACCCCCGCTGCCAGGTGGTCGAGCGGCAGCTCAACGGGGGGGAAATCGCCCCCATTGACGACCGGGACTGGAGCCTGATCCTCCCCTTCCTGGAGGAAAACGAGGCTCTTTTCGGCGTTCGCGTGCGGGACCTGCTGACGGTGGACGGCCGGGAGCTGGCGCCGCGGGAGGTCTACCGCAAGGTCAGCGCCGTCCGGCTTGCGGTCCTGGCCGGATCGAAAGCCAAGTGAAGGGGCCGGACATGCGTAGCGGGGAATCGACGTCGGGGGGAGGTGGCGCCCGCTCCGGAGCCGTGGGTGCGGTTCTGGTCGTCGGCGCCGGCAGCGCCGGGATCCAGGCGGCGCTCGACCTGGCCGAAAGCGGGTTCCGGGCGGTTCTCGCCGAGGAAGGCGCCGCCATCGGCGGCCGGGCGGCCCGGCTCGACGAGGCGCTCTCCGGGGGGGATTGCGCCATGTGCCTCCTCTCCCCCAGGCTGGCCGAGTGCGCCCGGAACCGGAACATCGAGATCATCACCCTCGCCGATGTCCTGGAGGTTTCGGGAGCGCCGGGACGCTTCCGGGTCCGGATCCGCCGGAAACCCCGCTACGTGGACCCGAAAAAGTGCGACGGTTGCGGCGACTGCAGCGCCGTCTGCCCCGTGACCCTGCCGGAAGAGCCGGGAGAGGAGGGCGCAGGGCGCAAGGCGATCTCGCGCCCCTGGCCCCAGGCGATCCCCGGCATCTTTCATATCTCCCGGGCCGCGGACCCGTCCCCCTGCGGAACCGCCTGCCCGGCGGGGGTGAATGTCCAGGGATTTCTCTCCCTCCTCGGCGCCGGCCGGCTCGGGGAGGCGCACGCCCTGCTCCGCGAGCGATCCCCTTTCCCTGCCGTCAGCGGCCGCATCTGCCCCCACCCCTGTCAAAGCGCGTGCCGGCGCGGAGCGCTGGACGGCGCGGTGGCCGTCCGCGACCTGGAGCGGTGGGTGGCCGACGTCGTCTCCTCCGCGGAGGAGGGAGTGCGGCCGGTGGCGGGGGGGACCCGGGAGCGGGTGGCCGTCATCGGGGGGGGGCCGGCGGGCCTCGTCGCCGCCCGGGACCTTACGCTCGCGGGCTGCCGGGTGACCCTGTTCGAGGCGCAGCCGCTCCTGGGAGGGATGCTGCGTTACGGGGTCCCCCCGTTCCGGTTGCCGCGCGCGGTCCTGGACCGGGACATAGGGTCTTTCCTCCCCCCGGGGCTGGAGGTGCGCACCGGAACGCGGATCGACAAGCCCGCCGGGCTGCTGGCCGCGCACGGCGGAGAGTTCGGCGCCGTCTTCCTGGCCGTCGGCGCCTGGGGCGGACGCACCCTGGCCATCCCCGGAGAGAGGGCTGAAGGGGTGTGGCAGGGGGTGGATTTCCTGCGCGCCTCGAACTCGGGATCCCCGGCCGGGATCGGCCCCCGGGTGCTGGTGGTCGGCGGTTCCGGCCTGGCCCTGGATGCGGCCCGCAGCGCCCGGCGGGTGCCGGGGGTGGAGCGGGTCACCCTGGCATGCCTGGAGGGGCACGGGGAGATCCGGACCGATCGGGAGGAATGGGCCGAGGCGATCCGGGAAGGGGTGGAGATCGAATACGGGCTCGGGCCCACGAGGATCGAGGCGGTCGCGGGGAGGGTGGCTTCGGTCTCCTTCCGGGCCTGCACCAGCGTTTACGACGAGCATGGGCGCTACGATCCGCTCTACGACGACGGCGCGACGCGCACCGTGGCCGCCGATACCGTCATCCTGGCCGCGGGGCGCACGGTGGAGGCTGCGGGCTACGGCCTGGAACGGCGTCCGGGGGGACGCCTGATGGTGGATCCGGCGACGTTGTCCACCCGGTTCCGGGGGATCTTCGCCGGTGGGGACGCCGTCCTGGGCCCCGCCTCCCTGGCGGAAGCGGTGGCGCAGGGGCGCCGGGGGGCCGCGAGCGTGGACGCCTTTCTGCGCCGGAGCGCCCCGATCCGGGAGGCGGCCGCCCCGGGAGCCCCCGGAGACGGGCCCGGGCGCCCCGTGAGGGTGGCGCCCGAGCCCGCGCCGCCCCCCGCCCCGGCGGCAGACCGGGCGGTCGCCGAGGCGCGCCGCTGCCTGAACTGCGGGCTCTGCAGCGCATGCGGGCTCTGTATCGCGACCTGTTCGGCGGGGGCGATCGATTTCGAGCGGGCAGCGTCGGAAGAGGAGATCGAGGTGGGGAGCGTGATTTTCGCCCCGGAAGGACCGGGCTCGCCCGGCTGGAGGGAACTGGCCGCGCGGACCGGCCTGGACCCCGACGCTCCCGGGCTCCCGCTCGCGCCGATGCTGACCCCCGTGCCGGGGGTCTACGCCGCCTGCGGCGAAGCCCCGGAGATCGCCGACGCCGTCACCCGGGGTTCCGCGGCCGCCGCCTGTGCCATGGAACAGCTGGCCCCCGTGCGCGGCACCCTGGCCCGGCCGCGCGCCTATCCCTGGGAGCGTGATGTTTCGGACGAAGAGGCGCGCATCGGGGTCTTCGTCTGCCGCTGCGGGCACAACATCGCCCCGGCGGTCGACGTGGCCGCGGTGTGCCGCTCGGTTTCCGCCCTCCGGGGAGTGCTTCACGTCGAGGCGCCCGAATATACCTGCTCCGACGCCGGCCTCAGCCGGATGAAGCGCATGATGGGCGAACTCCGGCTGAACCGGGTGGTGGTGGCCTCCTGCTCCTCCCGGACCCACGAAGCCCTCTTCCAGGAAGTCCTGCGCGCGAGCGGGCTGAACCGGTACCTCCTGGCGATGACGAACATCCGGGACGAATGCGCCTGGGTGCACCAGGGGGACGGGGCGGCGACCCGGAAGGCGGTCGACCTGGTGGCGATGGCGGTGGCCCGGGCGCGGCTCCTGCGCCCCCTGCCGCCGGTGGAGCTTCCGGTCACCCCCTCCGCCCTGGTGCTCGGGGGGGGGCTGGCCGGGATGACGGCGGCCGAAAGCCTTGCCGCCCAAGGATACGACGTCCGCCTCGTGGAGCGGACGGGCGCGCTGGGGGAACGGGGGGGAAGTTCCGGCCGCGCGCCGGAGGAGGCCGGCGACCGGATCGGCCCGCTCGTCGGCCTGGTGACGGCACACCCCGGGATCCGGGTTTACCTCCACTCCGAACTGGCGGCGATCACGGGGCAGGCGGGGAGTTTTGCCTGTCACCTGGATGTGGGGGGATGGGGGAGGGTGACATTCGAGGCGGGGGCCGTCATCGTGGCCACCCCCCCGGGGCCGGAGAACGAGGCCCTCGCCGGGAGGCTCCGCGTCGGGCTCGGCGCCGACGGTCTCTTCCTGCCGGCGCACCCGGTGTTGCGCCCGGTCGACCTGGTCAACGAGGGGCAGTTTTTCTGCACCGCGGCTCCTCCCTCCTCCATCCAGGAGAGGGTGCTCCGGGCGCGCGCGGCGGCGGCGCGGGCGGCCACGATCCTGTCCAAACCGCACCTGGAAGTCGCCGGGCACGTGGCCTCGGTGGATCCCGCGTTCTGCGTCGCCTGCGGCACCTGCGTCCGGCTCTGCCCCTACGGCGCCCCGGTCATCGGGATCACGCGCAAGGCCCGGATCCAGGGGGCCAAATGCGCCGGATGCGGCAGCTGCGCGGCCTCGTGCCCCCGCCGCGCCATCACGCTCGGGCGCGAGGAGAGGGAATGGGTGACGGCGATGCTCGACCAGCTGGCGGCTGCGGGAGGGGGGAATTGATGTCCACCCGGGAGCCGGAGATCCTCGTCTTCTGCTGCAGTTACTGCGCCGCGGCCGCGGCCGCGGCCGCGGGAGCCGGCCGGTTGCGGTACCCCGCGGGCACGCGCATCCTGTCCGCCTCCTGCACCGGCAGGATCGAAATGGAGCATGTCCTGGAGGCTTTCGAGAAGGGGGCCGACGGGGTCCTGGTCGTCGGGTGCCTCGACGGGGGGTGCCATTTCGTGGATGGGAACCAGCGGGCCCGCCGCCGGCTGGACCGGGTCCGGTCGATCCTGGACGAAATCGGCCTGGGGGGCGATCGGCTCCGGATGGTCAATCTCTCCGATTCCATGGCCGCGGCGTTCGCGGGGCATATGCGGGAGTTCACCGAAACAACCCGGGCGCTGGGGCCGAACCCCCTGAAGCCCGCAAGGAAAGAAAGCGCAGGGGAATCATGATCGTCGCTTCGCCCAAATCGATCACCGAACTCAAGTCCATCATCGCCGGCCACCGGAAGGTCCTCTTCGTGGGATGCGGCACCTGCGTGACGGTGTGCCTCGCCGGGGGGGAGCGGGAGGTGGGCATCAGCGCCTACGCCGTGCGCATGGCGCGCCGCCTCGACAAGAACCCGGTCGAGATCTCCCAGGTCACCATCGAGCGCCAGTGCGACAACGAGTTCCTGAAGGAGCTGGCCGAACCGGCCTCCGGGGTCGAAGCCATCGTCTCCTTCGGGTGCGGCGCCGGGGTCCAGGCCATCGCGGAACGCTTCCCCGAAATGCCGGTCTATGCCGCGCTCGACACCCAGTTCCTCGGGATCCTCGAGGGACAGGCGGTCTGGACCGAGAAGTGCCTGGGGTGCGGCAGCTGCATGCTGGCGCATTTCGGCGGCATCTGCCCCGTCACCCGTTGCGCCAAGCGGCTGCTCAACGGCCCCTGCGGCGGTTCGCTCGAGGACCGCTGCGAGGTCGACCCGGAAAAGCCCTGTGCCTGGCAGCTGATCTACAAAAGGCTCCAGGCCATCGGGCAGCTCGACCGCCTCGCGGAGATCGTCCCCCCCAAGGACTGGAGCACCGCCTGGTACGGCGGTGCCCGCAGGATCGTGCGCCGCGACCACCA
>CAZWXG010000033.1:0-4672 GCA_964637825.1 uncultured Acidobacteriota bacterium
GCGCCAGCCGGGGGACGCCCCCCTGCGCTTCGACCTCGCCCTCCTCTACCAGAAGCGGGGGGACGGGGAGAGGGCGGCCGCCCACTACCGGAAGCTGCTCGCGCGGGACCCCGACCACTTCGCCGCGCGCTTCAACCTGGGGATGATGCTCCTGGGGAGCCGGAAGCTGGCCGAAGGGACGGCCGAGCTGGAGGAGGCGGCGCGGCGGAGGCCGGAGGACGCCCAGGTGCGGGAGCGGCTGGGGGACGCCTACAGCCTGATGCAGCAGTACGAGAAGGCGGCCGCGGGCTACCGTGCGGCCCTGGCGGGGGGCCAGGCGCGTCCGCGCGTCCTCTCCCGCCTCGGTTTCGCCCTGGCCAAGCTCGGCCGGACCACGGAGGCCATCGAGGTGCTCGAGGGGGCCGCCGGGCCGGGGGGGGAGAGCGCCGACGTCCATTTCCTCCTGGGGGACCTCTACGGGGACGCGGGGCGCTACGAGGAGGCGCTCCGCTCCTACGCCCGCTCGCTCGAGGCGGACCCGGGCCAGAAGGAGGTTTATTACAACATGGGGACGCTGCTGGCGGAGCGGGAGCGGTTCGAGGAGGCCCGCGCCTCGCTGCGGCGCGCGGTCGAACTCGACCCGCGCTACGCGCCGGCCTGGTCCAACCTCGCGCGGGTGGCGGAGCGGCTGGGGCTCGACCGGGAGGGGATCGAGGCCAACGAGGCGGTGATCGATCTGGGGGAGGGAACGGCCCGGAACTACTTTCACCTCGGGGTCCTGTACGCGAAAAACGATCTTGCCGCGCCCGCCATCGCCGCGTTCACGCGCGCCGTCGAACTGGAGCCGGAACGGTACCGGGCGCTCTTGCGGGAAGAGCTGAGGAACGTCCAATCGGTGCTCAACAGCGTGCGCTACAAGCCCGAATTCACCCGGTTGCTCGAACTGCCTTAGGCCCGGGCGCGGCGGAGGAAGGCGGCGAGTTCTTCCGGGGAGAGGGCGTAGAGGTCCTGCGGGTTTTCGGGCGGCTGGTTCTTCCAGCGCCGGTGGCCCCAGAGCCAGCTCTCGGGCTGCTCGCGCACGATCCGCTCCAGCACGTCGTTGAACCGCTGGGTGTTGACTTCGATATCGCGCTCCCGGTCCCCGGTACGCACCGCCTCCATCGGGGGGAGGAAGCGGATGCGGTAGCGCCCCCGCTCCAGGGGGGTGAGGTACCCGGGGAGGACGGGGGCCCCGGTGCGCAGCGCGAACACCGCCACGCTCGAGGAGGTGGCGGCGGGGACCCCGAAGAAGCGGGCGAAGACCCCCTCGTCCGGGCTGGTGTTCTGGTCCATCAGGATGCCGAAATCGCGCCCCGCATGGAGCTCCCTGAGGATGGCGCGGGCCGAGTCGCGCTTGGGGACGACGCGGTTGCCGTGCAGGGCGCGGACCGAGGAGAGGTAGCGTTCGAGGCGCGGGTTGTCCAGCGGCCGGGTCGTGAACGCGAGCGGGTGGCCGTAGAGCGCGTGGGCCGTGGGGAGGAGTTCCCAGGAGCTGAAGTGGCCGGTGAGGTAGAGGATCCCCTTCCCGCGCCGGCGCGCCTCCCGGTAGTTTTCCAGCCCCTCCACCTCGTCGTAGACCGCCAGGCGGGAGACGTTCGCGGGGGAGAGGGCGGGGAGGCGGCTGATTTCGAGCAGGTTGAGCGCCGCGTTCTGGAAGCTGCGGCGGGCGATCCGCCCCCTCTCGCGCTCCGGCAGGGAGGGAAAGGCGATGCGGAGGTTGACGTCGGCGATCCGGCGGTGCCGCCGGTCGAAGCGGTAGAAGAGGGAGGCGAGGGCGCGGATCAGCGCGCCCCCCGCCGCGCGGGGGAGCAACCGGAAAAGCGCTATTCCTGTCCGGGCCAGGATGTAGACGGCAAGGGAATTCAAGCTCTCGCCCCTCCGGGATGATATACTCTCGCCCTGATGGCGGCATTCATACATAACAGACTCCGGCCTCTTTGCATAGATCGTTCCTGGCCGGGCGCGGGCGGGGAGAGATGAAGCCGCGGGAGTCTTTCGCCCCCCCCTACGACGGGGTGTTCGCGGGGCTGCTGAAATTCGCGACCTTCGCCGAGGCGGAGGAGACCCTGCGGGGGTTGGAGGAATTGCGCCTCCGCTACCTCCAGCTCGGGGACCGGAAGGGGGAGGGGTATTGCCGGGAGTTGGCGCTTTTGGGGAGGCGGCGGGCGGAGCAGATCGCGCGCAACCCGCGCGTCGCAGCGGCGCGACGGCTCGAGAAGGGGGAAATCGCCCTCTGGTTCCGGATCTGGCTCGAAACCCCCGCGCTTTTCGCGACCTGGCTCGAGCTGCGCCGGCGGACGGACGAGTTCCGGCGGCTCCGGGACGCGGGATGAAATTTGCGGGGATTAAGGGGGGCCGCGCCCCCCGGAATTTGCTACGATTCTAATTTTTCGACAAGGACGCACCGATGCAAGAACCCCTGTCCAACAACCTGCCGGGGACGCGGGACCTCCTCCCCGGGGAGACCGAGCGCTGGCGCCTCGTGGAGGAGTGCGCGCGCCGCATCTTCGAGCGCCACGGGTACCGGGAGATCCGGACCCCCGTCATCGAGCCCACCGAACTGTTCGCGCGCGGGATCGGCGGGGACACCGACATCGTCGGCAAGGAGATGTACACCTTCCGCGACCAGAGCGGCCGTTCGGTGACCCTGCGCCCGGAGGCGACCGCTTCGGTCGTCCGCGCCTACATCCAGGGCGCCCTGTACCGGGGGGGGGGACTCGACCGGCTCTACTACCTCGGGCCGATGTTCCGGCATGAAAAGAAGCAGAAGGGGCGCTGGCGCCAGTTCTACCAGATCGGGGCGGAGGCGATCGGGTCGCAGCATCCGGCGGTCGACGCCGAGATCATGGAAATGGCCCTCGGGATCCTCGACGAGCTCGGGATCGGGGCGAAACTCCTCGTCAATTCGATCGGGTGCCGCGAGTGCCGCCCCGCCTACATGGAGCTGCTGCGGGCGGAGCTGGGGCGTGGCATGGACGGGTTCTGCGACGACTGCCGCCGGCGGGCCGAAACCAACCCGCTGCGGGTGTTCGACTGCAAGGTGGAAGGGTGCCAGGACGGGATCGCGCTCCTTCCCGTGATCATCGACCATGTCTGCCCGGACTGCGCCGCGCATTTCGGCGAGGTCCGGCGCCGCCTGGAGGGCGCGGGGATCCCCTACACCGTCGTCCCCCGGCTGGTGCGGGGGCTCGACTACTACGTGCGCACCGCGTTCGAGATCGTGAGCGGGGAGCTGGGGGCGCAGAACGCGCTCATGGGCGGGGGGCGCTACGACGGCCTGTCGGAAGTGCTCGGCGGACCGCCGGCGCCCGCGATCGGGTTCGCCATGGGACTGGACCGGCTGGTCATGACGCTGCCGGAGAAGGCGGCGGCGGAGGCGCGGTGGGCCCCCGACCTGTTCCTGGCGCACATGGGGGACGCGGCGCTCGACAGGGCGGGGGAGATCGCGCGCCGGCTGAGGGCGCGGGGGATGTCGTGCATCGTCGATTTCGAGGGCGGCAGCCTCAAGAGCCGGATGCGTTTGGCCAACCGGATGGGCGCCCGGCACGTGCTCATCGTCGGGGAGGAGGAACTCGCGCGCGCGCGTTACCGGGTCAAGCGGCTGGCGGACGGGCAGCAGTGGGAGGCCTCGCTCGAGGAGCTCGAGCAGGGGCTGCACCGGGCGGCAGAGGCGTAAGCCCCCGGGGGGAACGGGGGAGAGGAGGCGGATGGGCAGGATACAGGTGCTTCCGGAGATCCTGGCGAACAAGATCGCGGCGGGGGAGATCGTCGAGCGCCCCGCCTCGGTCGTCAAGGAACTGGTCGAAAACGCCCTGGACGCCGGCAGCCGCCAGGTCCAGGTCACCGTCTCGGGCGGGGGGCGCCGCTCGATCGTGGTCTCCGACGACGGGGAAGGGATGACGGGGGACGACGCCCTGCTGGCCTTCGAGCACCACGCCACCAGCAAGCTGCGGCGGGCGGAGGACCTCTCCTCGATCGCCACCCTCGGCTTCCGGGGCGAGGCGCTGCCGTCGATCGCCTCGGTTTCGCGCCTCCGGCTGCGCACGCGCGCGGCCGACGCCGCCTCCGCCGGGGGGACCGAGATCGAGATCAACGGTGGCGTGCTCCGCAACGTCAAAACGATCGCCTGGGACCGGGGGACCGAGATCGAGGTCGGCGGCCTCTTCTACAACCTCCCGGCCCGCAAGAAATTCCTCCGCTCCCAGGAAACCGAACTGGGGCATGTCGCGCGGCTGGTCACCCACTACGCCCTGGCGCACCCGGAGGTCCGGTTCGGGCTCCAGAGCGACGGCAGGGAACTGCTCCGCGCCGTCGGCGCCGCCGACGTGCGGGAGCGGGTGGTCCAGATCTTCGGGGAGGGGTTCCTGGAGCGGCTGCTGGAGTTCGGGCGCGAAGCGGGGCGGATGCGGGTGCACGGCCTCGCCTCCCTCCCCTCGGAGCGGAGGACCAACGGCTATTCCCAGTATATTTTCGTGAACCGGCGCATGGTGCGCGACAAGGTGATCCTGGGCGCGGTGCGCCAGGCGTACCGCACGCGCCTCCCCCCGAACGCCTATCCCGTGGTGCTCCTCTTTCTCGAGCTTCCCTACGACGCGGTCGACGTCAACGCGCACCCGGCCAAGACCGAGGTCCGCTTCCACGACCAGAACGGCGT
>CAZWXG010000033.1:4772-23617 GCA_964637825.1 uncultured Acidobacteriota bacterium
ACGTCAACGCGCACCCGGCCAAGACCGAGGTCCGCTTCCACGACCAGAACGGCGTGTACCGCCTCGTCTTCGACGCTCTCGAAGAGGCGCTCGCCGCGCGCGCGCCGCTCCCCTCCTACCTGCACGAGGCCCCCCTCCCGAACGCTCCGGGAGGCGCCGTGGCCGAGGCGCCCGAAGATTCGCCGCAGCCCGCACCCGATCCGCGGCCGGCCGCGGGCGGGACGCAGCCCCTGGTTTTCGGGCCGCCCGCTGAAAGAGTCGGGGGCGCCGCAAGCGGATGGAGCGGCGCGCCGGAGCTCGCCCGCGCCCTCGATCCCGCCGGGCGCGCGCGGGAGGGGGAACTCGGGCGGCACCTCGCGATGAAGCTGGTCCCCGGGATGCTCTACGGATCGGGGCGCACCTTCCCGGCCCCCTTCAGGGCCGAAGGGGTGAAGATCCTCGGACAGCTCCACAACAGCTACATCGTGGGGTGCGACAGCGAGGGGCTCCTGATCATCGACCAGCACGTGGCGCACGAGCGCATCCTCTACGAGGGGCTGGCGCGCTCGATCGAGCGGGGAAGGGTCGAGCGGCAGGGGCTGCTGGTGCCGCTCGCGATCGAACTCGCCCCGGAACAGAAGGCGCGGCTCGAGCGCGTCCTGCCGGAACTCGGGCGGAACGGGTTCGACGTCGAGCCCTTCGGGGGGGATTCCGTCCTGGTCCGTTCGGTCCCCGCCTCCTGCCCGGAAGGGGAGACCCGTGACCTGTTCAGCGACATCATGGAGAGCCTGGAGGCGGAGGAGAGAACGCTCGACCTCGAGCGGATCCGGGACCGGATCGCGGTCGGCACCGCCTGCCGGGCCGCGGTCAAGGTCCACATGGCGCTCGCCCCGGAAAAGATGCGGTGGCTCCTGGACGAGCTCGAGCGGACGCGCATCCCGACCCACTGCCCCCACGGCCGCCCCATCCTGCTGCGCTTCGGCATGCGCGAAATCGAACGCAATTTCGGGCGTTCCTGACGCCCCTAACTCACGACCTGGACCGTTCCGGTGCCGCACAGCTCCTCGATCTGCCGGATCAGTTCCGGGCTCGACTTGACCCGGATGAAGTCGGACGACTGGATGAGCACGCGGTAGGCGGCCGGGCGGTAGAGCTCGATCTCGATGCCGGTGTCGCCGCGGTTGCCGTCGAGCAGGCGGTAGAGGGAATCGGCCGTCCCCGCGGACAGGCCCGCGACGGCGGCGCGGATGCGCAGGGTCCGGGCCTGCCGCTCGAGGATCCCCGTGAGCGGCTGGAGCTCCGCGGCGACGATCTTGCACCCCCGTTCGTCCTCGAACTCGAAGCGCCCCGTGACGAGGATCGGGCGGTCGGAGCGGAGGTAGGGGGCGTATTTCTGGTAGGCGTTCGGAAACACGATCGCCTCCACCGACCCGCTGAGGTCCTCCAGCGTGAAGGCGGCCATCAGGTCCCCCTTGCGCGTACGGCGCTCGCGCAGCTCGGTGACGATGCCGGCCACCTGGCATTCGACCGGCTTCCCCTCGGCGATGAACTCCGCCAGCGGCTTTTTGCTGAACTGCGCCAGTTCCTCGGCGAAGCGGTCGAGCGGGTGGCCGGACACGTAGAAGCCCAGCGTCTCCTTCTCCGCCGCCAGCCGCTCTTCGGCCGGCCACTCGGGGATGTCGGGCGGGGCCGGTTCCGGGGCGGCGGCGCCGCCCCCCAGGGCGGCGAAGAGCCCCTTCTGCCCCGTTTCGCGGTCGCGCCGCACCTTCTGCCCGTACTCGATCGCCGCGTCGATCATGGCCATGCACTGCGAGCGCCGCCAGCCGAGGGAGTCCATCGCCCCGCTCTTGACCAGGCTCTCCATGACCCGCTTGTTCAGCGACCGGGAATCGACCTCCTCGCAGAAATGGAAGAGGCCGCGGAAGCGCCCCTGCCGCTCGCGGTATTCGAGCACCGAGCGGATGGCCCCCTCCCCCACGTTCCGGATCGCCAGCATGCCGAAGCGGATCTTCCCGCCGCTCGAGTGGAAGTGGAGCATGCTCTCGTTGATGTCGGGGGGGAGGACCGGGATGCCCATCTCCCGGCACTCGGCGATGTACATGACGATCTTGTCGGTGTTGCCGATTTCGCTCGTCAGCAGGGCGGCCATGAACTGCACCGGGTGGTGGACCTTCAGGTAGGCGGTCTGGTAGGCCAGCAGGGCGTAGGCGGTGGCGTGGGATTTGTTGAAGCCGTACTGGGCGAACTGCTCCATGAGTTCGAAGACCGCGACCGCGTCCTTCTGGCCGATGCCGTTTCCGGCGGCGCCGGCGAGGAACTTGTCGCGCATCGAGACCATGACCGACGCCAGTTTCTTCCCCATCGCCTTGCGCAGGATGTCGGCTTCCCCGAGGGAAAAGCCGGCCATCTTGCTGGCGATCTGCATCACCTGCTCCTGGTAGACGATGACGCCGTACGTCTCCCGGAGGATCTCCTCGAGCAGGGGGTGGGGGTACTCGACCGCGATGAGCCCCTGTTTGCGCTTGATGAAGTCCGGGATCATGTCCATCGGCCCGGGGCGGTACAGGGCGTTGAGCGCGATCAGGTCCTCGAAGCGCTCGGGGCGCAAGCGGCGCAGCTCGGTCTTCATCCCGCCGCTCTCGAACTGGAACACCCCGTTGGTGCGCCCCTCCGAGAAGAGCCCGTAGACCTCCGGGTCGGTCAGGGGGATGGAGGAGAGGTCGAGCGCGACCCCCGTCTCCTCCCGGACGCGCCGGACGGCGTTGTCGATCACCGTCAGCGTGGTCAGGGCGAGGAAATCCATCTTGAGCAGGCCGATCGATTCCAGGTCCTTCATGCTGTACTGGGTGGTGATTTCGTCCTTGTTCGTCTTCTGCAGCGGGACCAGTTCCACCAGCGGCCTGGGGGCGATCACCACGCCGGCCGCGTGGGTCGAGGAGTGGCGCGAGAGCCCCTCGAGCCGGCGCGCGATCCGGATCAGGTTCGCGATCTCGGCGTTCTCCATCTCCTCCCGGAGGCGCGGCTCCTGGTCCAGCGCCTTCTCGATCGTGGCGTTGAGCTCGGCGGGGATCAGCTTGGCGATGCGGTCCACGTCGCCGTAGGGGATGTCCAGGCTGCGCCCGACGTCGCGGATCACCCCGCGGGCGGCCATGGTCCCGAAGGTGATGATCTGGCAGACGCAGTCGCGGCCGTATTTCTCGGCCGTGTACTCGATCATCTCCGCCCGGCGGTTCATGCAGAAGTCCATGTCGATGTCGGGCGGGGCGATCCGTTCGGGGTTCAGGAAGCGCTCGAAGAAGAGGGCGTACTGCAGGGGGTCGATGTCGGTGATGCGCATGCTGTAGGCGACCAGGCTCCCCACGACCGACCCGCGCCCGGGGCCGACCGGGATGTCCATCTCGCGCGCGTGCCGGATCAGGTCCCAGACGATCAGGAAGTAGCTGGAGAACTGCATCTTCTTGATCATGGCGATCTCGAACGTCAGCCGCTGCTCGTAGTCGGGCAGCGGGTGCTTGAGCTGCCCCTCGGCCGCGAGCGCCTCCAGGTGGCGCCGCCGCTCGGCGAAGCCCTCCCGCACCATCTTTTCGAAATAGCTGTCGGCGTCGTGGCCCGGGGGGACGTCGAAGGGGGGGATCGGCTGGTCGGTCTCGATCGTCAGGTCGCACCGCTCCGCGATCCGGACGGTGTTGGCCATCGCCTCCGGGACGTGGGCGAACAGGGAGTGCATCTCCTCCGGGGATTTGAAGTAGAACTGGTCGGTCTCGTAGCGCATGCGGTCGGGCTGGCTCACGACCTTGCCGGTGCCGATGCAGAGGAGCACGTCGTGGGCGACGCTGTCCTCCTTCTGGATATAGTGGGTGTCGTTGGTGCAGATCAGGGGGATCCCGGTCTTCCCGGCCAGGTCGATGATGGCGGGATTGATCTGCCGCTGCGCCGGCAGGCCGTGGTCCTGCAGCTCGAGGTAGAAATTGCCGGCGCCGAAGATGTCGCGCAGTTCCAGCGCCTCGGCCTCGGCGGCCTCGACCTGCTCCATGACCAGCTTCTGGGCGACCGCGCCCTTGAGGCAGGCGCTCGCGGCGATGAGCCCGCCGTGGTAGAGGCGCAGCAGCTCCTTGTCGACGCGGGGCTTGTAGTAGAACCCCTCCAGGAACCCGTAGGAGACCAGCCGGGTCAGGTTGCGGTACCCTTCGAGGTTCTCCGCCAGCAGCACCAGGTGGTTGCTCTGGTCACCGCCCCCGGTCTTCTTGTGGCGGCTCTCCTTGGCCACGTAGACCTCGCAGCCGATGATGGGCTTGATCCCCTTCTTGCGCGCGGTGTTGTAGAACTGCAGCGCGCCGAAGAGGTTCCCGTGGTCGGTGAGCGCCACCGCCTTCATCCCCATCGACAGGGCGGTCTCCACCATGAGCTCGATCTTCGACGCCCCGTCGAGCAGGCTGTAGTCGGAGTGGTTGTGCAGGTGGACGAAGGGGAGGGGTTCCGGCATCGGCTACTCCCACTCGATGGTGCCGGGGGGCTTGCTCGTGATGTCGTAGACCACCCGGTTGACTCCCCGGACCTCGTTGACGATCCGGGCCGAGATGCGCTCGAGCAGCGCGTAGGGGACGCGGGCCCAGTCGGCCGTCATCCCGTCCGTCGAGGTGACGAAGCGCAGGGCCGCCACGTTTTCATACGTCCGGTCGTCCCCCATGACCCCCACCGTGCGGATGGGAAGGAGCACCACGAACGCCTGCCACAGTTCGCTGACGAGACCCTCCCGCTCGATCTCCTCGAGAGCGATGGCGTCGGCCTCCCGGAGGACGGCCAGGCGCTCCGCGGAGACCGCCCCGAGGATCCGGACCGCCAGCCCGGGGCCGGGGAAGGGGTGGCGCTCCACGAAGCGGGGGGCCATCCCCAGTTCCTTCCCCACCCGGCGCACCTCGTCCTTGAACAGCTCCCGCAGCGGCTCGACGAGTTCGAAATTCACGTCCTCGGGGAGGCCGCCCACGTTGTGGTGGGACTTGATCACGGCCGAGGGGCCCCGCACCGAGGTCGATTCGATCACGTCGGGGTAGAGCGTCCCCTGGACCAGGAACGGCGGGTTGCCGAGCCCGCGCGCCTGGGCTTCGAACACGCGGATGAATTCCTCGCCGATGATCTTGCGCTTCGTTTCCGGGTCCTCCACCCCCTCCAGGCGGGTCAGGAAACGCTCGGAAGCGTCCACCCCCACGACCTTCAGGTGGAGCGCCTCCCGGTACATCTCGAGCACGGAGGCGAACTCGTCCTTGCGCAGGAGCCCGTTGTCGACGAAGACGCAGGTCAGGCGGTCGCCGATGGCGCGGTGGACCAGGGTGGCGGCCACGGTGGAGTCGACCCCCCCGCTCAGGCCGCAGATGGCGCTCCCTTCCGGGCCGATGCGCGCGGCGATCGAGGCCACGGCCGATTCGATGAAGGTCGACATGGTCCAGTCGCGGCGGCAGCCGCAGGCGCGCGTCAGGAAATGTTCCAGGATGTCGACGCCGCGGGGCGTGTGCGCCACCTCCGGGTGGAACTGCAGCCCCCAGATCTTCCGGTTGTCATCGCCGGCGGCCGCCACGAGCCCGCCCGATTCGGCCGTCAGCCGGAATCCGGGGGGGAGCTCCTCGACGCGGTCGCCGTGGCTCATCCACGCCTGGAAGGACGCGGGGAGGCCGGACATCAGGGCGTCCGCCTCGCGCACCTCCACCTGCGCCGGGCCGTACTCGCGCCGCTGCCCCCCGGAAACCACCCGTCCCCCCAGGGTGTGGGCGATCAACTGCAGGCCGTAGCAGATGCCGAGGGTGGGGATCCCGGCCTCGAAAAGCTCGCGGGGGAGGGAGGGGCTCCCGGGGCGGCCGACCGAATCGGGTCCCCCCGAGAGGATGAGACCCTCAGGGCGTTCCGTTCGGATCCGGTCCCACGCTGACATGTAGGGGACAATTTCGCAGTAGACCGACAGTTCGCGCACCCGGCGGGCGATGAGCTGGGTGTACTGGGAGCCGAAGTCGAGGATGAGAACGGTCTGGCGGTTAGTGTAAGGCATCAATTATATACACCCAAGGCATTATAAATAAAGCACAATTCAGTTAATCAACATGTTCAGGGGGTATTCGATGATGCCTTCGGCCCCCGCTCGTTTCAGGTCGGGAATCATGCGTTTGACCACCGATTCCTCGACGACCACCTCGAGCGCCATCCAGCCGGGGAGGGTGAGCGGACTGACCGTCGGTCGCTTCAGGGAGGGGAGGATGGACATGATCCGGGGCAGGTCGCTCTCCTTGAGGTTCATCTTCAGCCCCACCATCCCTTCCGCGGCCAGCGCCCCCTGGAGCAGGATGGCGATGTTTTCCATCTTTTCGCGCTTCCAGGGATCCTTCCAGGCATCGCGGTTGGCGATGAAACGGGTGGTGGAGGCGAGCACGTCCTCCACGATGCGCAGCCGGTTGGCCCTGAGCGAGCGGCCGGTCTCGGTCAGTTCCACGATGGCGTCGACCAGGATGCCGGCCTTAGCCTCGGTGGCCCCCCAGGAGTACTCGACCCTGGCCTTGACCCCCGCCCGGGCCAGGTAGCGCCGGACGTAGCTCACCAGTTCGGTGGCCACGGTCTTCCCCTGGAGGTCCTTGACCGAGCGGATCTTCGAGCTGTCGGGAACGGCCAGCACCCAGCGCACCGGTTTGAACCCCGACTTGCCGTAAACCAGTTCGCAGATCTCGGTCACCCGCGCGCGGGTTTCGAGCACCCAGTCCCTTCCCGTGATTCCGGCGTCGAACAGCCCGTCCTCGACGTACTTGCCCATCTCCTGGGAGCGGATGAGCATGATCTCGATCTCGTCGTCGTCGCAGAAGGGGAAATAGGAACGGTCGCTCGAGTGGATGCGGATCCCCGCCCGGCGAAACAGCTCCACGGTCGATTCCTGCAGGCTCCCCTTGGGCAGGCCCAGTTTGAGAATTTTCTTGGCGCTCGGCATGTGCTCTCCTCGGTTTTGGGGTGACCCCGGCAAAGTCGAAAGGATAATACCGCGGGCGCGCAATTTCCACCCTTACAATCGCACGGAAAAACGGCCGGGGTTCTCTTCGGGCCGCACTCCGGGGTATGATAGGGACAAGGGAATCGGGAGGCGCCATGGACGCAGGCGATTTCATCCGGCTCGAGGAAACGTTCGGGGCCCACAATTACCGGCCGCTCGACGTGGTCCTGACCCGCGGGGAGGGGATCTGGGTCTGGGACGTGGAGGGGAAACGCTACCTCGACTGCCTCTCGTCCTATTCGGCCGTCAACCAGGGACACTGCCACCCGCGGATCCTGGAGGCGCTCTGCCGGCAGGCGGCGTCCCTGACGCTGACCTCGCGCGCCTTCCGCAACGACCAGCTGGGGCTTTTCTACCGGGAGATCTGCGCCCTGACCCGGTCGCACAAGGTGCTGCCCATGAACAGCGGCGCCGAAGCGGTCGAGACGGCGATCAAGGCGGTGCGCAAGTGGGGGTACCAGGTCAAGGGAGTCCCCCCGGACCGGGCCGAGATCATCGTCTGCGCCGACAATTTCCACGGGCGCACCATCACCATCGTGGGGTGCAGCACCGACCCGGCCGCGCGGGAGGGGTTCGGCCCCTTCACCCCCGGTTTCCGGGTGATTCCCTTCGGGAACGCCGACGCGCTGGAGGCCGCGGTCACCCCGGAGACGGTGGGTTTCCTGGTGGAACCGATCCAGGGGGAGGCGGGGGTCATCGTCCCGCCGGCGGGCTACCTGGCCGCGGCCCGGGAGATCTGCCGGCGCCACGGCGTGGTGTTCATCCTGGACGAGATCCAGACGGGGCTGGGGCGGACGGGGAAGCTGCTGGCCGAGGAGCACGAGGGGATCGAGGCCGACCTGACCCTGATCGGGAAGGCGCTCTCCGGCGGCTTCTACCCCGTTTCGGCGGTGCTGTCCAACTCCGAGGTGCTCGGCGTCCTGCGCCCCGGGGAGCACGGGAGCACCTTCGGGGGGAACCCGCTGGCCTGCGCCGTCGCGCGCGCGGCATTGCGCGTCCTGGTCGAGGAGGGGATGATCGAAAACGCCGCGGCCATGGGGGACTATTTCCTCGCCGGGCTGCGCCGGATCCGTTCCGACCGGATCCGCGAGATCAGGGGGAGGGGACTGATGATCGGCGTGGAGCTCACGCCGGAGGCGGGGGACGCGCGCCGCACCAGCGAGCGGCTCCGGGAACTGGGGATCCTCTGCAAGGACACGCACGGGCACACCCTGCGCATTTCCCCCCCGCTGGTCATCCGCCGCGACGACATCGACTGGGCCCTGGAGCGTCTCGAGCGGGCGCTGACCGAACCCTGAGGGAAAAAACGCCGTTGGCCGCCACAAATTCTGCAATTTCCTGAAAAACCCTGTAAAGTAATAGCGCTTTCGGGGCGCGCGCGCGCCCTCCAACCACGTGCGGACTGGGGCGGACTGACGGCATGGAGATATTTTCGGCGATCGTTCTCGGCGTCATCCAGGGGCTGACGGAGTTTCTGCCCATCAGCAGCTCCGCCCACCTCATCCTGGTCCCCTGGTTCTTCGGGTGGGAGCCGGAGGGGCTGGTGTTCGACGTCGCGCTGCACGTCGGAACCGCGCTGGCGGTCCTGGCCTTTTTCGCCCGGGACTGGATCCGGCTGGCGCGCGAGACGGTCCTCGGCCTGAAGGAACGGGCGCCGCTCGGAAACGCCGACCGGAAGCTCGCCTGGCTGCTGGTGGTGGGGACGATCCCGGCCATGATCGCGGGCCTCTGCCTGGAAGAGGTGGTGGAGTCGCGCCTGCGCTCCCCCCTCATCACGGTCTTCACCCTGGCGGGACTGGCCCTGCTCCTCTGGTACGCCGGAAGGAGGGGAAGGCAGAGCCGCCCGATGGAGCGTTACTCCTGGGGCGATGCCGTCTGGATCGGGATCGGTCAGGCGGTCGCCCTGGTTCCGGGGGTCTCGCGCAGCGGCATCACCATGACGACGGCGCTCCTGCGGGACAGCGACCGGGTCTCCGCCGCCCGGTTTTCGTTCCTCCTGTCGACCCCGGTGATCGTGGGGGCGGGGCTGCTCCAGGCGTACCGGCTCCTGGCTGCCGGCGATGGCGGAGCCGTCCTCGGGTGGCCGGTGCTGCTGGCGGGGGTGGCCGCCGCGGCGGTGACCGGGTTTCTGTGCATCAAGTTCTTCCTGCGCTATCTCGAGCGCAACAGTTTCACTCCCTTCGTGATCTACCGCCTCGTCCTGGCCGCCGTCGTCCTGGCCTTGTACCTGAAGGGCTGACCCCGCCCCGCGGCGATCAGTCCTGCTTTCGTCTCTTCTGCAGCTCCGCGCGTCTCTTCTGCAGCTCCGCGAGGATTTCCCCGATGCGCCGTTCCATCCCCTGGTCGGTCGGGAGGTAGTAGCGGCGCCCCTGGAGGGAATCGGGGAGGCACTCCATGTCGGCCACCTTGTCCTCGAGGTCGTGGGCGTACTGGTACCCCTTGCCGTAGCCGAGGTCCTTCATCAGGCGGGTGGGCGCGTTGCGGATGTGCAGGGGGGGAGGCTCGTTGGTGCCCGCCTGGATGTCGGCGGCCACCCGGCCGTAGGCGGTGTAGAGGGCGTTCGATTTCGGCGCGAGCGCCAGGTACACCGCCGCCTGCGCCAGCGCCAGCTTGCATTCGGGCAGCCCCACCAGCCGCACCGCCTCCGTGGCGTCGAGCGCCACCGACAGCGCCCGGACGTCGGCGAGCCCCACGTCCTCGGAGGCGAAGCGCACCATGCGCCGGGCGATGTAGACCGGGTCCTCCCCCGCCTCGAGCATCCGCCCCATCCAGTAGAGCGAGGCGTCGGGGTCGCTGTTGCGCAGCGATTTGTGCAGGGCCGAGATCAGGTTGTAGTGCTCCTCGCCCGCCTTGTCGTACTGCAGCATCTTCCGCTGCAGCGCCGATTCGAGGTCGGCCAGGGTGAGGGTGAACGGCCCCCCGGCGCCGCGCGCGGAGAGGGAAACCGCCAGCTCCAGGGTGTTCAGGGCGATGCGCGCGTCGCCGTTCGCGTATACGGCCAGCCGCCCGAGGACCTCGTCGGGCACCGTGGCGCCGAGCGCCCCGAGCCCCCGTTCGGTGTCGCCCAGCGCGCGCTCGAGCAGGGTCTGGATCTCCGCCGGCTCGAGCGGGTGCAGCACGTAGACCTTGCAGCGGCTCAGCAGGGGGCTGATCACCTCGAAGGAGGGGTTTTCGGTGGTGGCCCCGATCAGGACGATGACGCCCGATTCCACGTAGGGGAGGAAGGCGTCCTGCTGCGCCTTGTTGAAACGGTGGATCTCGTCGACGAAGACCACGGTCCGGCCCCGGTTGGCGCGGAAGGTGACTTCCGCCTCGGCCATGACGCTCTTGATCTCCTTGATGCCCGACAGCACGGCGCTGTAGGAGACGAAGGGGGAGCGGGTCTGCCGGGCCAGGATGCGCGCGAGGGTGGTTTTCCCCGTTCCCGGCGGCCCCCAGAGGATGATGGAGGCCAGCTGGTCCTGTTCGGCCATGACGCGCAGCACCCTGCCCGGCCCGACCAGGTGCTGCTGCCCGACCAGGTCGTCGAGCGAGTGCGGGCGCAACCGCTCGGCCAGGGGGGTGTCCGGGGTGACGGGGGAGTCCGGTTCGGGGAAGAGGGTGCGGGTCATGGCTTCGGTCCCTGGGCGCGCTGGCGCGCCGCCTCAAAAAGGAGGATGGATCCCGCCATGGCCACATTCAGCGATTCCGTCGCGCCCGCCATCGGGATCCGCAGCGCGGGGAGGGAGCCGAGCCCCGCCCCCCGCGTCCCGCGCCCCTCGTTTCCCAGGACGAAGGCGCAGCGGCCGCGGAGGTCGGCCAGGGTGTAGGGGGTCCCGGCGGCGGCGTCGGCGCAGTACACCGCGATGGCATGGGCGGCGGCGTAGGCGAGGAAATCCGCCGGCTCGAGGTGTTCCACCACCGGAATGCGGAAGAAGGAGCCGGCGCTCGAGCGGACGGCCTTGGGATTGCGGGCCGAAACGGTCCCCCTGACCGTGCAGACGAAGGCGGCCCCCGCGGCCGCCGCGGCGCGGATCAGCGTCCCGAGGTTCCCGGGGTCCTGCAGCCCCAGCGCGCACACGATCGGCGCGGCGCCGGGATCGGGAAGCAGCCCGAGGGCGGGCGGGGGGACCCGGACCAGGGCCAGGGCCCCCTGGGGGGCGCGCACGTCCGACAGGGAGCGAAACAGCGGCTCGTCGACCGTCGAGAGGGGGACGCCGCGCGCGCGCCAGAGTTCGAGCAGGGCGCGCTCCCTCGGGGCGGCGCCGAATCCCGGCGTGGCCACCACCGCGTCCAGCGCGTGGCCGGCCGAGGATGCCTCCTCGAGCACGCGCACCCCCTCGGCCACGACGAGGTCGTCCCCGGCGCGGCGGGAGCCGGAACCGGCCAGCCGGATCTTCTTCAGCAGGGGGTTGGCCCGGCTGGTGAGGTGGGGGATTCCCGGTTTCCCTAGGCCTCCAGGCATTGGACTCTTCCCCCCGCCGCGCTGCCGTAGAGCACGCGGCTGACCGGGAACCGGCCGTGATCGAGGATGGCGCGCCCGAGCTCGCGGGCGGCACCGTCCGCGGCGGGGGAGTCGGCCTTGTTGACGAAGGGGACGATTTCGGTTCCGGGCTCGAGCCCGCGGCACACCCCGTCGGGGTGCATCAGGATCCGGGCGGCCAGGGACGGTGTGATCGTCTCCCCGGCGCGGAGCCCGAACCTGCCGGCGCAGGCGTCCCAGCGGAAGACGGAGTCGGGCCCGAGCGGACGGCCGAGGCAATCCAGGCCGACGACGGGGACGAGGTACTCCGCCCGGTGCATGAGGACCGGTTCGGCCTCCCGGCAGAGCTTGAGGGAATACCCGGCGGCGCCGTCCGCCTCGTTGAGGAGGATGGGAAACAGGGCGCGGTCCAGTCCGTCGGCGAAATCCGGGGGGACGCCGCGCAGGAGGTGGGGGCTGAAGAAATGGCGCGCGGCCAGCAGCTTGAAGGGGCGGCCGGAGCACTCCCGCCCGATGCGCGCCACGATCTCCCTGACGAGCTCGACGTTGTCCCCGCTGATCACCGCGATCCCCTCGGCCGGGTCGGGGGGGTGGTTGCGGGTGGTGGTGGTCGTGAGCACGGGCCCGCGGAGGCACCATTCCGAGGCCAGGGCGCGGATCAGGCGCGTCTTGCCGCCGCCGCCGACGACATTGACCAGCGCGTGCTCCCGAAAGGCGAACGTCTCCGCAAACACGGCTATCCTCGGGAGGAAAGGGGGCCCGCGGGCTCCGCCGGGGGGGCTTCCGAGATGCGCAGGATGATGTAGGGCGATTTCCCCTGCGATTCGAAATAGGTCCGGATCAGGAGTTCGGCCACGAGTCCCATGAAGATGAACTGCACCCCCAGGATGAACAGGAACACGGCCAGCAGCAGGAGCGGGTTGTTGTGCGCCTTGACCTGGTGGAAATATTTGTCGTAGAGGGTGAGCAGGGCGAAGAGCGTCCCCGCGGCGCAGGCCACCAGGCCGCTGCCGCCGAAGAAGTACATCGGCTTGGTGGAGTAGCTTCCCAGCATCTTCACGGTGATCAGGTCCAGGATCACCTTGAAGGTGCGGCCGAGCCCGTACTTGCTCTTTCCCCGGGTCCTGGGGTGGTGCCGCACGGGGATCTCCGCGACCCGCGCGCCCGCCCAGGAGGCGTAGACGGGGATGAAGCGGTGCATCTCCCCGTAGAGCCGGATGTGCTCGACCACCTCGCGGCGGTACCCCTTGAGCGTGCAGCCGTAATCGTGCAGGCGCACGCCGCCGATGCGGGAGATCAGCCCGTTGGCCAGGCGCGAGGGGAGTTTGCGCGTCAGCCACGGGTCCTGGCGCTCCCGGCGCCAGCAGCTGACGACGTCGTACCCTTCGCGCAGCTTCGCGAGCACCGCGGGGATGTCGCGCGGGTCGTTCTGCATGTCGGCGTCGGTCGGGATCAGGAGGTTGCCCGTGGCGTGGTCGAAGCCGGCGGCCATGGCCGCGGTCTGGCCGAAATTCCTGCGGAAGCGGATGACGCGGAAATGCGGGTCGAGCCCGGGGAGCCGTTCCATCCACTCCCCCCCCCCGTCGGTGCTGCCGTCGTCGACGAGGAGGATCTCGTAGCTCTCCCCCGTGGCCTCCATGGTTTCGGCGAGCGCGCGCGTCAGCGGCTCCAGGTTCTCGCGCTCGTTGTAGACGGGGACGATGATGGAAATTTTGTCCTTCATGAGAACTCGTTTTCCAGGGAAGCCATCTGCTCGAGATCCGTCTTGTTCCGGAAGAGGATGTAGACGATGCCCCCCGGGAGCGATGACAGGATGATGACGACGCTCGAAAGCACGCCCAGGGCGATGCACGAGGCCGCCGGCACGCCGACGGCGCCGAAGAGGCTCATGAAGGAGTATTCCCTCAGCCCCATGCCGTTGAGGCTGATGGGGATCATGGAGATCAGGGTGATGACGGGGACGAAGACCAGGAAATAGAAGGGGGAAAGCCGGATTCCCAGACCCAGCGCCATGATCCAGGTCACCGAGATGACCAGCAGCTGGTTGACGAAGGAGATGGCGAGCGATCCCCAGAGGACGCCGGGGTGCCGGCCCATGATCTGGAAGGCGCGGGAGACCAGGTCCATCTTGGCCGCGACCCTCCCCAGGCGCAGTCGCCCGAGCAGCCGGATCAGGAGCCGGTGCAGCCCCGGGGTGAACACGGCCACGTTCCCGAGCACGAAGAGGGCGAACACGCTCCACAGGATGAGGAGGACGGGGATCCCGGGCACCGACAACGGGTAGACCGTCACGGCGGCGCAGGCGATGATCATCATGGCCAGCATTCCGGCGTCCCGGTCGAGGAAAGCGGCCGCCAGGCTCTGGGCATAGCTCCGGGAGGGGCGCCCCGCGTAGTAGACCTTGACGACGTCGCCGCCGATGACGGTGGGGAAAGTCAGGTTGAAGAAGAGCCCGATGCAATAGATGCCGAACAGGTTCCCCACCGACGGCACCGGCATCAGCGGCCGCATCAGCAACCGCCAGCGGTAGATGCAGATGAAATGGGCGACCCAGAGGAGGGCGAAGCCCCCGAGCAGGTAGTCGATGCGGGCGCCCGCGAGCGCGGCGGCGAACTGCCGGAAATCGATCTCCCGGAAGATGTAGGCGAAGAACAGGATCGAGATCGCCAGCTTAACGGCCGTGAACAGTTTCGCTTTCATAACGCAGATCGCCCTCGAGGGAAGCGATTGTAGACCACGATCGGTTGGATACCAAGATCAATTGCCTGCCGGGGAATTTCCCCTTTTGCAGCAGGCTGCCGAAACGGAGCGAAAAATGGGGTCCCTGGTCGATGATGTGCAGGTCCGCCCCGCGCCCGATGAAGTACTCGTAGTCGGCGCGCGACAGGATGCAGAAGACCCGGCCGGGGGAGCGGAAGCGCCCGAGCATCCCCTCGGGGTCGGTCTCCTGGAAGATCGGCCGCTCCAGGTAGAAGACCATGCTGGGGAGGGAGGCGCGGTAGAACCCGGCGCTGTCCCCCGCCTCGGGATGCCAATGCCGGGCGATGACGCGGCAGAACCCCTTGACCGGGCGCAGCGCCTCCAGGGCGGGGATGTAGGCCGCGGCCCCCAGGAGGTAGACCGACCAGAGCGAGAGCGCGAGCGCGGCGAAGCTGAGCCCCCGGCGGCGCCGCACGATACACGCGCCCACGGCCAGCGCGCCCGCGGCGAACAGGACCGTCGGGCCATAGAGCAGCAGCGGCGGGAGCGCGGGCATGAAGGCGGTGAACACGAAGGGGAGGGCGAGCGAAAGCCCCAGCATCAGCGCCGCCGCGCCGCCGTAGGCCCAGGCCCAGGTCCCGCCCGGGCGCAGGCCGGGCAGCCGGACGAGGGCTCCGGCGATCAGGACGGCGCAGGCGGGGTACATGGGGGCGATATAGTACTCCTGCTTGTTTTTGGAGAGGGAAAAGAGCAGGAAGACGACGCAGGCCCAGCAGAGGAGGAGCCACCCCGGGGAGGAACCGGCCCTCGTCTCCCGGCGGAGCCGCCGCCAGGAGACGAGGGCGGCCGCGAGCAGCAGGGACCAGGGGAAAAAGTCGGAGAGGAAGACGGGGATGTAGTAGAACACGCTGCGGGAGGGGCCGAGGGTCTCCGTGGCGAAGCGCCCGAGGTTGTCGCTGAGGAAGAAGGGGGCGATGTAGTCCCAGCCGTGTGCCTGCCAGACGGCCAGATACCAGGGGAGGACCACGGCGGCGAGGATGGCGCTCCCCAGCAGCGGGTGGACCCTCGCCCGTTGACGGCGGCCGGCCAGGAGCCTCCACCCCCCCAGCGCCGCGGCGGGGATGACCAGGGCAACCGGCCCCTTGGTCATGAACGCGAGCCCCAGAAACAGGTAGACGGGGACCCAGGGCCCCCTGCCGTCGCGGCGCAGGGCGCGGAGGATGAAAAAGAGGGCCCCGGTCAGGAAAAAGAGAAGGAGAATGTCGATCGGGAGCCGGCGCGCGAGGATGAAGATCCGGGCGGTGGTCGCCGCGATCGCCGCGGCCGCGAGTCCCGCGCGCGGGCCGTAGGCGCTGCGGGCCGCCCCGTAGCAGAAGAGGAGGATGCCCAGGGCCGCGAGCGCGCCCGGGAATCGGACGGCGAACTCGCCGACGCCGAAGGCCCGGTAGGACAGGAGCACGACCCAGTAGGTGAGGGGGGGCTTCTGGACCCGGGGCTCGAAATTGAACCGGGGCGCGAGATAATCCCCCGTCACCATCATCTCCCTCGGGGTCTCGGCGTAGAACGCCTCGTTGGCGTCCCAGAGGGAGGAGACCCCGAGATTGACGAAGTAGGGGAGCGCCAGGAGCGTCACGAGCAGCGCGTGCGCGAGCGGGGCGTCGATCCGGGAGGGCGGGCGGAGGGAGGGTTCCATGGCGCTAGAAGAGCGACCCCTGCATTTCGTCGATGACCTCCTCGGCGGAGCGCCGGCGCGGGCGGCCCGTCAGGTCGATCTCCTTCTTCTCCAGCCGCTCCAGGATCCGGTGGGCGCGGGCCAGGACCTCGCGCGGCATCCCGGCCAGCCGGGCCACCTCGATGCCGTAGCTCCGGTCGGCCGCCCCCGGCACGACCTTGCGCAGAAAGACGATCGATTGCCCCGCCTCCTCGATGGCCATGCAGAGGTTCTTGACCCCGGGGTGCACCTCGGCCAGCTTGGTCAGTTCGTGGTAGTGGGTGGCGAACAGGGTCTTGGCCCGGTGCCCGGAGTCCTGGATCAGGTATTCCGCGATCGCCCACGCCAGCGAAAGCCCGTCGAAGGTGGCGGTGCCGCGGCCGACCTCGTCGAGCAGGATCAGGCTGCGGGGGGTGGCGGTGTTCAGGATGTTGGCCGTCTCGATCATCTCGACCATGAAGGTGGAACGCCCGCGGGCCAGGTTGTCGGAGGCCCCGACGCGGGTGTAGATGCGGTCCACGCACCCGAGCCGCGCCTCCCGGGCGGGAACGTACGAGCCCATCTGCGCCATGATGACGATCAGGGCCGTCTGCCGGAGGTAGGTCGACTTCCCCCCCATGTTGGGGCCGGTCAGGATCGCCAGCTGATCGGTCGAGCAGTTCAGGTGGAGGTCGTTGGGGATGAAGGGGCGGCTCTCCAGCTCCACCACGGGGTGGCGCCCCGCGCGGATCTCGATTTCGTCCCCGCCGGTGAGGGTCGGGCGCACGTACCCGTTCTCGAGCGCCGAGAGCGCCAGCGCCGCGTAGACGTCCAGCTCCCCGACCAGGCGCGCGGTGGCCTGGACCCGCGCCCCCTCGAGCGCGACCGCCTTGCGGATCCCCGCGAAGAGCTCCTTTTCGATCACGGCGATCCGTTCCTCCGCCCCCAGGACCTTTTCCTCGTAGGCCTGGAGTTCGTCGGTGACGAAGCGCTCGCAGTTGACCAGCGTCTGCTTGCGGATGTAATGGGGGGGGATGAGGTGGAGGTTCGCCCGGGTGACCTCGATGAAGTAGCCGAAGACCTGGTTGAACTTCACCTTGAGGGAGGCGATTCCGGTCCCCTGGCGCTCACGCGCCTCGAGGCCGGCGATGTAGCCCTTGCCGCTGTGGCGGATCGAGCGCAGTTCGTCGATCTCCGCCGAATAGCCCGGGCGGATGACGCCCGGTTCCGCGGCCGAGGAGGGAGGGTCGTCGGCGATCGCCTGTTCGATCCTCCGGCAGGCGTCCTCCACCGGGTCGAGCCCGGAGCCGATCTCTTCGAGGCGGGCGGCGGGGAATTCCGCCAGGAGCGGCTCCAGCGCCGCGGCCGCCCGGAGGGACTGGGCCAGCGCCACCAGCTCGCGGGGGTTGGCGATTCCGGCACAGACGCGGCTGATCAGCCGCTCCAGGTCGAGGATCCCCCCCAGGCGTTCGGTGAGCCGCCCCAGCGCGGCGCCTCCCTCAGAGAGGGCGGCGACGCAATCGAGCCGCCGCTCGAGTTCCGGCACGTCCAGGAGGGGGAGCAGCAGCCGGCTCTTGAGCAGCCGGGCGCCCATCCCCGTGCGGGTCCGGTCGAGCAGCGACAGGAGCGACCCCTTCCTCGAGCCGTCCATGGTGGCCACCAGCTCCAGGTTGACGACGGTGGCGGCGTCGAGCTTCATGAAATCGGACGGTTCGAAGAAGCGGAGCGCGGCCACCTTGCCGAGCGCCCCGAGCTGGCTGTCGCGCAGGTAATGGATCAGCGCGCCCGCGGCGGCGAGCGCGAGCGACCGGCCGGCGGCGCCGAAGCCGTCGAGGCTGGCGACGCCGAAGTGCTCGAGCAGCATCCTCTCGGCGTAATCGCGGTTATAGGCCCAATCGTCCAGGGGGCTCGCCACCCACTGCTCGGACCACTCCGTCCGGAGCTTCCGGCCCAGTTCCTCCCCCGACTTTTCCGGCAGGAGAATCTCCTTCGGCCCGAATCGGGTCAACTCGTCGAGGGCCCTTGCCCAGGCGTCCTCCCCGAGAAATTCGGTGGCGAGGAAATCGGCCGTCGACAGGTCCATGAAGGCGAGCCCCACCCCCTGCGGCGTCGCGGCGAGGCTGCCCAGGTAATTGTGGTCCTTCGGCTCCAGGAGCAGCTCCTCCACGACCGTCCCCGGGGTCAGGACCCGGGTGACCTCGCGCTGGACCAGTTTTTTGGTGTTGCGGGGGTCTTCCACCTGTTCGCAGATGGCGATCTTGTGCCCCTTTTTCATGAGCCGGGCGACATAGCCGTCGACGGAATGGTAGGGGACCCCGCACATGGGGATGGGGGCGCCGCTCTTGTCCCGGTTGCGCGAGGTGAGGGTGATTTCCAGGTCGCGGGAGGCCTGGACGGCGTCCTCGTAGAACATCTCGTAGAAATCGCCCAGGCGGAAAAAGACCAGCTTGCCGGGGAAGCGCCGCTTGACCTCGTGGTACTGCTTCATCATCGGGGTGAGGTCTTCGTTTGCGCTCATCTTGTTCTGATTGTCGACCCGCCGGGATGTCACTTCGTTGGCCCGCACCTGGGGCCGGCTGCGGCATCCGGGCACAAAACCTTGAGATGAAAGAGGCTGCAGTATATAATCCGTCTCCTGCGATTGTCAATGATGATGCCCATGAGCGATACGCTGAGAATACTGGCTTTGGACACTTCGTCGGTGCGCCCGAGCGTCGCACTGCTCGAGGGGAGTGAAGTGCGCGCGGAGATCCGGACACACTCCCCGCTGGGGCACTCGGCCACGCTGCTGCGTTCGGTCGAGTTCCTGCTCGGGCGCGCCGGCTGGGGGCTCGCGGACCTGGGCCTGGTGGCCGCCGGGACCGGGCCGGGGTCCTTCACGGGGATCCGGATCGGCATCAGTACGGCGCTGGGGCTCTCCCAGTCGCTCGCGATCCCGTTTGCCGGCGTCCCGGGCCTCGACGTGCTGGCCTGGCAGGCCGCCTGGCTCGGGG
>CAZWXG010000034.1:0-22207 GCA_964637825.1 uncultured Acidobacteriota bacterium
CGGTCAGGTCGCGGGAGGCGAACTGGATGTAGGGGCCGAACCGGGCCCGGTGCAGGTAGTAGGCCCCCTCCAGGAGCCAGGTGTTCTGCGGGGCGACCGACTGGAAGGGGTACTCCCCGCCGCCGTCGTAGCGGACGAAGTTGGCCTGGGCGGTAACGGCGTCGCCGTTCGGGAGCGGGTGGTCGAGGTAGAAGTCGACGGCGTTGGCGCTGTAGCTCCCCTGGCGGTCGATGCCGCCGCCGATGGCCACGACCTTTTTCGCCCCCAGCGAGGTCCCGGTGTAGAAGTAGCCGGTGTCGGCCTCCAGGGGGTAGTAGACGACGCGGGCGGTGAAGCGGTAGGGGAAATCCCCGTCATGGTTCCGGTTGCCGCGGAACACCCCCACGCGGTATTCCAGGTGCTTGTTGACATAGCCGCGCGCCTGCATCCCGTAGTCGCGCCCCACCTTGGAGCGGGTGGGGGTCGAGGCGGCGAAGGCGTAGGGGCCGAAGTCGATCGTCATCAGGTTGGCCGCCGACTGGGTCGTGTTGTGGGACACCGGCACGATGATCATGCCGCCGTCGAGCTGGAACTCGGGGCGGAAGGCGTAGCTCAGGTAGGCGTCCTGCAGGTAGATGTCGGCTTCGCGGTTGCCGGCGGCGTCCTCTTTCCCGAGGTTGGGGCTGTCGCTCTCGATGAAGTAGGAGAGCTTCGGCGTGAGCTTTCCCCCCGCCATCAGCCGCAGCCTCCGGAAGAAGACGTTGTGCTTGGTGTCCGTGGCGGTACTGTTTTCCAGCGCCTCGTACTGCGGCTGGAGCAGGAAGCCGAGTTTGAGCGTGGCGTCCCCGCCGCTCGTGGAAAACTCGAAGGGGGGCCCCCCGGCTTCGACCCCCGGGACCAGGACGGCCGCAAGGATCGCGGCCGCGAGTGCACTCCGTAAGCTTTTCCTCATGTTCCGTTCCCTCCGCGCAAAAATTTCCCCGGGAGATTACGGCGTTTCCCCCCGCTTTTCAAGGGGGGCGGGACAAACCGGGGAGGCGCCTCCTTTCGGATCGCCTCCCCGGAGAGCGGGTGCCCGGCAGTGGCCGGGCTACCGGTACGCCTTCGTGGTGTCGATGAACGCGTGCAGGTTGTCGGGGTTCGCCTCGTCGAGCACCGCGCCGTTGACCATGTAGTAGCCGCCGTCGCCGGCCAGGTCGTCCAGCAATTGCCTGCAGTGCGTCCTGACCTGCTCCACCGTCCCCGTCTTCAGCAGCGAGGAGGGGAAGTTGCCCGAGAAGCAGGCCCAGCCCTGGAGGTGCTTTCTGACCTCCTTCATGTCGGTCTTGTCGAAGTACCAGATCGTGCTCCCGGCCGGGATGTCGGGGTCGGTGATGAGGTCCAGGCGCTGGTTGTAGCTCCCCTCGACGAAGAGGAAGGGGATCATGCCGTCCCGGATCAGTTCGAGCATGACGGCCTTCAGGGAGGGCCAGTAGAGCTCCAGGAACGCCTTCGGCGACATGAAGCTGTCCGCCCCCTTGTGGAGCGGGAAGAAGACGGTGGGGGCGCTCCCCCACTTGTAGGCCCCGTAGGGCATGCGGGCCATGAAGGGGACGATCCGTTCGCACGCCGCCAGGATCTCCTTCTTCTTGCGGAAGGTGTCGAGCATCATCGCCCGGGTCCCGCGCATCGTGTCCCCGATGACGTCGAACGGCGCCTTCGAAAAACCCCCCTGGTATTTCGGCAGCCCCAGGCTGGTGATGACGTCGGCGTCGATTTCGGCCACCTTCCCCGCCCATTCCAGGGAGATCTCCCCGGCCTTCATGAGCTTCCTGAACGTCTCCTGGATGTGGGGGAGCCCGAAGGGGAGCATGCCCCACGGGATGAAGGGGAGCTCGAGCAGGTTGGTGAAGGGGGGGAGCTCCTTCCACGGCTCGAGCGCCCCCATCACCCGCGGGAGGTAGGTGCGGAGGAAGTAGTCGCTCGGGTCGCCGAGGTAGGCGCCGTACTCGTCCGCCTTCATGAACTCGGCTTCCGTGCACTGGTAGGAGGTGTTCTCCGGCACCCCGTGCCCCGGCCAGTGGTAGAGCTTGTAGTCGAGGAGTTCCAGCACCCGCCCCGGGGCGTACAGCCCCGCGCTCGCGGCGGCGTCGGGCATGAAGTCGGTGTGGAACTTCTTCATCGCCCGGCCGAGCTTGTCGTAGTCGTACATGGCGTCCCGGCACGAGTACCCGGCGTAGAGGAAGGGGACGAAGCCCGTGGAGATCGCGACCGGCACCCGGGCCGGCTTCTTCATCTGGAAGGCGTCGGCGAAGAGGCGCGCGCGTTCCCGGTAGCCGCTTTCGGCCCGGGGATCCGAAAACTCGAGCCCTTCGTGGTTGACCCAGGCCTCGAGGCGGGCCTGGCGCTTCTGGTCCGGGGTCAGACTTTCGAAATCTTCCGGTTTCGGCATGGCTATTTCGCTCCTACCCATCCTTTGGACAGAGTCACCGCCGCCATCGCATCCTTGCCGTAGGCGTCCGCTTTGGCGTAAGCGGCCACCTGGTCGTCCATCTGCCCGCCGCCGATCATGATCTTGACGCTGTCGCGCAAGCCGGCGTCGACCAGGGCCTGAACGGTGTTCTTCATCGGGTCGTAGGCCAGGGTCAGGAAGCCGCTGAGTCCGACGACCTGGGGCTTGAATTCCTTGACCGCTTCGACGAACCGGGCCACGGGGACGTCCACGCCGAGGTCCATGACATCGAAACCGTTGATGTCGAGCATGAAGACCACGATGTCCTTGGCGATGTCGTGGATGTCGCCTTCCACGGTGCCGAAGACGATGCGCCCCAGCTTCTTCTGTTCCCCCCCCTCGCCCGCGGCCATCCGCGGCTTGACCATCGCGCCGATCTGCCGCAGCATTTCGCCGGCCAGGATCAGTTCGGGGACGAAGCACTCGCCGGCGGCGAAGCGGTCGCCGATGATGCCGAGCGCGGTGCGGCAGTCGTCGAGCAGGCTGAGGGGTTCCGCGCCTTCGTCGAGCAGTTTTTCGGCAAGCTTGACGGCTTCGTCCTCACGCATATCCACAACGAGATCGATTAATTCTTGTGACATGGGCTCTCCTTTTTCACTTCCTTGGTAGTGGTGGTTACGGAATCCTTATACGGGCTTGTTGAAGACTCCCGCGCGGAAGGCGCGGGTATAATTGAGGCAGTGCTTGTCCTCCGCCAGCAGGAGTTCGGTGGCCAGGATGGTGGTCTGGATGTCGTGGTTGTTCGGGTCGCAGATGGCGCAGTCCATCCCCGCCTGCATCGAAAGCGCCAGGAATACGCGGTTGATGTACGTCCGGGCCGGCAGCCCGAAGGAGATGTTGCTCAGCCCGCAGGTGATGTGGACCTCGGGGAACTGCCTGCGGATCTCGCGGACGCTGTCGAAGAAGATGAGCCCGTTCCGGATTCCGGACCCGATGGTCATCGCGAGCGGATCGACGTAGAGGTTGCCGTCCTTGATCCCCATCGACCGGGTCTTTTCGAGCAGCCGGGCGATGTTGCCCAGGCACTCTTCCTGCGTCTTGGGGAGCCCCTTCTCCCCGCTCGCCAGGGCCACCGTCGGGCAGTCGTGTTCGGCGACGATGGGGAAGATGTCCCGGCGCCCCGGCTCCAGGCTGATCGAGTTGATCATCGGCCTGGTCTTGACCACCTTGATCGCCGCTTCCAGCGCCTTGGGGTTGGCGCTGTCCAGGGCGATCGGCTTGTCGATGGCGGACTGGATCGTCTCCACCAGCCAGATGAGGTCCTCGGGTTCGCGCTGGGGCGCCGTGCCCGCGTTGGCGTCCACCCACGCGGTGTGGGGGACCGAGGCCTGTTCCCGGGCCAGGTTCTGGATGAAGGCCGCGTCGCGCTCCTGGATGGCCTGGGCCACCCGCTTGCGCGTCCCGTTGATTTTTTCTGCGATGATTTTCAAAGAATGGCTCCTTTCCGGTGAAGCTCCCGCCGGAGGCCGGCCCGCGGCGGCAAGGACGCGGTTTTTCCCCATCCCGGCAGCCGGGCGGGGAACGAAAACCCATGTTCACAGATCAGGTGTAAAGAATTGATTTATAAAACATTTCCGTTTCCGGCACAAGCGAATTCGCCCGGGTGTTTCCCGGCCCTCAGGGGTGCTCCAGCCGGTCGATCACCACGTTCCCGTTCTTGACGGTGACCACGCAGTGGTTGACGCCGAAGAAGGTGGCGATTTCGCGGTAGTGGCCGACGTTCATCAGCACGATGTCGGCCTGCCGGTCCGGTTCGAGGGTTCCCACCCGGTCGGCGATCCCCAGGGAACAGGCGGCGTTGACGGTGGCCGCCGTGATCGCCTCTTCGGGCGTCATCCCCATCCGGGCCGCGGCCAGTGCCACGACGAGCTGCATGTTGAGCGTATGGCAGGAGCCGGGGTAGAAGCCGGTGGCCAGCGCCACCGGGACCCCCGCGGCGATCAGCCTGCGGGCCGGGGCGGGCTCGAGCCCCCCCAGGTGCGATGCCGTCGCCGGCAACAGGGTGGCGACGGTGCCCGAGCGGGAGAGGGCCTCGATGCCGGCGTCGTCGATCCACTGGAGGTGGTCGGCGCTTCCGGCCCCCGTCTCGGCCGCCAGGCTGGCGGCCGCGCCCGGCCCCGATTCCTCCGCGTGCACCCTGAGGCCGAGACCGGCCGCGGCGGCCGCCCGCAGGATGGAGCGCGCCTCCCCGACGTCGTAGTGGGCGTCGTCGACCAGGCAGTCGCAGAACCGGGCCAGCCCCTCGCGGGCCACGCGCGGGAGGGCGGTCCGGATGGTTTGCTCCACCTGTTCGGGGTGCGTGCCGGTCTCGGCTCCCGGCGCGGCCGGGGCGCAGAGGAAGGTGGGGTGGATCTCCAGCCGGCTCCGTTCCCGGAGCGCGGCCAGGACCTCGAGGCTCCGGATCCCCTCGTCCAGCCCGGAGCCCGCGACGCTCTTGGCCTCTATGGTGGTGGTGCCGTGGGTCAGGAAGAGGCGGGCGAAGCGCTCCGCCTTCGCCAGGGTCTGGTTCTGCGCCGCGGCGCGCAGCGCCTCCTCCCGGTCGCCGCCGCTCTCCGCCGGGCCGGGAGGGTCCTGGCGGCTTTCGGGCTTCGGGGCGGACAGCAGGGGGTGGGTGTGGGGGTCGATGAATCCGGGCAGGGCGACCAGGTCCAGCCCGAGGCCGTCCACGGTCTGGCAGTGGACCCCCGGTTCGCGCGGCGGGACGTCCCGGGTGGGCCCCACCCACACGATCCGGCCGCCGTGTACGAGGATGGCCCCGTTCTCGATGACCCCCAGGTCGGACATCGCCCTCCCGGTCCGGGGGACGCCCCCCCCCTTCATGGTGACGACCTGGGAGAGGTTTCTCAGCAGCAGCATAAAGACTCCAGTCGGGGTGTCCGCGCGGGCGCGGGCGCCGGCCCGTCGGGAAGGCCCGCCGGGAGGACGCGCTCAGGCCCCGGGGGCGCCGCGCAGTTCGGCGGTGATCTCCGCGGCGATGACGCGCGCCTTTTCCAGTTCCGCGGGGGAGAACGAGATCGCCCCCACGACCGGGTGCCCCCCCCCGCCGTGGCGTTCGCACAGGTGCGCCAGGTTGTGGGTGCGCGGTACGGGGCTCCAGGGATTGGACCCGACCGAGATCTTGGTCCGGTAGCTCGAAAGGCTCAGGCCCACGCAATAGGTGGCTTCGGGATAGAGGTAGTAGGGGATGAACTTGTTGTAGCCTTCCAGTTCGTATCCGGTGATGTCGAAGAATACGGTGCGGCCGGCGTATCGGGCGTGCCGGCGGATGATGTCGATCGACTCGAGGTGCCGCTCGTACAGGGGGGTGAAGGCGTCGCGCACCCAGGGGATTTCGATGATGTCCCCCAGGGGGCGGCTCTGGAATTCCCGGATCAGGCCGCAGATCTTTTCGCTGTCGCGGACCCCCTCGACCACCATCATGAGCTTCATCGCCGGCTGGGCGAGTTCGACCGCGGCCCGGGCGCTTTCGAACAGGGCGCCGTCGATGATGTCGGCCCAGCGGATCAGCTCCGTCAGCCTCCCGGAATCGAACGAGAAGTGCTTCCCGCACATTTCGGCGATGAACTTGGTGCAGGAGCGGTAGGTCGGGTCGTGAAATTTCCGGCCGCTCCGGTCCGCCCGGAAGTGGGTTTCGTCCTCCCGGGTGAGGAAGGCGCTCTGGTGGTGGTCGAACCACCAGGTCAGGCGCGGGTCGCTGGAATACTTGAAATCGACGATGGCGTTCTGGTCCCCGTCGAACCGGACGTCGAGGAAAAGCTCGCCGGCCCGGTGCGCCAGCCCCTCGTAGGCGAAGACACTCTTCCTGTCGATGCAGTCGAGATGGAACTGGCTGAAGACGGCGGCCGAGGCGAGCCCGTCAAAACAGTTGTTATGAAAGTATATCTTCATTATACTCATAGGTATACAGTGACCCGTGAAGCCGCCCGGGGCATGCGCCGGGCGGCGCGGAGGCCCCGGGCGGACCGTACACACTATCACACTCGCCCACCCGGCGGAAGGATATTTGACTCCCGCCGGTGCGACGGTCCGGGCCCGGGAACGGAAAACTGCTGGTATGAATGCGGCTCCGATGCTATATTGACGGTTTTATCTCCGGCTGTGGCCGCCCGCATCGTCATGTGAGGGAGGGGGGTCCAGGCCGGTTTGCGAGGCGGACCATGAAAGAAGGAATTCACCCCAAGTACCACGAAATCACCGTCAGCTGCGCCTGCGGCCACCGGTTCCAGACCCGCAGCACCAAGTCCGAGATCAGGCTGGAACTCTGCGCGCAGTGCCACCCCTTCTACACCGGGAAGCAGAAGCTGGTCGACACGGCCGGCCGGATCGAACGCTTCCAGCGGCGCTACGGCCTGGACAAGGACGGGAAGCCCAAGGCCTAGCCCCCGCGTGCGCCGTCGCGGCGCCTCATCCCGCGCGGTCCCGGGGGACGGCGTGACGGACGTCCCATGATCGATAAGCTGAACTCCCTGGAAAAGAAATTCGAGGAACTGGGCATGCTCCTGGCGGACCCGGCGGTGATCGCCGAGCAGCCGGTCTACCAGAAGCACGCCAAATCCTACCGGGACCTGGAACCGGTCGTGGAGAAGTTCCGCGAATACAAGGGTGTCCTCCGGGCGCTGGAGGAGGCCCGGGCCATGGGCGCCTCCGAGACCGATCCCGAGATGAGGAAGATGGCGGAGGAGGAATCGGCCGACCTCGCGGGGCGGGAAGAGGCGTGCCGCAGGGAACTGCAGCTGCTGCTGATGCCCCGGGATCCCAACGACGACAAGAACGTGCTGCTGGAAATCCGCGCCGGCACCGGCGGCAACGAGGCCACCCTCTTCGCCGCCGAACTCTTCCGCATGTATTCCCGGTTCACCGAGCGGACCGGGTGGCGCGTGGAGATCACGGAGGGGCACGAGTCGGAGGTGGGCGGGTTCAAGGAGATCATCGCGATCATCGAGGGGGACCGCGTCTACAGCAAGCTGAAATACGAAAGCGGCGTGCACCGGGTGCAGCGGGTGCCGGAGACCGAGGCCAACGGCAGGATCCACACCTCCGCCGTCACGGTGGCGGTGCTGCCGGAGGCGGACGACGTGGAGATCAACGTCGACGCCAAGGACATCCGCATCGACACCTTCTGCTCCTCCGGCCCGGGCGGCCAGTCGGTCAACACCACCTACTCCGCGGTCCGGATCACGCATCTCCCGACGGGGCTGGTCGTTTCCTGCCAGGACGAGAAGTCGCAGATCAAGAACCGGGCCAAGGCGATGCGCGTGCTCCGTTCGCGCCTGTACGACATCGCGCTGCAGGAGCAGCAGAAGACCATCGCCGAAGACCGCCGCAGCCAGGTCGGCTCGGGGGACCGGAGCGAGAAGATCCGGACCTACAACTACCCCCAGAACCGCGTCACCGACCATCGCATCGGCCTGACCATCCACAACCTCACCGACTTCATGGACGGCAACATCCAGGCGATGCTCGAAGCCCTGGTGACGCACTACCAGGCCGAAAAGCTGAAGCAGTCGTTGTAGGCCGCCGTCGATGCACACCGTCGCTTCCGCGCGCGCGCGCATGATCGAAGAGCTGGGGCGGGCGGGCGTCGAGTCCCCCGCGCTGACGGCCGACCTGCTGATCGGGTTCGCGCTCGGCTGGAGCCGGGAACGGGTGCTGGCCCACCCCGAACAGGGGCTGGGACCGGAGGCGCGGGAGCTCGTCGCCGGGCTCGCGGCGCGCCGGGCGGGGGGGGAGCCGCTGCAGTACCTGACGGGGGAGCGCGAGTTCTACGGCCGCTCCTTCCGGGTGACGCCCGACGTGCTGATCCCGCGCCCCGAGACCGAAATCCTGGTGGAGGAGGCGCTCGGGAGGATGCGCGCCCTCGGGCGCCCCGACTTCCGCTACGCCGACGTCGGCACCGGCAGCGGCTGCATCGCCCTGTCGGTCGCCTGCGAGTTTCCGCGCGCGCGCGGCTACGGGGTGGACGTTTCCCCGGCCGCGCTCCGGGTGGCGCGGGAAAACGGGCTGCGGCTCGGGGCGGACGGGCGGGTGCTGTGGGTTGCGGCCGACCTGCTCGCATGCTTCCCGGAGCGGGGGTGCCTCGATTGTATCCTGAGCAACCCCCCCTATGTGGCGCTCGGGGAGTATCCTGATCTCCCGCGCGAGGTGAGGGATTTCGAGCCGCGCACCGCCCTGTGCGCCGGCGGGGACGGGCTCGAGGTCTACCGCCGGCTGATCCCGGCCGGCGCGGCGCGGCTGGTTCCCGGAGGGGTGCTGCTGCTCGAGGTCGGCCGGGGGCAGGCGGGCCCGGTGGCGCGGCTGATCGAAGCGGCGGGGCTGCGGCCGGAGACGGCGGTCAACGATTTGCAGGGCATCGCGCGGGTGGTGATCGCGGCGAAGCCCGGCCGGAGAAGAGATGGATAAGATTCGGGTGGTGGGAGGAGTGCCCCTGAGGGGGCGGGTGGAGACGAGCGGGGCGAAAAACGCGGCACTGCCGGCCATGGCCGCGACGCTCCTGACCGGGGACGCGGTGCAGCTGGAGAACCTCCCGCGCGTGCGCGACATCATGACCACGCGCGACCTGCTCGAGAAGATGGGGGCCGAGGCCGAGATCAGGGAGGACGGGACCGGGACCTTCCGGGCCGGCGAGATCCGCTCCTCGGAAGCGCCCTACGAACTGGTCAAGACGATGCGGGCGTCGATCCTGGTCCTCGGCCCGCTGCTCGGCCGCTTCCGCAAGGCGCGGGTCTCCCTGCCGGGCGGGTGCGCCATCGGCGCGCGCCCCGTCAACATCCACCTCGCGGGGCTGGAGAAGATGGGGGCGGTGTGCGAGGTGGCCCACGGCTACGTGGAGGCCTCCACCGCGGGGCTCACGGGCGCCTACATCCAGATGGAAACCGTGACGGTCACGGGGACGGAAAACCTGATGATGGCGGCGACTTTGGCCGACGGGGAAACCGTGCTCGACAACGCGGCCTGCGAACCTGAGGTCGTCGACCTGGCGGCCATGCTGCGGGCCATGGGGGCCCGCATCGAGGGGGACGGGACGCGCACCATCCGCATCCGCGGCGTCCGGCGGCTGCGCGGCTGCCGCCACCGCATCATCCCGGACCGGATCGAGGCGGGCACCTTCGCCGTGGCCGGCGCGATCACCCGGGGGGAGGTGGAGGTCGCCAACTGCAACCCCGGGCAGCTGAAGGCGGTCCTGACGCAATTGGCCCAGGCCGGCGCGGAGATCTCCCTCGGGAAGGACAGCTTCCGCATCCGGGGGCGGGACCCGATTTCGTCCAAGAACGTGACCACCTACCCCTATCCCGCGTTCCCCACCGACATGCAGGCCCAGTACATGGCGCTGATGACCCAGGGGGACGGGACCGCCATCATCACCGAGACGATCTTCGAAAACCGCTTCCTGCACGCGCTGGAAATGATCCGGATGGGGGCCGACATCACCATCGAGGGGCGGCAGGCCCTGGTCCGCGGCGGGCGGCCGCTGACCGGGGCCGCGGTCCTGGCCTCCGACCTGCGGGCCAGCGCCTCGCTCATCCTGGCGGGGCTGGTGGCCGAGGGGGAGACGGTCATCGACCGGGTCTACCACCTGGACCGGGGCTATTACCGCATCGAGGACAAGATGGCGCAGCTGGGGGCCCGCATCGAACGGATCCGCTGAGGGCGCCGGCCATGATCCCCTTTGCCGTCAAGAAGCTCTTTTTTTACGCCTACAAGCGAGGGATGATGAAGCTGTTCGGGTGCATCTTCTGCCAGATGGCCGCGCACGAGCGACCGGCCGGGATCCTGTACGAGGACGAGCACTGCGTCGTCTTCCCCGATATCCACCCGCAGGCGCCGGTGCACCTGCTGGTCATCCCGCGCCGGCACATCGGTTCGCTGAACGACCTCGTGGAAGCGGACCGGGACCTCGTCGGCCACATGATGACGGTGGCGGGGCTCATGGCGCGCCGGCAGGGGATCGACCGGACCGGGTACCGGACCGTGATCAACACCAACGCCGAAGCCGGACAGACCGTGTTTCACCTTCACATCCACGTCCTGGGGGGCCGGATCATGAAATGGCCCCCGGGCTAGAACCCGAGGAACCGCGATGCCCAACGAAGAGAGACCGATCGAGATCGTGCCCGACCCGCACCGCAGTTCCGGGCGGGTCTACTCCAATTACGTGCAGGTGAGCGCCTCCCCCGTCGACTGCACCCTGACGTTCTGCGAGGTGATCGGGCCGCAGAACGAGGAGGAGGCGCGCGAGATGCGCCAGAAAGGGGTCCTGCCGGCCCCGGTGAAGGCCGTGATCGCCATCCCCATGCAGATCCTGGAGGGGTTCATCCAGGCGCTCGAGGCCCAGCGGATGAAAAACGCCGGGGGCGGCTCCAGTTCCAGCGGGCCGCGCGTGCAGTAGGGGGCCTTCAGTCCCCTGCGGGCGCGGGGCCGGGGCGCGTCCCGGCCAGCAGCCGCTCCACCTCGGTTTCGGCGTCGAGCCAGTCCTGGAGTTCGTGGCCGGGGGCGAAACCGCGCTGCTCGGCGCGGTAGTAGGCGGCCTCGGCGATCAGGAGATAGCGTTCCCTGTCGGTGACGCCGGGGGGCGGCGGGGAGGCCTGCTTCTTGCCCGCGGCCGCACCGGGGGCCGCCTTCCTGCGCGCCCCGGCCCCGGGCGCCTTCCCGGACGGCGTCCTGGCTGCCTGGGTTCTGGGTGTCCTGACCATAACGACTCCTTCATGAAATTTCCCAAAGCATACCGCAAGCGCGGCGCCGAGTGAAGGCGCATCGGGCCCTTGACACCCGCGCGGGCCGATCCTATGTAAAGGGTAAAGGCGCCCGCCAGGGCGCGAGGATCACCCTTTTATCCAGGGAGGGAGCCCCATGGTCGAAAAGAAGGTCGACGAACTGACCGATGCCGGGATGGAACTGTCCGACCTCCACCCGGATCACGAAAAACACCTCTGTCACATCACGAGCCTGCGCAACATGAAGACGGTCGGGGCGCTCTCGAAGGACGCCCAGTACCTCTGCGTGATCTGCGGGCGCGCGGCCCGGCGCGCGGTCAACCTCTGCGAGCCCGCCAAGATCTGAACCGGGGCCCGGGCGCGGGGGTCACACGCGCCGGAGGATGGCCAGCAGCAGGTCCCAGAACTTCTCCACCGTGTCGATCTGCATCCGCTCCTCGGGCGAATGGGCCCCCTCGAGGGTGGGGCCGAAGGAGATCATGTCCATCCCCGGGAAGCGCTTGCCGATGACGCCGCACTCGAGCCCCGCGTGGATCGCCTTCGCCTGGGGCTCCTTGCCGTAAAGCTCGCGGTAGGCCTCCCGGGCGATCTTCAGGATGGGGGAGGAGAGGTCGGGCTTCCACCCGGGATAGGCGTCGGAGGTCTCGATGGCGGCGCCCCCCAGTTCCATGATGGCGACCACGGCGGCGGCGATCTCGTCGAGCTCCGACGCCACCGGGCTGCGCTGGCTGGTGACGATCCGGGCGCCCTCCTCCCCGGTGTGGACCGCGGCCAGGTTGGTGGAGGTTTCGACCAGGCCCGGGATCTCCGCGCTCATCTTGATGACACCGTGGGGGAGGGCCGCCAGGAGGCGCAGGAGGGTGAGCTGGTCCTTCCGGCGCAGGACCATGGCCGGCCGGTCCCCGTGGAGCGGGGCCAGGGTGATCCGAAGGTCCGGTTCCACGGCCGAAAATTCGGCCCGGATCGATGCGGAGCACCGCTCGACCGTCCCGCCGGCCGCCTTGAGCTTCCCGGGGGGGAGGAAGAGCACGGCTTCGCACTCGCGGGGGATGGCGTTGTGCTTGTCCCCCCCGTCGACGGACGCGAGCCGGGCGCCGAGCGGGGCCAGGGCCGAGAGCACCCGGCCCATGACCTTGACGGCGTTGGCCCGGCCCCGGTCGATTTCGAGCCCCGAGTGCCCCCCCTTCAGCCCCGTCACCTTGACCGACAGCGCCGCGTGCCTGGGGTTCGCTTCCTCGTACCGGACCCCGACCAGCCCGGTGGTGTCCCGCCCCCCGCTGCAGCCGATGTAGATCGTCCCCTCCTCCTCGCTGTCGAGGTTGAGCAGGATCCGGCCCCGCACGAAATGGGGCCCGAGGCCGGCGGCCCCGGTCAGGCCGGTCTCCTCGTCGACGGTGAAGAGCAGCTCCAGGGGGCCGTGCTCGAGCGACCGGTCCTCCATCACGGCCAGCATCGCCGCCACGGCGATGCCGTTGTCCGCCCCCAGGGTGGTGCCGTCGGCCGTGATGACGTTGTCCCGGCGCACGAGCCGGATCGGGTCGGTCGCGAAATCGTGCCGCGTCTCCCGGTTCTTCTCGCAGACCATGTCGAGGTGCCCCTGCAGCACCACGCCCGGGCGGTCGCCCGGGAGGGTGGGGCCCACGCGGACGACGACGTTCCCCAGCGCGTCCGCCTCCGCCTCGAGCCCGAGGCGCCGGGCCTGGTCGAGCACGTAGCGGGACGCGGCCGCCTCGTGCTTCGAGCAGCGGGGGATCCGGGAAATTTCGGCGAAATACCTCCAGACGGCTTCCGGTTGCAGGCCTTCAATCGCGGATGACATGGCGGGTTTCCTTTCTGGGTTCCTGACGCACGGCAGGGTCCCGGTCGATCGAACCTTTGCCCACTAAGGTACCGCATGGCGGCGAAATAGGGAATAGCCGATCCCGCGCCGGCCCCCCGCATCCCGCTTACGCCGGGAACCCCCCGGTCCGGAGCAGGCGCAGCAGCCCGTCCAGGATGGTCATGGGGTGGGGGGGGCAACCGGGGACATAGAGATCCACCGGCAGGGTTCCTTCGGCGCCGTCGTGGATTTCGGGGTGGTCCCGGAAGGGGCCCCCGGAAATGGCGCAGGCGCCCACGGCGATGACGATCCGGGGTGCGGGAACCGCTTCGTAGGTTTTCATGAGGCCGAGGGCCATATTCCGGCTGACGCAGCCGGTGATCAGGAGGCCGTCCGCGTGGCGCGGCGAGGCCACGAACTGGATGCCGAACCGCCCGAGGTCGAACACGACGGTGCCGAGCACGTTCACGTCCGCCTCGCACGCGTTGCAGCCGCCGGCGCTCACCTGGCGCAGCTTCAGCGACCGGCCGAAGATTTTCCGGCATTCCTCGCCGAGCGCCCTGCATAGCGCCAGCTCGTTGTCTTTCAGCACCAGGTCTTCCCGGGTTCTCGCGGCCAGACGGTACTCGGCCGAATGCCGGATGGCGCCTTGGGGACAGGCCGCGGCGCACTCGCCGCAGAACAGGCACCGGCCGAGATCGAAGGCGATTCCCCCGGGCCCGCACTGGAGGGCGTCGGTCGGGCAGACCTCCGCGCACAGGCGGCAATCTCCGGGACAGAGCTCTCTCCGGGCCACCGGACGGCCGCGGAACCTGTCGGGCAGGACGGGGTGGGTTTTGGGATAGTCGATGGTGCGTTTTCGCTGTTGAACGCGCGCCCTCAGTACCTTGAACATGGCCTGCCTCAGAGATCGTGGCCGCAGTACGACAAGTTGAAGCTCTTGTTGCAGAGCGGGAAATCGGAAATCTGCTGGCCCCGCATGGCGAAGGCCAGGCCGAACCAGTTGTGAAACGAGGGGTCGACGATCTTGTAGCGGGCCAGCCGTCCCTCCGCATCGGTGACGGCCACGTGGCAGATCTCGCCCCGCCAGCCCTCCACCAGGGAAACGGCGATCGCTCCGGGCCGCGCCGGCCCGACCTCGGCCGAGCGGGGGCCGTCGGGCAACATGCCCGCCTGATCGCGGATGAACTGGATCGAACGCTGGATTTCCAGCCAGCGGACGAGGACGCGCGAAAACACGTCCCCGGTGTGCCACGTCGATACGGGGATCTGGGAGAAACGGAAGATCCCGCTCGGGAAATCGCGCCGCACGTCCCGAATCTCGCCGCAGGCGCGGGCGGCGGGCCCCACCAGGCCGAGTTCCCGGCAGGTTTCCGGCGTGACGGCGCCGGTCCCCTCCAGCCGCGCCAGCACCGACGGGGAATGCAGCATGAGTTCCACGGCCACCGTCACGTCCCGGGAACCGTGGTCGAGACGGTGGATCAATTCCCGCAGCCGGGACTCGTCCACGTCGAAACCCACGCCCCCCGGCCGGACGAACCCGCGCCCGAACCGGCTGCCGCAGAGCAGGGCTGTCATGTTGAGAAAGTCCCCCCGGATCCGGCCGCAATAGGACGAGGTGGGGAGGTATCCGACGTCCCCGGCCACCGCCCCGAGGTCGCCGATATGGTTGGCCAGCCGCTCGAGCTCCAGCGCGATGCCGCGCAGGATCGCGGCCCGGGCCGGGACGCGGCAACCCGTGAGGGCTTCCAGCGCATGGCAATAGGCGGTCGCGTGTCCCGCCGTGGTATCCCCGGCGGCGGTTTCGATCAGGGGTATCCGGCGCTTCGATGGTCCGCGCACGAGCGCCGGTTCGATCCCCCGGTGCTGATACCCGAGCGAGATCTCGAGATGGTACACGTTCTCGCCGTGGCACTGAAAACGGAAATGACCGGGTTCGATGATCCCCGCGTGCACCGGGCCCACGGCGACTTCATGGATCTCCGCCCCGCGCACCTGGAAATAGTCCGTGACTCCGACCTGGTTCGAGGGGGCGGCGGGCGCCCGGTAGGAGGCGTGGAATCGCAGCGGCTTGAGCCAGGGATGCCCCGTCGGCGTCACCCCCCACTGTTCGGCGACCTCGCGCTCGAACCAGTGGGCCTGGGCGCAGTCGGGGGTCAGGGACGGGTAGTCGTGTTCCACCTCGGTGGAGAGCAGCGCCAGGATGCCGGATTTGTCGCGCGCCATCACGGCGACCAGCCGGACCCGGCCGCCGGCCGGCTGGCCGAAGAGCGCCGCCAGGCGCGCTCCCGCCGCAATCTCGGCGCTGACGGAATCCCGGAACTCCCCGGCCGGGATCGTCGGGATTTCCGCGACCGGGGCCGCCTCGGTGTTGCGCAACAGGCAGGGGGCCGTCATCGGTTCCCCCCCAGCACCGCGGCCGCCTGTTCCATGATCCGAAGCAGGGGGCCGGGCATCCACAGGCCCAGCGTCAGGAGGATCCCCAGCGGCCCCAGGACCAGGAGGTATTCGGTCGCGGTGGCGCGTTCCGGTTCGACGACCGGGGAGGGCGGCCCCCAGGCCATCGGGATGGCGTGCCGGAGCACTCCGACGAACACCACGCACAGCCCCGCCAGGAAGAGGGCCAGGGTGGCGGTGGCGTGCCGGTCCAGCGCCGCCTTCAGCATCTGGAACTCGCTCATGAACAGGGCGAAGGGCGCCACGCCGGCCAGCGCCAGGATGCCGCCGAACAGGCCGACGCCCCACAGCGGGGCCGAGCGCAGCGACCCCGACATCTTCGCCATGGCATGGGAGCCGTAGGTCTGTCCCAGCCGGCCCGCGGAGAAGAACGAGAGCGATTTCGCCAGCGAGTGGTTCAGGGTATGGAAAAGGGCGGCGAAGGTGCCCAGCCCGCCCAGGCCGAATCCGAGCGCGATGACGCCGATATGTTCGACGCTGGAATACGCCAGCAGTCTTTTCACGTTGCTCTGGAAGAGGATGAACGCCGCGGCGACCAGGATGGACAGCAGGCCGAACAGGACCAGGAGCTGGCGCCCCCACCCCGTATCCCCGGTGGCGGTCTCGACGATCGGAAGGTAGCGCAGGACGCAGTAGAGGGAGGCGTTGAGCATGAAACCCGAGAAAATGGCCGAAACCGGCGCGGGCGCCTGGCTGTGCGCGTCCGGCAGCCAGCTGTGCATCGGGGCCAGTCCCGCCTTGGTGCCGTAGCCGACCAGCAGGCAGAGGAACCCCGCCTTCAGGAGCATGGGGTCGAGCGCCGCCGCCTCCCCGCGGAGCTCCGTCCAGAGCAGCATGTCCATCGGGCCGAGGTGCAGGCCGCGGGCGGAGGCGGCGACCATCAGGGTGCCCAGGAAGGCGAAGGCCACGCCGACGGAGCAGATCATCAGGTATTTCCACATCGCTTCCAGCGACGCCGGCTTGACCGGGATGCAGATCAGGAAGGCCGTCAGCAGGGTGCTCGCCTCGATGCCGACCCACATCATCCCCAGGTTGTTGGAAACCAGTACCAGGGTCATGGAGGCCAGGGCCCCGCACCACAGGCCGGCGTACTGTTGCAGCGCGCGCGGCGTGATGCGGCCGGCGCCCCCTTCGCGCAGGAAGTAGTTCCAGGCATACACGGAACTGAGGAGGAAGACGGCCATCATGACGCACAGGTGGTAGGCGGAGAGGGCGTCCAGGTAGAACCATCCGCGGGCGGCCTGCATGGGGCTGCCGGCGAAGACGTGGTAGGCGATCAGCGCGGCGACCACGCCGGAGGCGGCCACGGTGGCCCCCATGGCGGCCAGGATCTGTTTGGGCTTCGGCAGTGTCAGGCAGACGGCGCCGCCGGAGCAGGGGAGAAAGATCAGTAATCCGTAGAGCAGGCTGTAGAAATCCATCGTGCCTTAGCCTTTGAGGGAGGAGAGCCGGTCCGTGTCGATATGATCGAATTCACGGTTGATGTGATGGATGGCGATTCCCATGACGAACACCGCCACGAAGACATCCAGCAGGACCCCGAGCTCCACCAGGACGGGGATCTCCCCCGCCGCGAAGATGCCGAACATGTAGATGCCGTTCTCGAATACGAGGTACCCGATGACCTGCGTCAGCGCTTTTTTCCTGCTGATGACGAGGAAAAGCCCGGTGAAGATGGTGGAGAACGCCACCGGGATCACGAAAGAGGCGGTCGTCGGCGTCAGGGCGGGAAGCCGGGCCGCGATCCACATGGAGGCGCCGAGCATCGCCAGGCCGATCATGATGGACGCGGCGTAGCCGACATAGGGTTCGACCTCGCGCCGGACCTTGGCTTCGCGGATGTCGCGTGAAAGCAGAAACGGGAAGACGAATCCCTTCACGCCCATGCTCACGATCCCGAGGATGACCAGCCGGGCGGTCAGGGCGTCTTCCCGGGCGATCAGGGTGAACAACCCGAGCAGGATCCCCTGGATCGCGACGGTGCGGATGCACGCCCCCAGTTCGCTCAGCCCGAGCATCACCAGGTTGGTGAGAAAGAGGAGGACGGTCGCCAGTTCCAGCCATTGCTCCATGGGGATTACCTCAAAACCAGGATAAGGGCGATGACGGAGATGGCGCCGGCGCCCACCAGGAGCTGGGGCACCCGCAGCAGGCGGAGCCGCGCCATGACCGATTCGATCACGCCGATGACGACCGCGAGCAGCATCGTTCCCGCAAGCGCCGCGGGGACGTCCAGCCACGGGTTCCCGGTATGAACCGGCACGACGAGCCCGACCAGCAGGGCGCTCATCGCCCACAGCTTCAGCGCCGCGGAATACAGGATGATCCCGAAGTCGGGACCGGAATGATCGAGCACCATGACCTCGTGGATCATGGTGAGTTCCAGGTGGGTGTTCGGGTCATCCACGGGGATCCGGGAATTCTCGGCAAGCAGGATGGCGAGCATGGCGATGGCGACCATCGACATCGCGGGGCCTTCCTGCGCCCAGATCCCCGGGGAAACGCCCGGCAGCATTCCGGAGAGGGAGGTGCTGCCGGTTTTGAAGGCGATGGCCGCCAGCCCCAGGAGCAGGGAAGGTTCGGCCAGCGCGGAAAACTGCACCTCGCGGCTCGCGCCCATCCCTTCGAAGGCGGATCCGGTGTCGAGCGCCGCGGCCACCGTGAAAAACCGCATCAGGCCCAGGGCGTAGGCCAGGAGCAGGAGGTCGCCGGTGAAGTGCAGCGGGGCGGCGACCCCCCCGAAGGGGACGACCGCAAGCGCCACCAGGACGGAGGCCAGTCCGATCACCGGGCCGGCGCGGAAAACCCACGAAGTCGTGCTGCTGTAGACCGCTCCCTTGCGGCAGAGCCGCAACAGGTCGAAATACGCCTGCAGGAGCGGCTGGCCGGTTCGTCCCGCGAAGAACGCCTTGACGCGGTTGATCACGCCGAGCAGCAGCGGTGCGAGGGCCAGGGCCAGCGCCGGGTGGAGGATTGACAGTGCGTTCATCGGAGCATCCATTTCAGCCCAGCTTCCATGCGAGCAGCAGGAGCAGCATCAGGACGATATTGAGCACGTAGAGCTGGATGCGCCCGTGCTGGATGACGCGCAGGCTCGAGAGCGCGCGCCCGACCGCCTCGAAGGCCGGCCGGTACACTCTTTCCTGGGAGGTGTCCGGGGTCGCGGTCTCGAAATGCGCCGCCAGGGGGAAATAGCCCCGGGGGGGTTGCAGCCTCTTCTGCCAGCGATGGAAAACGTTGAAGAAATCGAGGACCGGCTGGGCGAACGAAGACGCGGTGTACTGCATGCGCGCGGTCGGGGCGGCGTACCCGCAATCCCAGGTCCCCGCCTGCCGCACCGGCCGGCCCGAGAGGAGGCCGAGGCGCAGGAGGGCGATCAAGCCCGCCAGCGCCAGAATGCCCAGGGCGCCCAGGGTGACCGATTTCAGGGTTCCGGAGGCCAGGAACGCCTCCGCCTGCAGCGCGGCGGGGTCGATTCCGGCGTAGGTGGAAAACGGGACCAGGTCGGCCAGCACCACCGGCATGAGGCGCATGATCTGAAAACCGGCAAGGCCGACGGCGAAGCAGCCGGCGGCCAGGATCCCCATCGGCACGAGCATGCTGCCTTCCGATTCCCGGGCCTCGGGGAGGTCGTGCGATCTCGGCGCGCCCAGAAAGACCATGCCGAACGCCTTGGTGAAACAGGCCGCGGCCAGCCCCCCGATCAGGGCCAGCCCGGCGATGGCCGCGAGCAGGGCGCCGGCGTTGCCGGGGTGCGCCGAAGAGATCCCCTGCAGCGCCCCGGCGTAGATGAGGAATTCGCTGATGAACCCGTTCAGGGGCGGCAGCCCGGAGATGGCCACGGCGCCCACCAGGAAGGTGACGCCGGTCCAGGGCATCCGGCGCAGCAACCCCCCCAGGTGATCGATCTCCCGGGTGTGCACGGCGTGGGCCACGGAGCCGGCGCCCATGAAGAGCAGGCCTTTGAACATGGCGTGGTTGACGACGTGCAGCAGGCCCCCGGCGAATCCGAAGGCGGTGAGCATGGGCGACCCGGTGCCGAGGCCCAAAAACCCGATCCCCAGCCCCATGACGATGATCCCTATGTTCTCCACGCTGTGATAGGCGAGGAGGCGTTTCAGGTCGTGCTGCGCCAGGGCGAACAGGACCCCGATCACGCCGGAGGCCAGCCCGATGCCGATGAGGGTCCAGCCCCACCAGAGAGGGGCCGGGCCGAGGAAGGTGCTGATCCGGAGGATGCCGTAGATGCCGGTCTTGATCATCACCCCGGACATCAGGGCCGACACGTGGCTGGGCGCCGCCGGGTGCGCTTCCGGCAGCCAGACATGAAAGGGCATGATCCCCGCTTTCGTCCCGAACCCTATGAGGGCGAACACGAAGCAGAGCCCCGCCAGGTGCGGGGAGAGGCCGCCGAGCCGGCCGAAGTCGAGATGGTCCGACTGCTGTCCCAGCAGGAGAAACATCGCCAGTAGAAATGCGGTGCCGATATGGGTGGCGATCAGGTAAATCCAGGATGCCCGGCGCACTTCCCCCTTGTCGTTTTCGAAGGCGACCAGGAAGAAGGAGGAGAGCGACATGACTTCCCACGCCAGGAGAAAGAGGAGGGAGTTGCGGGCCAGGACCACCAGGATCATGCTGGCGACCAGCACGTTGAACAGCAGCCAGGAGGGTCCCAGGGGGCGGGTCTTTCCGTAGGGCCGCAGGTAGCCGACGCCATAAATCGCCGCCAGGGCGCCCAACCCCAGGATCGGCAGGAGAAAAAAGGCGGACAGGCCGTCAAGCCCGAGGGAGAGGGTTCCCAGCGGCATGCTCCAGCCCGCCTGCACGGGGGGGGTCCCCCGGCCCGTAAAGAGGCCGATGACGGGGACCAGGCCGGTCGCGCAGGCGGCGACCGGCCCGGCGGCCCCGAGCCAGGAAGCGATGCGCGGCCTGCGGGGGAAGCAGAGGGCGGCCAGGCCGCAGGCGAGCAAAAGAACGACTGCCGTCAGGAGGAGTGCCATTTAACGTGTCTCTTTGTTTTCGGGGTCGACGGCGGCCAGGCCCCCGATGGCGCGGCGGGCCTCCGCCAGGATCTCGTCCCGGGACCCCTGCCGTTTCAGGACCTCACGGAACCCCTTGTCACCGAGAATGAAGGCGAGGCGCGAGAGGAGATGGAGATGGGTGCGAACGGTCAGACTGACCAGGGTGAAGAGGACGGTGACCGGAAGGCCGTCCAGCGCCTCGAAATCGACCGGGTTTTCCAGAAAGCAGAGGGTGATCGTCGGGCGGTCGACGTTGAGCACGATCGGGTTGCGGGCATGCGGGATGGCGATGCCGTCCCCGATGCCGGTGGAGCCCAGGGCCTCCCGGGCCAGGAGCACCTGCAGCAGGAATGTACGGTCCACCTGGTCCGGAAGCCGCAGCAGTTCCACGACGCTGCGAAGGACCGATTCCCGGCTGTCGCCGCCGACCCGGTAATGGATCCCGCCGCTGGCAAGGGCCTGCACCGGATCGGGCAGCGGCTCCGATTCCGATTCGGGTTCGCTCAGGAAGCCGGGGGCTATGCCGGTGCGGCCGGCCGAGGCCCATTCCAGCAGCTCCGTTTGGTTGAAGCGGAACTGCTTGTTGATTCGGTAGGCGGGCAGGCCTTTTTGTTCAATCCATCGGTAGATGGTCTTTTCCGACACGTTGAACAGGCTTGCCGCATCTCTGGCGGTCAGTTTCATGGGCGATATCCAGGCGGTCCGGGCATCCTTTTTAATGACAAAGGCGGAATTATAGCGCCAACCGGCATCATTCTGTCAATGATGTCCGCCAAAATACTTTTAGTGTCCTCAATGTCCTTGATGCGGCACGGTTGTGGCCGGAAGGGCTCCTGCAAAGGGATGCCGGTCGGGAGGGTCCGGGTGGAAACGGCGGCGTCCGGGAAGCGGGATTTCGCCTCAACCCGATATTCTGTTGGCATTATGCCGCCACTTCACCCTATAATCCCTTGTTTTTTTAACGAAGCCATTTTTGTGCTGGAGTGAATGGTATGGAATCGCAAGCTCTGATGGTCATTCTGGTCCCCTTGCTCGGTTCTCTGCTGATTCCGCTCGCGGGATGGGCCGGGCTGAAGAAGGCCACCGGACCGATGGCGGTGCTGCTCATCGGCGCTGCCCACGTCCTGACGTGGCCGCTGCTCGGGCCGGCGCTGGCCGGCCGGACCGGGGAGGCGACGATTCCCCTCTACCGGTGGATCGCCTTCTCCATGAACATCGACGCGCTGGCCGTGTTCATGGCCTTCACGGCCACCCTGATCGCCACCCTGATCGCCGTCTACTCCCTGGGCTACATCGAACACACCGATCACGAGCCGGAGTACTATTTCATCGTCACCCTCTTCGTCGGGGCGATGATGGGGCTGGTCTTCTCCCGGAACCTCATCTTCCTTTACATGTTCTGGGAAATCGCGGCGCTCGCCTGCTGGCGGCTGATCGGCTACTTCCGGGACCCGGAATACGTCTGGAAGGCCGACAAGGCGTTTCTGATCACCTTCGGCGGCGCCGTGTTCATGCTCCTCGGCTTCGCCCTGATCTTCGCCCAGTACGGCACTTTCGACATCGCCCAGCTGCGGGGGAAGGAGATCGGGACCGCCGCCCTGGTGCTGGTCATGGCCGGCATCTTCAGCAAGAGCGCAACGGTCCCGCTCCACACCTGGCTGCCGGACGCCGGGGTGGCGCCCTCGACCATCACCTCGCTGCTGCACGCGGCCATCCTGGTCAAGATCGG
>CAZWXG010000035.1:0-3026 GCA_964637825.1 uncultured Acidobacteriota bacterium
GGGTCGCGGTCCTGGCCGCCTTTTACGGCACCCTGGTCCTGACCACCGCCGTCCTCATCCTGGCCTTCGGCCTCGTCGGCCGGCTCGGCGCCGGCACCCGGCGCGCCCTGGTCGGCGTGTCGGCCGCCGCGCTGGCCGGTTTCGGCCTCTACCAGATCGCCGCGGCCCTCGGGCAGTTGCGGGGCTGAGGCCGCGGGGAGGAGCGACGGCGTTTTTCGCGGCCGCCTGCCGCGTGTCTCCCGCCAGCGGGTCGACCGTTTCCGAGATCACGGTGCCCTCGTGATCCTGATCCAGTTTCGACGTTCCTACGCCGGTTCGTTCCTGCCCCGTGCAGTAACAACCTATTGCTTATACTTTTTCGAGATCCCCATTCTCATGCAATATCTGCTCGATGACATCGAGCCTGGAGCTGAGACGATGGATGCCGGCAGCGATGCGCTTGATCGCAACAATGATCCAGATGACAAAAGCCAGGGGAATGCCGAACTTGATCAGCGCGGCAACAGTAAAAAGGACCATTTCCTGGATTCCAATGGTGGACATTGAGGGGGACCTTTCCGCTTTTTTGCAATGGATACCGGTGCGCCTGCAATAGAGACGGGTGCAGCAAAAATCCAGACCGCTTGCCCCGATCTTCGTTTACAATGCCCCCCATAGTCAAGATGATGCCTTCTGAGTCAAAGGAAAGAAGCTTATTGGTAGGGGGGAGGGGGAAGGGAGTGCCGGTTCCCGGGCGGAAACGGCAGCCGATGCTTCCTCTTGTTCGGGATAAATAGCGATGTTGGGGTGGAATTTGTTAATATGAGGCATTCCCGGTAAGACCGGGCAATACAAGCGTTCACACAGAAGGAGACTGCTTTATGGCTGAATCCGAAAAAGCCGAAAGTAAAAACAAAAAAGTCATGAGACGCCAGTTTCTGACCGGCAGCGGGGCCGCGATCGCAGCCGGCGCTCTGGCGATCACCGCGACGGATTCAGCCGCCGCAGCCTTTGCTCCACCCGCGGCGTCCGACGCAAAACCCGTCGCCGCGTCGACAGGGTATCTTGTCTATGACAGCAGGCTGTGCCTTGGCTGTCAAAGCTGCATGTTCGCCTGCTCCCTCACGCACGAGGGAGAGGCCAATCCGTCGCTGTCGAGGGTTCAAATCATTCGCGACGCCCCATCCTTTACCAAGTACCCCTTCGACGTCGTCATGTCTCTCTGCCGGCAATGCGTTTCCCCCCTGTGCGTGCAGAACTGCCCCACCGGCGCCTGCCACGTCGACGCGGCCAACGGCAATATCCGCAGGATCGATCAGGCCCAATGTATCGGCTGCCGGAAATGCATCCAGTCCTGCCCTCAAAGACCGCATCGAACCGTATGGAACCCGGTCAAGAAGAAATCGACCAAATGCGATTTGTGCGCGGACGCGCCCTTCTGGAGCCAGAAAGGGGGCCCCACCGGCAAGCAGGCGTGCATCGAGGCCTGCCCCGTGAAAGCGATCAAGCTGGTTGCGGAGGCGCCCAACCAGACCGACATCGCCGGTTACGACATCAATCTCGCGCCGCCGGCGCCCAAGAGGGGCGGATTCGGCATGGGCGTCCCCGGAGCGGCGCCGAAAGCGCCACAGGCAGCGCCCAAGACGGGAGGTCAATAGCCATGTCCTATGGATACGCGGGAAAAATACTGAAGATCAACTTGACGACGAAAGAAATCACCCCTCTCGATACGGCGCTGTACGAGGAATTCGGCGGCGGGGTCGGCATCGGCGCAGCCCTTTTCTGGGAGCTTGCCGTAGCCCCGGGAGACTGGGATCTGCAGGACGCCTTTGATCCCAGAAACGTCATTTCCCTGATGTCCGGCCCGCTGGCGGCGACGGGCGTTCCGGGCGCCGGGAGAACCAGCATCAGCGGCATCGGTCCCGAAACCTTCCCGACGCCGCTGTTTCATCGCACCAGCCTTGGCGGCCGGTTCGCCACCATGCTGAAACTGGCGGGATGGGACGGCGTCGCCGTCCAGGGGAAAGCCGATAGGCCCGTCTGGATCAACATCGTCAATGACAAGGTGACGATCGAAGACGCCAAGAACTTGTGGGGCCTGAACACCTATGAAACGCAGGGACAGATCCTGAACGCCGTTTCCGGACGGACCCGCTTCGGCGAGGAATGGAGCCAGATCGAAAACGAGTACACTACCGCCAGGCCTCAGATCGTGTGCATCGGGCCGGTGGGCGAATCGATGTCGAGAGTCGCATCGCTGATCCATGGAAGCGGCATCAGCGCCCGCACCGGCGGATTCGGAGGCGTCTTCGGGTCCAAAAACCTGAAAGCCATCAGCGTCGTCGGAACCGGCGGCATCAAGCCGGCGGACCCGAAAGCCATCGTGGATTTGAGAATGGAACATCTCCAGGGCGGCAGGCGGGGAGCCCAGCCCGGAGCGGCCTGCTGCATGCCGTGCGTCAATCCCGACCGTAAACGCGACTCCTATTACGGCGGCGAATCGATGTGCGCCGACCAGTACTGGTCCCGCGAACACGGCATGAAAGGGGCCGATGTCGCCATCAAATGGGGCATCTGCACCTGGGCGACCAAATTCGGCGGCGCCATGGACGCCAATATGCCGAACGCCCCGGCGCTTTTTAAAGGAAAAGTTCCGATGGAACCGGGGATGGGCTGGTATATCAAATACCTGTTCGACCTTGGCGTCCTGGGGCCGGGCAGGAAGATCGATTCCTATCCCCTGCCCATGGATCAGTGGAACACGCTGACCTTCCGCGAAATCTTCTGCGACGCCATCGCGCGCAAAGTCGGTATCGGCGCCGATCTGGCGGAAGGAATCCTGGAAGCCGCCAAAAAGTGGGGACGGCTGGACGAAGACCTCAATTCCGGCGCATTGCGCCTGCCCGCCTACGGTGCGAGCTGGCACCATTCGCTCCCGGGCGTCGACTGGGCGTACAGCTACATCCTCATGTCGGGCGATCCGATGTGGCATGGCTTCTTCACCTCCCTGTCCGGCGGCGGAGGCGGTTTCGGAGGCTTCGGCGGAC
>CAZWXG010000035.1:3126-21478 GCA_964637825.1 uncultured Acidobacteriota bacterium
GGCTTCTTCACCTCCCTGTCCGGCGGCGGAGGCGGTTTCGGAGGCTTCGGCGGACCGCAGCAGACGGCGGAAGAGCTGGTCACCAAGATCGCGTCCAAGATGGTTCCCTTCTCCGACGACCCGCTCATGCTCAGCAACTGCTGGAAAGGGGAGGAAGCCAGAAAAACCGGCATCTACTCCGCACACAAAGCCAAAATGGTGGCATGGGCGAGGCGTTTCGCCGGTTTCTACAACGAATCGATGTCCTTCTGCGAAATGATGCTCCCCAGCTTCGGCGGCATCAGCCCGGATATCGAATATCGTTACTATCGGGCCGTTACGGGCAACGGGAAGACTTTCGCCGATACCATGGAGATCGGAAGAAAGATCTGGAACATGGAACGGGCGATTCGCGTCATGGCCGGCCGGCATCGCGACAAGGAGCAGTTCGCGCCATTCATGTTCATGCCCGGCGCCACCTTCAAATTGGGAATGGGCGGCAAGCCGATCTACCAGGACGGTACATGGAGCTTTGAAAATCAGGACGACCTCTACCTGGATCGGGACGGCGTCGAATTGTTCAAAACCAATTACTACGCACTCGAAGGATGGGATCAGAAAACAGGCTGGCCCACCCGGAAGACGCTGGAAGGCCTGGGAATGAAGAAAGTGGCCGACCTCATGGCAAGCAGGAACAGGCTGGGAGCTTAACCGCCCGGCTCAAGTCACCTGCCGCGGAGATTGACGGACGCTCGTCCGTCAGTCTCCGCGGTTTTGTTTCAGGCGCGGCACTTCGCACGAGGCCGCGACAGCGTTTTGGATGCAAGGGTGGATACAATCGAACCCTGGTTTGTAAGTTGTTTTATGGGAATTATTTACAGCGATAGGTGGCGGAGAGGGTGGGATTCGAACCCACGTACCCCTTATTAGGGGGTAACTCGATTTCGAGTCGAGCCCGGTACGACCACTTCGGTACCTCTCCGTGTCGCTGGCAAAGCCTACCAAAAATCGCGCGCCGAGCCAAACACTATTCGGCGGGAGCGCGCGGGGGCGCGGCCCCCGCGGCCCGTCAGGACGGGCGGGGGCCGGCTTCGATCTCCCTGAGGGTCTCTTCGACGAGCGCGCTCTGGTCCTGCGGGGTGAAATTGCGCTGGATGAGCTTGGAGGCGATCTCGACCGAAAGGTCCGCGATCTCGCCCCGGAGCTGCCGGAGCGCACGGGCGGTCTCGGTCTCGATCCGGAGCCGGGACTCCCGGACGACGGCCTCCGCGTCCTCGCGCGCCTTCAGCCGGATCTCCTCGCGCAGCTTCTCGGCCTCGGCGCGGCTGCCGGCGACGATGGCCTCGGCGTCGGCGTGCGCCTGGCGGAGGATGCGCTGCGACTCCTTGCCCAGCGCCTCCATCTCCTCGCGCGCCTTCCGGGCGTCCTCGAGCGATTTCCGGATGGTCTCCTGCCGCGCATCCAGCGCGCGGAGCAGCGGCCGCCAGGCGAACCTGGCGAGCAGCCACAGGAGCACCAGGAAGGTGACGATGGTCCAGATGGCCAGGCCGGGATCGGGTTGAACCAGGGGATTGTTCATGGCGCGCTTCCCCTACTTCAGCAGCACGATGAGGAGCACGAAGACCTCGGCGATGATGGCGACCCCTTCCAGCAGGAAGAGCGGGAGGTTGACGGCCCCGCTGATCTGGGCCGCGGCCGCGGGCTGCCGGGCGATGCTCTCCGCGGCGGCCGCCGCGAACTTGCCGATGCCGAGGGCGGCGCCGATGACGATGAGGCCCAGCCCGATGGCCGCGCCGAAGTAGTGCCACACGGGGACGACGGCGGGCGCCGCGGCGGTCTCCTGGGCGTAGACGGGGGCGGCGACGAAGGCGAGCGCGGCCAGCAGGAGGGTCGCGAGCAGGGCGCCGCGGGAAATGCCTGTCTTCTTCATTCTGGTGTCCTTTCGATGAACGTTCGGTTGAACCGGTTTAATGATGCACATGGATGACCATTCCGATGAATACGGCCGAGAGCAGGGTGAACACGTACGCCTGGACCAGGACCACGATCAGTTCGAGCCCGGTGATGGCGACGGCCAGCGGCACCGAGACGGCAAGCCCGATGCCGATCCCGAGCATGGCGTTCTTCATCATTTCGGTGAACAGAAACACGAGCGACAGCACCGCCAGGATGCCGATGTGCCCGCCCGTCATGTTGGCCGCGAGTCGCATGGTCAGGGTGAAGGGCTTGACGAACATGCTCAGCAGTTCGATCGGGATCAGGAGGATGTAGATGGGCCACGGCATGCCGCGGGGCACGAGGTTCTTCCAGTGGTTGACGAACCCGTGGGCCCTCGACCCGGCGATGATGATGGCGAAGAAGGTGATGAGGGCCAGGCCCACCGTCACGTTGAAATTGGCCGTGGCCGTGGTCCCGCCGTGGAGCGCGCGCCCGAACATCGAGTCGGCCCCGGCGTGGAGCACCCAGTGGTTGAGGAGGTTGAGTACCTCGAAGACCGGGACCAGGCCGATGATGTTGGCGGTGAAGATGAAGGCGAACAGGGTCAGGATCAGGGGGGCCCAGGTGGCGGCCCAGCGTTCGCCGACGTTGGGCCGGACGATGGAGTCGCGGATGTACTCCACGACCGCTTCCAGGGCGTTGCCGGCCCCGGTGGGGACCGGCCCCCGCGCGAGGCGGCGGCGCACGATCCAGGTGACGAGGGTGAAGACGACCAGGGCGACCAGCCAGAGCATCAGGACGTGCTTGCTGATCGACAGGTCGATCCCGAACACCGGGGGGAGGTGCACGATCGGGTGCCCGGCGTTGTTGGCGATATGGTGGATGATGGTCTCGCCGGCGTCGAACCCTCCGGCCGCAGCCGCTTCGACGTGTCCCTCTGCTTCCGCTGTCTGCCACATGGTCAGGTGCCTACCCGTTTTTCAAGGGGCCCCGGAGCGACGCGTCCGTCCGCCGGAGCCCGCGCGCCTGGAGCCGGTAAAGCCCGGCCGCTTCCACGCCATGCAGGGCGAGGTAAAACCCCGCGAAACTGATGGCGAAAGGGGTCGGTTCCACCCGGGCGACCCCAAGCGCGACGATGACGTACATCGCGAAAAAAGCCATCTTGGCCGCAAACGCCTGCACGAGCAGGCGCGTCATGCCGCGGGGGTTCTTCCGGTACCGCGCGAGCATCAGGAGCCAGGATACCAGCGCGGCCGCGAGCGGCCCGAGCATTCCCAGCCAGATCGCCCGCGCATCGACCGGCGCGAGCGTGACCGCGGCCGCCGCGAGCACCGATCCCCCCACCATCCACCAGACGAGTTTCATTGGCGCCAGATGACCTTGGCCAGTTCAAAGAACCCGACGATCAGGCCGAGGAGCAGCCCGCCCAGCAGAAACCAGGGGGCGGTGCCGCGCCAGGCGTCGAGGGCATACCCGATGCCGCCCAGCAGCAGGATGGCCCCCAGCAGGGTATACCCCGCCCCGGCCGCCGGCCCCGACCTGCGCAGGTTCTCCTGCATCACCCTCAGGGAGCGCGCCAGGAACCATTCGTTTTCCTTGTCGGCCATCTCCCCGTACCCAAAACGGCGGATTATAGCAAAGACTTCACTGGAAGCTCAATGGGGGAAACCGCGCCCGCCATGGGCCTACTCCCCGGTCTCGTGGATCGTCTTGAGCCCCCGCATTTCGTAATCCTTTGTCCCGGAAGGCGTTACGATTTCTATGGGGTCGCCCACGCTCTTTCCCACCAGGCTTCGTCCGATCGGGGAGGTGATGCTGATCATCCCGCGGGAGAGGTCCGATTCCTCCGGGGTGACCAGCCGGTACTCGATCTCCCGGTCGGCTTCGTAATCGTAAAGCACCACCCGGGAGCCGTAGGCCGCGCGGTCGGTCGGGATCTTGTCCAGGTTCACCAGCGACAGCGACGCCAGCCTCTGCTGCAGTTGCGCTTTTCTCCCCTCGAGGTAGGACTGCCGCTCCTTGGCCGACTTGTATTCCGCATTTTCGCTGAGGTCGCCGTGTTCGCGCGCCTTCAGGATTTCCTTCGGCAGCTCGACCCTCAGTTCGCGTTCGATGGCGTTGAGATCGTCCTGCAGTTTCTTGCGAATATCGAGCATTACAGACTCCAAAAGAAGGGATGACTATTTTAGGCCGAGACTGGAGTATCCGGCAAGGGCGAGAAACCGGTCGGGACTGAGGCCGAGCCAGAGAATGAGAAGGACCCCGATGGCGAGAATGGCCCCGACCGGCCGGCTGATCGGGTCGGTCCTCCCCTCCGGCGCTTCCTTCATGTACATGTAGACCAGGACCCGGAAGTAGTAATAGACGGAGAGGACGCTGTTGAGCACCGCGATGACGGCCAGGCCGACAAACCCCGCCTTGACGGCGGAGCCGAAGAGGAAGAATTTGCCCATGAACCCTCCCGTCAGCGGGATCCCCGCCAGGGCCAGCAGGGTGACGCCCAGCGCGGCCGCGACGAAGGGGGACCGGCGCGCGAGCCCGGCGTAGTCTTCCAGGTGCACGCGGCGGTCCCCCGGGCCGCTCAGGGCGAGGACCACGCCGAACGCCATCAGGCTCATGACCGTGTAGACGACGAGGTAGAAGAGGGTGGCCGCGAAGCCTTCCCGGGTGTGGACCACGACGCCGACGAGGATGTACCCCGCCTGGGCGATGGCCGAGTAGGCCAGCATCCGCTTGACGTTCGACTGGACGAGGGCCGCCGCGTTCCCCAGGGTCATGGTCAGGACGGCCATCAGCCAGAGGATGCGGGTCCAGTCGGTCGCGAGACCGGGGAGCGCCTCGACCAGGATGCGCAGCAGGGCGGCGACCCCCGCCGCCTTCGGCCCCACGGCCATGAAGGCGGTGACGGGGCTCGGCGCGCCTTCGTAGACGTCGGGGATCCAGGAGTGGAAGGGGACCAGGCCGATCTTGAAGCCGAGGCCCACCAGCAGCAGCCCCAGGCCCGGGAGCAGGAGCGCGGGGACCTCCCCCGCGGCCGCGGCCGCGCGGATGGCCTGGTACTGCGTGCTTCCGGCGGCGCCGTAGACGAGGGCGATCCCGTACAGCAGGATGGCGGTGGCGAAGGAGCCGAGGAGGAAGTACTTGAGCGACGATTCGCCCGAGGCGATGTCCCGGCGCTTGAACCCGGCGAGGATGTAGGTGGAGAGGGAAAGGATCTCGATCCCGATGAAGGTCAGGATCAGGTCTTCGCTCATCGCCATCAGGGACATGCCGGAGCAGGCCGTGAGCAGCAGGGCGTAGTACTCCCCGCGGTCGATCCCCTCCCGCTGGTTGAAGTCGGCGGAGAGGACGGCCGAGAGTCCCGTGATGACGAGGAAGAGCCACTGGAAAAAGAGGCTGAAGCCGTCGATCCGGATCATCCCGCCGCCGATGGAGCGCGGCTCGAGCCCCCACTGAAGCTGCAGGGCGTAGGCGGCGGCGGCCACGGCGGCCACGGCGACCAGCCGCAGACGGCCGGCCGGCCGGCCGAACGGTTCCATCAGCATCAGCAGGACGGCGGCCGCGAGGAGGATCGACTGCGGAACCAGGAGGAACAGTTCGTCTGGGGTCATTTCGTCTCTTCGCCCGGCGCGCCGGGGGCGTCAATGAAGTGCACGCGGTAGCTCCCCCCGGGGGTGCCCGCGCTTTCCACCCGCTCGAGGACCCCGGCGACGGAGGCGTCCATGCGGCGGAGAAACGGGGCGGAGTAGACCCCGATCCAGAGCATCAGGCTCACGATCGGCAGCAGGAGGATCCTTTCCCGGGTCCCGATGTCGCCCAGGCCGGCGTTGGCCGGGTTTTTGGGGCCCCAGAAGATCCGCTGGTACATCCGGAGCATGTAGACGGCCCCCAGCACCATCCCCAGGGCCGCCAGCGTCCCGAAGATCTTGTTGCGGGCGAAGCTCCCCGCCAGGATCAGGACCTCTCCCACGAACCCGTTCAGGCCGGGGAGGGCGATGGACGACAGCGTCACCACCAGGAAGGCCGCGGCGAACACGGGGCTCGTGTGCGCGACCCCGCCGTAGTCGGCGATCCGGCGCGTATGGCGGCGGTCGTAGAGCATCCCGACCAGGAGGAAGAGCGCGCCGGTCGACAGGCCGTGGTTGACCATCTGGATCAGGGCCCCCGTGAGCCCGTGGGGGGTGAAGGTGAAAATGCCGAGCACCACCAGCCCCATGTGACTGACCGAGGAGTAGGCCACCAGCTTCTTCATGTCCGGCTGCACCATGGCGACCAGGGCGCCGTAGAGGATCCCGACGACGGCGAGGACGGAGATCCAGGGCGCCAGGGCCAGGGCGGCGCCGGGGAAGAGCGGGAGGCAGAAACGCACGAGGCCGTAGGTCCCCATCTTCAAGAGCACCCCCGCCAGGATGACCGATCCGGCCGTCGGCGCTTCCACGTGGGCGTCGGGGAGCCAGGTGTGGAAGGGAAAGAGGGGGACCTTGATGGCGAAGGCGAGACCGAACGCCAGGAAGAGCCAGAATTCCTCCCGGGAGGACCACGCGAGCGCTCCCGATTCCAGGCGGGCGACGAGTTCGACCAGGCTGAAGGTGTCCCCGCCCGCGGCGAAGAACAGGTACAGGATCCCGACCAGCATCAGGAGCGATCCGGCCATGGTGTAGAGGATGAACTTGATGGCCGCGTACAGCCGCCGCTCCCCCCCCCAGATCCCGATCAGGAAATACATCGGGATCAGCATGACCTCCCAGAACACGTAGAAGAGCACCAGGTCGAGTGCGCAGAAAACCCCGGTCATGCCGGTTTCGAGCAGGAGGACGCAGGCGAGGAACGGCCTGACCCGCAGCGTGACCGACTTCCAGGAGGAGAGGAGCGCCAGGGGGGTCAGGAAGGTCGTGAGCGTCACCAGGAAGAGGCTGATGCCGTCCACGCCGAGATGGTGGCGGATCTCGAAGGCCGGAAAGCGGATCCAGGAAACGGATTCCTCGAACTGCATCCGCGCCGAGGACGCGTCGAAATGGAACCCCAGGTGGAGCGACAGGACGAAGGCGGCCAGGGAACCCGAGAGCGCGATCCACCGCAGCGTCCGGTCGGAAGCGCGCGGCAGGGCGAGCAGCAGGAGCGCGACGGCGGCCGGCAGGTAGGTGATCCAGGAAAGGATGAACGGGACATCCATAAGCGCTCTTTCAGCTCCGGAACAGGGATAGGTAAAGGAGGACGGCCGCCATCCCCGCCAGGATCCAGGCGGCATAGCTGCGGATCAGGCCGTTCTGCATCCCCCTGAGGACGCCCCCGAGGCCCGCCATCGACGCGCCCGCGCCGTTGACGGCCCGGTCGATCACGCCGACGTCCACCCGCTGCCAGAGCGTCCGCTCGGACAGCCCGAGCACCGGGCGAAGAACGGCCCGGTCGTAGAACTCGTCGAAACGGTACTTGTCCCGGAGCAGGCGGTAGAGCGCCCCCCAGCGGGCGGCGATCGCGCCGGCCGCGCCGGGGCGGGCGACGTAGAGCCGGTAGGCGGTGAAGATGCCCGCGAGGGCCACCGCGACCGACAGCGCCGCAAACCCGAGCTCCAGGGCGTGGGAGGCATGGGGCGCTTCCCCCCTGTAGGCCAGGGAGAGGGAAGGCTCCAGGAAGCGGGCGAACCGGTTGGCCCCGAGCCAGGCGGGCAGCCCGATGAAGCCGGCCGCGGCGGACAGGAGGGCGAGCGCCACCAGGGGGCCGGTCATGCTGCGCGGCGATTCGTGCGGATGCACCCCTGCCGCGTGCCGCGCTTCCCCGAAGAAGGCGAGGAAGATCAACCGGAACATGTACAGGGCGGTCAGCCCCGCCGTCAGCAGGCCGACGATCCAGACGGCGGGGTGGCCGCCGGCCCAGGCCGACCAGAGGATCTCGTCCTTGCTGAAGAACCCCGCGAGCGGAAAGATGCCGCTGATGGCCAAAGCGGCCGTGAGCATCGTCCAGAAGGTGACCGGGATGCGGCGGCGGAGCCCTCCCATGCGCCGGAGGTCCTGTTCGCCCGACAGCGCGTGGATCACGCTCCCGGCCCCGAGGAAGAGGAGGGCCTTGAAGAAGGCGTGGGTCATCAGGTGGAAGATGCCCGCGGAAAAGGCGCCCACCCCCGCGGCCACGAACATGAACCCCAGCTGGCTGACGGTCGAATAGGCGAGCACCCGCTTGATGTCCGTCTGCGCCAGGCCGATCGTGGCGGCCATGAGGGCCGTGGCGATGCCGACGACCAGGACCGCGTCGAGGGCCACGGGGGCGCGGCTGAAGATGGGGGCGCAGCGGACGACCATGTAGACGCCGGCCGTGACCATGGTCGCGGCGTGGATCAGCGCGCTGACGGGCGTCGGCCCCTCCATGGCGTCGGGGAGCCAGACGTGGAGCGGGATCTGCGCGCTCTTGCCCGCGGCGCCCACGAACAGGAGCAGCGCGATGGCGGTCAGGACGCCCGATCCGGGCGGAGCGAACGCGGGGTCGGCGGCGATCTCCCCGAACACCGGGCCGAAGCCCATGGTGCCGAACGTCAGGAAGACCAGGAGGATCCCGAGGATGAAACCGACATCCCCGACGCGGTTGACGATGAAGGCCTTCTTTCCGGCGTCGGCCGCCGCGGGCCGGTCGAAGTAATACCCGATCAGGAGGTAGGAGCAGAGGCCGACCCCTTCCCACCCGACGAACATCAGGAGGAAGTTGCCGGCCAGGACCAGGACCAGCATCGAGAAGAGGAAGAGGTTCATGTAGGCGAAAAAGCGGTAATACCCCTCCTCGGCCCGCATGTAGCCGATCGAATAGACGTGGATGAGGAACCCGACGCCCGTGACGACCAGCGTCATCACGGCCGACAGGGGATCGAGCAGAAACCCGGCCGCCGCCGTGAAATCGCCCGCCGCGATCCAGGTGAAGAACTCGCGCTCGATGCGCCGGTCACCGGGGGCCAGGGCGAGCAGCTCGAAAAACGCGGCCAGGGCGAGGACGAAGGCGGCGCCCGACGCGCCCACGGCCACGAGCGTCACGGCCCGCTTCGGCAGCCGCCGCCCGGCGAGGCCGCAGACGGCGGCGCCGGCCAGGGGAACGAGCGGCAGGAGCCAGAGGAGTTCGGTCATCGTGTGCGCCCCTTAACCTTTCATGGTGTCGGCGTCGTCCGGGTTCAGGGTCCGGCGGCAGCGGTAGAGGACGATCATGATCGCGAGGCCCACGGCGGCCTCGGCCGCCGCCACGACCATGACCAGGAAGACGAAAATCTGCCCCTGGAGCTGGCCGAGGTCGCGCGCGAACGCGACGAAGGCGAGGTTCGCCGCGTTGAGCATCAGCTCGACGCAGAGAAACATCGCCAGGACGTTCTTCTTGACGATGAAGCCCACGGTCCCCACCAGGAAGAGGAGCAGGCTGAGGATGAGGTAGGGGTTCATGGCCTCCTTCTCACGACCGCTTCCTGGCCAGCACGACGACGCCCATGATGGCGACCAGGATCAGGATCGACGTGGCCTCGAAGGGTATCAGAAACCGGGTGAAGAGCAGCTGGCCCAACCGGCCGACCGGGTCCGCGCCGCCCGGGGCCGCTCCCGCCGCGAGCGGCGGCGTCGCCGGGTCGTGCGCCCGCATCAGGGTGAACAGCACCGCCAGGGCCACGAGCCCCAGCGCGGCGGCCAGGAAGGTCAGGCGCTTCTTCTTGTCCCGCGCGGCGGCGGCGGAGAACGGGTCCAGCATCATGATGACGAAAAGAAACAGCACCATGACGGCGCCCGCGTAGACGATGACCTGGACGGCGGCGATGAAGGGGGCCTCCAGGGCGAGGAAGAGGACGGCGACCGAACCGAGGCAGAGGAGGAGGGAAAGGGCCGAATAGAAGATTTTTTTCTGCGCCACCACGCTCGTGGCCGCGAGCAGCGCGATTCCGCCGAACAGGTAAAAAACCAGGCTCTCCATTATGGCAGGCCGTCCAGGATATGGTCGATCTTTTCCGGCGTGAGATTCTCGTGGGTCTCGTCGTTGATCTGCATGACGGGGCTCGTGCCGCAGGACCCCAGGCACTCCACCTCCAAGAGCGTGTATTTCATGTCCGGGGTCGTTTCCCCCGGGGCGATCCCCAGCCGGTTGCGGAGATGGCGGAGGATTCCCTCGGCATCGCACAGCTGGCAGGAGATGTTGGTGCACACCTGGATCACGTACCTCCCCGCCGGTTGCTGGTGGAGCAGGGAATAGAAACTGACCACCTCCCGGACCTCGTTGGGGGAGAGGTCCATCAGCCGGGCGATTTCGACCATGACCTCTTCGGAGACGTACCCCGCTTCCTGCTGGGCGATCTGCAGCGAGGGGATCAGCGCGGATCGCTTCCGGGGGTACCTGGCCGACAATTCCTCGATCCTGAGCCGCGCCGATGGCGAAAGTTCCCGCATCCGATCCACCCGGAAAAGGTTAAGGTGCCCACAAACATTTGCAAAATATATAGTTTGTGACCACAGGCCTACAGGGATCTTAGAGGACGGATTCCGGCGCTGTCAAGCCATTTCTCGCGGCCCGGCTGCCGCCCCGACCGGGATCACGGCGAACAGCCGTTGCGGCCGGGCGGGGGGTGTGCTTATATTAGAGCCTGTCCGAGGCCCCACATGAAGAAAACCCCTTCGTCTACCGCAGAGCGCGCAAACGGGAAGCCCTCCCGTCCCGTCCGCCGGGTCGTTCTGGGCCTGCTCGCGCTTCTGGTTCTCCTTCTTTCCGGGGCGGCGGCCGGCTGCTATCACCGCTACTCGGGGATGATCGACGAGCGCCTTTCGGGGGGGCGGCTCGGGGCCGAATCGCGCATCTTCACCGCACCCCGGAGGATCTGGGTCGGCGAGGAGATCGCCGCGGAGGAACTGGTCGCTTACCTCAAGGCTTCGGGCTATTCCACGGGCGCGGATGAGGACAGCGCCGGGCGCATCGTGGAGAGCGGCTCCTCGCTCGAGATCCGGCCGGCGGCCGACTCCCATTTCAACGGGAAAAATGCCCTGAGCGTCGATTTCGACGGGGGGCGCATTTCCCAGCTGCGCTCGCTCGACAGCGGGGACCGGCTCCTTTCGGCCGAAATCGAGCCGGAGCTGATCACGGGCCTCTTCGGCCGGAACCGGGAAAAGCGCCGGCCGCTGGGATACGGGGAGTTTCCCCCCATCCTGCTCAAGGCGGTGCTCTGCGCCGAGGACAGGCGCTTCTTCGAGCACCCCGGGTTCGATCCCGTCAGGGTGATCGGCGCGGCGTGGACCGACATCCGGCGCGGGGAAAAGGCCCAGGGGGCCAGCACCATCACGATGCAGGTCGCGCGCAGCTTTTTCTTTTCGACCAAGAGGCAGTGGCGGCGCAAGGTGCGCGAGACCTTCATGGCCCTCGTCCTCGAACACCGGTTCAGCAAGGAAAAGATCTTCGAACTGTACGCCAACGAGGTCTACCTGGGCAACCGCGGCAGTTACGCGATCCACGGTTTCGGGGAGGCGGCCCAGGCCTATTTCGGCAGGGACCTGCGGGAACTCAACCTGGCGCAGTACTCCTTCCTGGCCGGGATCATCCATGCACCCAACCGGTACTCCTCCTCCGAACGCCGGCCGGAACGGGGGGCCGAGGCGCGCGACCGGGTCCTGGTGAAGATGAAGGACGCCGGGGTGATCACGGCCGGGGAGGCCGCGGCGGCCCGGAGCCTCCCGCTCGGGCTGGTGCGGGGGACCTACGGCGCCAGCCCCGCGGGACATTTTGTCGACATGGTCAAGGACGATCTGCTCGACAGGTTTTCCGAGGAGGCGCTCGGCGCCCAGCGGTACCGGATCTACACCACGCTCGATTCGGACCTGCAGCGGGCGGCCATGGAGGCGGTGGAATGGGGTCTCGCCAACGTCGACGCCCAGCTCGAGAAGGCCTACGCCCGCTGGAGGGAGAAGGGGGAAAAGGTCTCCCTGCCGCAGGTCGCCCTGGTCGCCCTCGATCCGCATACGGGTGAAATCAAGGCCCTGGTGGGGGGGCGGGATTACGCCTCGAGCCAGCTCAACCACTGCCTGACGCGGCGCCAGCCCGGGAGCGTCTTCAAACCGTTCGTGTACGCGGCCGCGCTGGAGACCGCCCTGACCGAGGAGGAGAAGGTCTGGACCCCCATTTCCCAGGTGGCGGACGAGCCGACCGTTTTTTACTTCGACGGCAAGGAATACCAGCCCGACAATTACGGCAGCGAATTCCGCGGTACGGTCACTCTGCGCGACGCGCTGGTGCATTCGCTCAACGTCGCCACCGTCAAGCTGGCCGAGGAGGTGGGGTACGGGCGGGTGGCGCGCTTCGCGAAAAGGATGGGGCTCCCCGCCGACATCAGGCCCACGCCGGCCATGGCCCTGGGCGCCTATGAGCTGAGCCCGCTCGAGGTGGCCCGGGGATACACCCCGCTGGCCAATTACGGGTCGGGCTGCGACCCGCTCTACCTCAAGAGCGTGCGCAACGCCTCCGGGGAGGTTCTCCAGGAGAATCCCCACCGGAGGCGCGCGGTCCTGGACCCGCGCGTGGCCTATCTCGTGACCCACATGATGGAGGACGTCATCCACCGCGGCACCGGGGCGGGGGTGCGGCGCCGCGGGCTGCAGGTGCCGGCGGCGGGGAAGACCGGGACGTCGCATGACGGGTGGTTCGCGGGCTACACGTCCAACCTGCTGACCGTCGTCTGGGTCGGGTTCGACGACAACCGGCAACTCGGGCTCTCCGGCGCCTATTCGGCGGGCCCGATCTGGGGGGAGTTCATGAAGCGGGCGGTGTCCCTGCCCGGGTTCTCCGACGCCCGCTCGTTCGAGCGGCCCGAGGGGGTGGTGGAGGTGAACCTCGACGTCCAGAACCTGATGCTGGCCCAGCCCGAGTGTCCCGAGGTGCGCCGGGAAGTGTTCATCGCCGGGACCGAGCCCACCGAGCCCTGCACCCTGCACGGGACCAGCACCATGGACCGGCTGCTCGGGCCGTTCTCGCGGATCCGGGACCTGTTCTGACCCGGGTCAGCGGCGCAGCTCGACGACGGTGGCGCCCCCCCCTCCCCCTTCGGGGGGCGCGAGGGCGAACCGCTCCACCTGGGGGTGGGACGCGAGGTACTCGGCGATCGCCCGGCGCAGGATCCCCTTGCCGTGCCCGTGGATGATGCGGACGGTTTCCAGCCCCGCCAGAAACGCCTGGTCCAGGTAGCGGTCGACCCGGTCCAGGGCCTCGTCGGCCGTGAGCCCGATGACCTTGAGCTCCCCGTCGGGCGCCGGGCCTTCATCCGGCGCGGCCGCTCGGTACACCGGCTTCTCCGGAGGCGCTCCCTGTCCGAGCCGCAGGAGCTCCCCGCGCTCCGAACGGTAGCGCAGCGCCCCGATCGCGACGACGACAGCGTCCCCCCGGACGCTTTCCACGACCCCTTCCCGGTCGAGCGCGAGCACGCGCACGCGGTCCCCGACACCGATCTCCCCCCCTCCTTCCGCTGGGGGCGCCCCCCCTTCCGCGGAAATCGCTCCCGCCTCCGCGGAAAGCGCTCCCGCCTTCGCAAAAGGCGCTTCGGCGGGGGAGAGGCGCCCGGCCCGGTGGCGGAGGCGGGCGGCCTCGCTGTCGGCCGCGCGGCGCAGGCGGGAGGCATCGGCGCGGTCCTTGATCGCGCGCACCGCGCCCTCGCTCTCTTTCTGGAATTCGGCGATCACGCGCTCGAGGGCGGCCGAAAACTCCGCCGCGCGCCCCTGTTCCTTCCGGGCGAAGTCCCCTTCCAGGGCGGCGTATTTTTCCGCGACCGCCGCCCGCTCCTCGGCGAGCGCCGCACTGAGCGCCTCCTGTTCGTCCAGCGCCTCCTTCAGCTGCCGGAGATACTCCCGCGCCCGCGCGTGATCGGGCTCGACGAGGGCCGCGGCCGCGGCCGCGATCTCCCCGGGGAGGTGCATCCTCCGGGCGATTTCGATGCCCGAGGAAGCCCCCGCGGTCCCCAGGATCAGCCGGTAGGTGGGGCGCAGGGTGCGCTCGTCGAATTCGACCGAAGCGTTGCCGACCCCCGGCGTCTGCTCCGCCCACATCTTCAGCCGGGGGTAGTGCGTGGAGGCGATCGTGACGGCCCCGCTGCGGCGGAAATGATCCACGATGGCGATCGCCAGGGCCGCCCCTTCGTCCGGGTCGGTCCCGGTGCCGACCTCGTCGAGCAGGACGAGGGCGGGCGGGGCGAGGCGCCGCGCCGCCTCCGCGATGATGCGCATGTGGGCCGTAAAGGTCGAGAGGTTCGCGGCGATCGACTGGTGGTCGCCGATGTCCGCGAAGACCTGGCCGAACACCGGCAGCCGGGCGGAGCGCGCCGGGACGTGGAACCCCATCTGCGCCATCAGCGCGATCAGCCCCACGGTCTTGAGCGCGACCGTTTTCCCCCCCGCGTTGGGGCCGCTGATCACCAGCACGTTGTGCTCCGCGTCCAGCGCGAGCGAGATGGGGACGGAGGATCCCCCCGCGCGGCGCAGGGCGTGGTCCAGGACGGGGTGCCGCGCATCGGCCAGTTCGCAGCTGCCGTCGGTGGAGATCTGCGGCGGGGAGCAGTCGAACTCCCGGGCGAAAATGGCTTTCGCCTGGGCGACATCCAGTACGGTGACCCGTTCGAGCAGCGCCCGGAGGGAATCGGCGTTCTGCCGGAGGAGATCGGTCAGGGCGAGGAGAATGCGCGCGATTTCGATCTCCTCCTCCTCGTGGAGCCGGACGAGGTCGTTGTTCTGGTCGATGACCGACATCGGTTCCACGAACGTGGTCTGACCGCTGGAGGAGAGCCCGTGCATGACTCCCGGGACCCGGGTGCGCGCGTCGGTCCGGACCGGGATGACGAAGCGGCCGTTGCGGAAGGTGATGATCTCCTCCTGGACCGCCTGCGGCGCCGCGCGCAGGATCGATTCCAGGGTGCGCTGGATGCGGTGGCGCCGCTCGGCGATCTCCCGGCGCACGGCGCGGAGCCCGGGGCTGGCGCCGTCGTCGATTTCGCCGTTGGGCAGGATCTTGCCGTGGATCTCCGCGAGCAGGGGGCGGGTATCCGGGATGCCGGCGGCCAGGCGCCCGAGCAGCGGGAAGCGGCCCGAGGGTTCGGCCGCGCGGACGGACTCCCGGAGCCCCTTGCCGACGGAGAGGAGACGTTCGAGCGCGAGGATCTGGCGCGGCTCGAGCGCCGCCCCTTCGATGTGCAGCCGCTCCAGCACCGGTTCGAGGTCCTCGAGCCCCGCCAGGCCGAACCGGCCGTGCGCGTCGAGATAGGCCACGCACTCGGTGGTGAGGTGGAGGGCCGCGGCGATTTCCGTCGCGTCGGTGGACGGGCGCAGGCGCTCGAGCCGCCCCCGCCCGGAGGGCGTCTGCACGTGCCGGGCGGCCAGAAGGATCAGCGCCCCGAATTCGAGTGTTTCCAGAGTCCGTTCGTCCATGAGACCCCCGCAGTCCCCAGCATCTTACGCTCCGGCGCGTTTTTCCCGAAGCCCGATTTCGCCCGGGCCCCCGCGGATATAAAGGTGGCCCGCGGGCGCGTTTTCCGATAGAGTAGGGAACCTGAACCCCCGTGGATCGTGGGGATGGATGGGACGACTATGAGACCTAAGGATTTTATCGCCATTCGGGACCGGTCGGCGGAAGATCTGCTCGCGCTCCTCGACGAGGCCGCGTCGATCAAGGCGGACCCCGGGAAGTATCGCAGGCGGCTCGAGGGGAAGGCCCTGGCCCTGATCCTGGAAAAACCTTCGTTGAGGACGCGCGTTTCCTTCGAGGTCGGCATTCACCAGCTCGGGGGGTATTCGCTCGTGCTGACGCCGGCCGAGATCAACCTGGGGAAAAGGGAATCGGTGCGCGACGTCGCCAAGAACCTCGAGCGCATGGTGGACGGGATCATGATCCGCACCTTCCGCCACGAGACCCTCCTGGAAATGGCCGAGGAAGCCTCGATCCCCGTGATCAACGGCCTCACCGATTTCTGCCATCCCTGCCAGGCGATGGCGGACTATCTCACGATCCGGGAAGCGAAGGGGCGGCTGGAGGGGATCAGGATCGCCTATGTCGGCGACGGCAACAACGTGGCCCATTCGCTCATCTTCGGGGCCGTTCGCTTCGGCGCGCACCTGGCCGTGGCGCACCCGCCGGGGTACGCCCCCGACGCGGGGGTGGTCCGTTGGGCGGGGGAGAACGCGGCCGCCACGGGCGCCCGGGTGGAGATTCACGAAGACCCGGTCGCCGCGGTCCGGGACGCCGATGTCGTCTACACCGACGTCTGGACCAGCATGGGGATGGAGGCCGAGGCGGGGCGGAGGAAAGAGGATTTTCGCCTCTACCAGGTCAACGACGCCCTCGTCGGCCACGCCCGGGGGGATTACGTCTTCATGCACTGTCTTCCGGCCCACCGGGGGGAAGAGGTGTGCGACAGCGTCATCGATTCCCCCCATTCCATCGTGTTCCAGCAGGCCGAGAATCGCCTGCACGCCCAGAAGGCCGTCCTGCTCGCACTGATGGCCTGAGCCGGGCGGGTCACGCCCCCATCGAGCCGGCGTGCCGCTCTGCGGGGACGGGGGCCCCTTCCACGCGCGGGATGTAGACGGTGTGGACGTTGCCGAGCTTGGGATCGTTCACGGTCTGGAGACACCCCCCCATGCGCCCCGCGATCGTGCGGATGGATGCGGTGCGCCGCTCCGGCTGGACCGCGCAGCCGTCGGTGCTGAAGATCAGGCGCACGTACAGCCCGGGGTGGAGTTCGGCCGGGTGTTCCGGGGCGGGCCCGGCCACCTCGATGTCCCGGGTCGCGATCGTGACGAGCCCCCCGAGCGGGAGCGCCTCGCGCGCGTTGGCCATCAGGTTGCCGATCAGCTGGATCACCTCGTTGGGATCGGCCCAGACCAGCCCGAGGCGGGGCGCGAGTTCCAGTTCGAGTTCGATGTCGCTTCCGATCAGGCTGTGGAGCAGGGTGTCGTTGCCCGTCAGGATCCCGTTGAGGTCGAGGAGGTCGGGTGAGCGGTCGGCCTTGCTCGCGACCGACAGGAACTGGCCCGCATGCCTGACCCCCCGGCTGGCTTCCCGGGAGAGGGCGTCGGCGAGGCGGCGTACCCCCTCGACGTCCCCGGCCGCCTGCCGGATGCGCTCCCCGGACTCGGCCAGGGAAGTGCAGAGGTCCCTGAAGCTCTTCACCGTTGCGGCCGCGAGTTCCCCCGCGGCCTGGACGCGCCGGATTTCCTCCCCCAGCCCGTGGGCGCCGGAGATATCCGTGAGGATGCGCTCCACCAGGGGGGGTTCCCCCGGCGCGGCCTCGACGAAGGCGGCATCCTCCCGGATGCGGATCGGCTTCCCCTCAATTCCGACGGCGGTCCACTCGATATCCTCGAGCTTCCCCTCTTCGTCGAGACGGGCGGCCAGGGCGCCCTGGAAGGCGTAGATCTGGAACGGGCCGCCGTCCGACGGGGAGAGCGCCGCCCCGGCGTTCGGGTACCCGAACATCCGCGCCGCGATGTCGTTGCACTCCACGACCCGCCCCTCGCGGGTGGCGCGTACGACCCCGGCCGAGGTGAACCGGGACAGGCGCTGGTAACTCCCGCGGTAGCGGGCGCCTTCCTGGGCCAGGGACCGGTTTTCCGACTGCAGTTCCTCGAGGCGCTTTTCCGCCTGCTCCAGCGCCACGGCCTTGCTCTGGTTCTGCTCGGAAATCCAGGCCAGGCGCGACTCCGCCTCCCGGACGGCGTTCTGCAGGGCGGCCGCGTGCGCCTTCTGCGCTTCCTCGAGCCGCCGCTCCATTTCGACCCGCGCCGCCTGCCACGCGGCCTGCTCGGCGTGGTATTTCCCGGCCAGTTCGGCCAGCCGCGCTTCGACCTCCTGGAGGCTCGACTGCAGCCCGCCGCGCTGTTTTTCGGCGGCCTGGAATTTCTGTTCGGCCTTCTTCTGGGCGAATTCGTACTGGGAGATCTCCGTCCGGTGCTTTTCCGCGAGCTGGGACAGGGCGGACTCCGCTCCCTCCAGGGCGATCTGCCGTTCCGCCCGCTGCTGCTCCGCCTCCCGCAGCCGCCGTTCCAGGTCGGCGCGGGCGCTGCCCCACTGTTCGATCTCCGCGTCGTGGCGTTCCTTCATGCCCGCGGCGCGCGCTTCCGAATCGGCCAGCGCCGTCTGGAGCGAGATCCGCTGCTTATCGGCCGCCTGGAATTTCTGTTCCAGTTCGCCCAGTTCGGCCGTGAGGCGGGCGCGTTCGGACGCGTGTTCCCCGGCGAGCCCGGCCAGCCGGGCCCCGGCCTCCCGGAGCTCGTTCTGCACCAGTTCGAGCCGGCTTTCCGCCTCTCCGCACCGGGCTTCGAGCGTCGCGAGCTCCTGCTGCAGTTGGGCCCGCTCGGCTTCGCGCGCCGAGGCGAGTTCCCGCGCCCCGGATCCCGCCCTGGCCAGTGCGGCCTCGAGCTCGCCGATCCGGGTTTCGGCCGCCTGCCGGCCACCGCGGAGTTCC
>CAZWXG010000036.1:0-2267 GCA_964637825.1 uncultured Acidobacteriota bacterium
TACTGGCGCGGGGCGCGCTGCATGCTGATCCAGCGCAGCTCGGTGAATTCCTCCAGGCCCGCGCGGCCGCCGAACCGGCCCCAGCCGCTGTCCTTGATCCCCCCGAAGGGGACCTGCGGCTCGTCGTGCACGGTCTGGTCGTTGATGTGCACGATCCCCGATTCGATCCGCTCGGCGATGGCCAGGCCGCGGTTGAAATCGCGCGTGATCACCGAGGCGGAGAGCCCGTAGGGGGTCTCGTTCGCCACGGCGATCGCCTGCTCGACGTCGTCCACCTCGATGATGGACACCACCGGGCCGAAGGTCTCCTCGCAGCTGAAGGGGGTGCCGGGCCGGGCGCCGGCCACCACGGTCGGGAGGTAGCAGGGGCCCTCGGCCCTGCCTCCGCACAGGATCCGCGCGCCGTCCCTGACGGCGCGCGCCACGCTCCGGTGGATGTCCTCGAGCTGGCCCCGGTTGATGATCGGCCCGATGACGGTTTCCGGGTCGCGGGGGTTCCCCACCTTGAGGCCCGACACCCGCTTGACGAACTGCTCCGTGAAGCGGGCGGCCACCGGGCGCTCGATCAGGATGCGGCGGGTGGACATGCAGATCTGCCCCTGGTGGAGAAAGGCGCCGAAGGTGGCGGCGCGCACGGCGTACTCGATGTCGGCGTCATCGAGGATGATCATGGGGTTCTGCCCCCCCAGTTCCAGGGCCACGCGCTTGAGGTGGCGCCCCGCCTTTTCGGCCAGCTGGCGCCCGACGGAGGAGGAACCGGTCATGGAGATGCGGCGCACGACCGGGTTCTCGATGAACTCGTCCCCGATCTCGCCGCTCCGGCCGGGACCGTTGGTGACGACGTTCAGGACCCCTTTGGGAAAGCCGGCCTGGTGGAACACCTCGGCGATCAGGACGCCGCCGGCGGCCGAGGACTCGGTCGAGGGCTTGAGCACCGCCGTGTTGCCGTACGCGATGGGCATGCAGATCGAGCGCAGCGACAGGATCAGCGGCGCGTTCCAGGGCCCGATGCCGGCCACCACCCCCACCGGCTGGCGCAGGGTCATGTGAAAGGCGTCGGGGAGGTCGGAGGGGAGGATTTCCCCGGCGGACTGGTGCACCTGGGAAGCGGCTTCCCGCAGCAGCCCGGGGGTGAAGCCCGCCTGGAACATGGCGAAACCGGAGGCGCAGCCCGTCTCCTCCGCGAGAATGGCCACGACTTCGTCCCCTTTCTGCTCCAGGATATCGCCGGCCTTGAGGAAGAGGCGCCGGCGCTCCGCGGGGAGGGTGCGGGACCAGGCCGGGAACGCGGCCGCGGCGGCGGCCACCGCGCGGGCGGCGTCGGCCCGCTTGCCGGAGGCCACGCGGGCGAAAACCTCCCCGGTGAAGGGATTGAAGTCCTCGTAGAACTCGCCGTCGGCCGCCTCGCTCCACTCCCCGTCGATGTACATCCGGTATTCCCTGACCATGGCCCCCTCCTCGGTTGAATGCCTCCCCCCATCATAATCCGGCCGGGGCGATTTTCCACCGGCTATCGAGCGGCGCGCGCTTTTTCCAGCGGGGACGGACTGCCGCTGCTACCCCAGCAACCGGCGGTAGATCGCCTCGTCGCCGGCCGTGAACACGTCGAAGACCACCCGGGCGACCCCGCACCCCCGGTCGAGGGTCTCCCGGACCGTGCGCACGGCGATGTCGGCGGCCTCCTCCTGCGGGAAGCGGAAGACCCCGGTGGAGATCGCACAGAAGGCGACGGCGCGGCAGCCGTTCTCCCCGGCCAGTTCGAGTCCTCGGGCGTAGCAGGAGGCGAGCAGCTCCCGGTCGCGCTCCGACACCCGCGCGTGGATGATGGGCCCCACCGTGTGCAGCACGTATCGCGCCGGGAGGTTGTAGCCGGGGGTGATCTGCGCCCGCCCGGTCGGTTCCGGGTGCCCCTGCCGCTCCATGATCTCGTGGCACCGCAGTCGCAACTGCACCCCGGCCCAGGTGTGGATGCAGTTGTCGATGCAGTCGTGGCACGGCTCCCAGCACCCTTCCATCCGGCTGTTGGCGGCGTTGACGATGGCGTCTACCCGCAGCGTGGTGATATCCCCCCGCCACAGGACCAGGCGCGGGTCCGCCGTCGCCGGCAGGGTGTCGGCGTCGACGACGCCGCGTCGGGCTGTTTCCCCTCTCAGGTACTCGTCCTGCACCCGGAGGAAATCCGCGCCGATCGGCCGGGCAGGGCGCACGTTCATGAGGGAGCGCAGCAGCCGCCACTGTTCCTCTTCTCCCTCCGGAACCGCCACGCC
>CAZWXG010000036.1:2367-20980 GCA_964637825.1 uncultured Acidobacteriota bacterium
TGAGGGAGCGCAGCAGCCGCCACTGTTCCTCTTCTCCCTCCGGAACCGCCACGCCCCGGTACCTGGCGTCTTCCGCGAGCAGCGCTTCGATCAGGTAGCGCCGCCTCTCCTCCTGCGTCATGCCCCCTCCTCCGCCGGCGCCCCCGACGGCACCCCCGCCGCCGGCGCGAGCCGGGCGTGCAGATGCTCGATCACTTCCCCCGCGTCCCAGGGCATCGCGGTCGCGCGCCCGGCAAGCTCGGCCGGGACCATGGCGTAGCCCCCGTGGCCGGGCCATTCCCGGTACTCCCGGTTGACGCGGAAGAGGTGGGCCCGCCCGTGGAGGTGCGCCAGGCGCTCGAAGGGCCAGCGGATGACTCCCGGGGTATTGAACCCCACCCCCAGTTCGAGGATGCAGAGGCTCCCGCCCGCGGTCCCCTCGATCCACTCCTCGTAGCGCCGCCGCTCCTCCCGGTACCCCTCGAAGGAGCGGAACGCCGTCGCGAGCGACGCGCCGCACGAGGGGCAGCGGGGGATGGCACTCTCGTCGGGGATCGTGAAGGTCGCCGGGTCGATCAGGGGGAGCAGCCGGTCGATGACGGGCTTGACGGCCCAGGTCTCCCGCGTGCAGCCCGCCGTGCACCGGAGCCGGTCGTAGCTCCCCTGGGCCTCGAACACCCGCTCCACGGGAAAGCCGGTGCGCACGAGCTGGCGGTCGCAGTTGGAGGTGACCACGAAAAAGTCCCTCCCCGTAAGGAGCGCGAGGAGCTTCCGGTAGAGTTCGGCCGGGGGGAAGGCGTGGCGCACGAAATGGATGTGCCGGACGAGGTAGGCCCATTCCCGCGCTTCGGGCCATCCTTCCTTCTCCCGCTCGAACAGCTCGTAGGGGTAGTGGTAGCCCCGGGCCGCCATCTCGGGCTGAAACTGCCGGAAGAGGTCCTCGTCGAGGTAGCTGAGCCCGGCGGCGGCCGAAAGCCCGGCCCCCGCGCCGACCAGGACCCGGTCGGACTTCTCGATCCACTCCCCCAGGGAGTCGACCGCTTCCGCAAACCCATCCTCCCGAACACGATCGCTCATACCCTCCCCCATCCGGGTCTCCCCGCAGACCCTACCCATAGTACCCACCGGAGGGGCGGGCGTAAAGCCCGCTCCCGCCCGGTGCGGGGGAGGATTTCGGGCCGGCCGGGGCGCAACCGGTGTACAATCGGATCAGGAGGAGCTCATGCAGCAACTCGAGGGGAAGGGGGCCTTCGTCACGGGGGGCGCCAGCGGGATCGGGCTCGGCATCGCCGAAGCGATGGTCGATGCCGGGATGAAGGTGGTGATCGCCGACATGCAGCCGGACTACCTCGAGGAGGCCCTCCGGGGTTTCCGGGAGCGGGGGCGGGGGGAGAACGTGCACGGGCTGCTCCTCGACGTCACCGACCGCGGGGCGTTCGAGCGGGCGGCCGACGAGGCGGAAAGGGTGTTCGGAAAGATTCACCTGCTCTGCGCCAACGCCGGCGTCGGCATCCTCGGCCCGGTCAAGGACGCGAAATACGGCGACTGGGACTGGGCCCTGGGGGTGATGATCGGCGGCGTCGTCAACGCCGTCCAGGTCATGCTCCCCCGCATCCTGCGCCACGGCGAGGGGGGACACATCGTCGCCACCTCCTCCATGTCGGGGGTGCTGCCGCTCCCCCGCACCGCCATCTACTCGACGGCCAAGGGGGCGGTCGTGGCCCTGTGCGAGGCGCTGCGGGGGGAACTGGCGCCGGACAACATCGGAATATCGGCCTTCTGCCCCGGGCCGGTGGCCACCCGGATCAGCCGGACCGGGCGCCTCCGGCCGGAAAAGTACCGGAAGGAGAGCGGGTACGCCGAAATGGAGCGGGAGATCGAAAACCGCCCGGCCTTCCAGAGCGAAATGAGCCCCGGGGAGTGCGGGCGGCGGGTGCTCGACGGCATCCGGCGGAACGATCTGTACATCTTCACCCACCGGGAATTCCGGGAAGGGGTGGCCGAGAGGATGGAGGCGATGCTCGCCTCCTTCCCGGACGAGCCGGTCGACGGCGCACGGGCGAAGGAATTCGGTTTTCTGACCTCCAATCCCATCTACCGCGAGATCCTCGCCAGGAAGGGGCGCGCATGAAGGACGTGGAAGGAAAGGTGGCGTTCATCACCGGCGGCGCCAGCGGCGCCGGCCTGGGGATGGCCCGGGTGTTTCTGAAAAACGGGATCCGGGTGGCGATCGCCGACATCCGCCGCGACAGCCTCGACCGCGCCATGGCCGGGTTCGACCGCGGGGCGGAGGTGCACCCGATCCTGCTCGACGTGGCCGACCGCGAGGCGATGGCGCGCGCGGCGGACGAGACCGAACGGGTGTTCGGCCGGGTGCACATCGTGTGCAACAACGCCGGGATCAACCTCTTCGTCCCGATCGAGGAGTGCACCTACAACGACTGGGACTGGGTCATGGGGGTCAATTTCGGCGGGGTGGTCAACGGCGTCCAGACCTTCGTCCCCCGCATCCGCCGGCACGGCGAGGGGGGGCACATCGTCAACACCGCCTCGATGGCCGCCTTCCTGCCGAGCCCGCTGGCGGGGGCGTACACGGCCGCCAAGTTCGCCGTGCGCGGCCTGAGCGAGGCGCTCCGGCTGAGCCTCTACCACCATAACATCGGCGTCTCGGTCTTCTGTCCCGGCCTGATCAACAGCGCGATCTACGAAAGCGAAAAGATGCGGCCCGAGGCGCTCCCGTCCCCTGAAAACACCGAGCGCAACCGCCTCTTCATGGACCGGCTCCCCGAAATCCACCGGTTCGGGATGGACCCGGACGAGGTGGGGGAAAAGGTCCTGGCGGGGATCCGCGCCAACGAGCTCTACATCTTCAGCCACCCCGAATTCCGGGACGAACTGAGGGAGTTGTTCGACCGGGCCCTCGCGGCCGTCCCGGAAGGGGATGCCCCGGCCGAGCGCCTGGCTTTCGAACAGGGTCGGCGCGCGGGGCTCGACAAGGACAGGAAAGGGGCCGACGCGATCGGCTGACGGGGAGGGACGAGCGATGGCGACACGGAAGCGGATGGTGGTGCTGAACCCGGAAGGCCCCCTGGCCCCGGTGACCGAAGGATCGGGGGCCGGCGTCCCCCGCTGGGAAATGGCCCCGCGCCCCGACAGCCTCGACGGCAAGACGGTGTACCTCGTCAACCAGGGCTTCGGCGGGAGCGATCGCTTCATGGAGCAGCTCCAGGCATGGTTCGCCCGGCACATGCCGGCGGTCCGGACCGTGGTGAAGCGCAAGACGGGCTTCATCTTCAGGGACGACACCCGCGACCTGTGGAAGGAGATCAAGGAAAAGGGGGACGCCGTCGTGTTCGGGGTCGCGGGTTGACCCGGCTGCGTCTCGGCGGTCGCCGGATGTTGCCGCACCCTCGAACTGAAATACGGGATCCCCACCGCGCCGGTTTCGACCATCGGCTTCGAGGCGATGGAGCGGGAGGACCGCGAGTTTCACGGCGTCCCCCTCCGCTTCGTCTTCACCCCCCACCCCGTGGTCTCGATGCCCCCCGCGGTGCTGGCCCGCTACATCGAGGGGAACGACCCGGCCACCGGGCGCCCGGTGATCGGGGAGATCCTCGACGCCCTCACCCGCCCCTATACCGAGGAGGAGAGCCGCAACCACGCCGTCGTGCGCCCCGCGCCCGGGTACCGGCGCCTGCTCGAGCCGGACACGGAGGAAAACCTCGGGCGCCTTTTCGTGGAAAGAGGGTGGACCGACGGGCTCCCCGTCGTGCTGCCGACCGAGGAGCGGGTCGCGCGCATGCTCGCCGGCACCGGCCAGCCCCCCGACAAGCTGGCGGGGAAGGCGCTGCTGGTCGACACGCAGGAAAACCTGAGGGTCTCGGTCGAAACGGTCGCCGTCGCCGCCGTGATGGCGGGGGCGCAGCCGGAGCACCTCCCGGTGCTGCTGGCCGTCGCCTCGGCGGGGCAGCCGGCGATCCAGCCCTCGACCCTCCCCTTCGCCAGCGCCCTCCTGGTCAACGGCCCGATCCGGGGCGAGATCGGGATGAATTCCGGGATGGGGGCCCTGGGGCCCTACGGCCGGGCCAACGCCGTCATCGGGCGCGCCTGGACCCTGATGAGCATCCTGTGGGGATACGCCCGGCCCCGCCGGACCTTCTGGACCTCCCAGGGGAACAACTACTCCTACAACAACCTCTGCATGGCCGAAAACGAGGAGCGGAGCGTCTGGGAGCCGTTTCACGTCACGAAGGGGCACGGCGCCGGTGAGAGCGTCGTCAGCCTCTTCCGGGGGTGGAACCTGATCAACAGCATGGGGGCCGCGGCCCGGCGCACCTGGGGGGAAGAGGTCCGGATCCAGATGCAGGCGCTCCCCGCCCTCTATTCCGCCGCCACCCTGATCCTGGATCCGCTCACGGCGCGCCACCTCCGGGAGAACGAGGGGTTCCAAGCCAAGGCCGACGCGAGCCGCTGGATCTCGGAAAACGTGACCCTGCCCGCCGGCCGGTTCTGGGGCAACGATATCATCGACATGCTGGTGACGCCGCTGGCCCTGGCCGGGGTGAAGCCCTACGCCGAGTGGCATCGGCTGCCCGACGATGCCCCGATCGCCCCCTACCACCGGCCGGACAAGGTGAACCTCCTGGTCGTGGGGGGGGAGACGAGCCCGCTGTGGAAGATTTCGGATTTCGATCATGTCGCGACCGTCTCCGTCGACCGGTGGCGTCCCGGGGCGGCGGCGCGCCCGGCAGGGCGGGAGGACGGGGGCGCTGAGGAGCGCGGAGCCTACGAGGGCCCCGCCGAGTGACAGGACCGGCCCCGGCCTCGGCCCGGACACCCGGAGTTTTTCCCGCTGGACATCAACCGCCCCGGATTTACCGGGGATCTCCCGATTTGAGTCATGCTATCATGACCGCCTGGTCCGGTTTGCGATCAGGGCAACGGTCCGGCTCCCGCCGGACCGGGGGGCCCGTTTGCGGACCGGCGTGCGAAAGGACATCGACATGAAGCCCTCCACCATTTCCCGGCTGTTCGGCCAGTCCCCCTTCCCCCTGCTCAAGGAGCACATGGAGAAGGTCAAGCTCTGCCTCGACGAGGTCCGCCCGATGATGGAAGCGGTGGCCGAGGGGAAGGGGACGGAAAACGAGGCGGCCCGCAGGATCATGAAGATCGAACACGAGGTCGACCTGATCAAGGTGAACCTGCGCGACAACCTGCCCAAGAGCATCTTCCTCCCCGTGGACCGGAGCGACCTGCTGGCGGTGCTTTCGGCGCAGGACGGGATCGCCGACATGTGCGAGGATCTCGCCGTGCTGCTCACCGTCAGGACCACCCGGGTGCCGGCCGAATTCAGGGATGAGCTCTTCGCATACCTGGACAAGTGCCTCGAGGCCGCCTACCTGTGCGTCGACATCACCCGGGAATTCGAAAAGGTGATCGAATCCTCCTTCGGCGGCCACGAGGCCGAGAAGATCCTCGGCATGCTCGACGCGGTCAGCGCCCTGGAGTGGGACGCCGACAAGAAGCAGTACCGCCTGGCCCAGCACCTGTTTCAGCTGGAAGACCGGCTCTCCGCCGTGGACGTCATGCTCTGGTTCGAGCTCTTCAAGGTGATCGGCAACATCGCCAACTCGGCCGAGAAGATGACCAAGCGCCTCCGCACCTTTTTCACGGCCTGACCGGCACCCCGGAATAAAGGAACATCATGGATCCCCTCGCACTCCTCATCATCACCATCGCCACCGTCTTCTGCGCCTACATGGCCTGGAACATCGGCGCCAACGACGTGGCCAACGCCATGGGCACCTCGGTCGGCTCGAAGGCGCTCACCCTGCGGGGCGCCATCATCGTGGCGGCGGTTTTCGAATTCTGCGGCGCCGTCTTCGTGGGCTCGCGCGTCACCGACACGATCCGGCGCGGCATGGTGGACCCCGGACTCTTCGCCGGCGATCCGATGACGCTGGTCTACGGCATGCTGGCGGCGATGCTGGCGGCCGCCGTCTGGCTCAACATCGCGACCAAGTACGGCCTGCCGGTCTCCACCACCCACGCGATCGTCGGCGCCGTGACGGGGTTTGGGATCGTGGCGGGAGGATGGGCCTCGATCCAGTGGGACACGATGGCGAAGATCGTCCTGAGCTGGCTCGTCTCCCCCCTGAGCGGCGGCATCATGGCGTTCGCCCTGTTCTCGTTTTTGAACCGGAAGATCATCAACGCCTCCAACCCCTTCAGGGCGTTGCGCTTTCACGTGCCCATCCTCGTCTTCGCCGTCGTGACCGTCATCGGGGTCGCCCTGGTCCACGAGGGGCTCGCCAGTCTGCGCCTGCCGGTCACGCTGGCGCAGTCGGTGGGGCTGGCCGCCGCCGTGGGGCTCCTCGCGGCCCTGGCCGTGCGCGTCTTTCTCATCCGGATCACGAAAAACCGAAGCCCGGAGCTGCTCAACCGCTTCAATTTCATCGAGCACGTCTTCAAATACCTGCAGATCCTGACGGCGTGCTACGTCGCCTTCGCCCACGGTTCGAACGACGTCGCCAACGCCGTCGGCCCCTACGCCGCCATCGTCTCGATCCTCAGGACCCACAGCGTGCTGGTGCAGACGCAGGTGCCGATCTGGATTCTCGGACTGGGGGGGGTCGGCATCGTGATCGGGCTGGCGACCTACGGCTACAAGGTGATCGAGACCATCGGCAGGAAGATCACCGAGCTGACCCCGTCGCGGGGCTTCGCGGCCGAGTTCGGGACGGCCACCACCGTCCTGATCTGCTCGAACCTCGGCATCCCCATCTCCACGACCCACACGCTGGTGGGCGCCGTCATCGGGATCGGGTTCGCGCGCGGCATTTCGGCGCTCGATTTCCGCATAGTGCGCAACATCTTCTCGTCCTGGTTCATCACCCTGCCGGCGACGATGGCCATTTCCATCGTCCTGTTCCTGGCCTTCCGCTACATGTTCGGCGCCTAGCGGCTCACGGGACCGGATCCACCGTGATCAGGCCCTCGAGCGTATCGGCGTTACGGAGGACGAAGAGCGCGGCGGCGTTCCAGTCCCTGACGAAGGAATCGGCCTCCTCCCGGGAGGCCCGCCCCGAAGCCAGGGCATCCCCCGGCCCCGCGATGGCGGCTTCGGACAGGGGGGGGCGGACCTTGCGGATATCCCAACCCACCGCCACCTTCCTGCCGGTGTCGATCCGGGTGAAGATCCAGCGCATTTCGGGGGGGGCCAGGCCCAGCGGCTTTTCGGCGTATACCAACCGGTTTCTTCTCACCGCCGCCGCGTTCCCCTTCCCGAACGCCGATCCCGAGAACCCCCCTTCGGTCGCGGCGCCGGTCACATAGGTCATCACCTGGCCGAACACCCCCAGGTTCCATTCCCCCTCGGCCCCGGGCGCCTCGATGCGGATCCGGCCCCTCACCGGCGCATCCCCTTCCGGATACAGGGCCCCGAGCGCCTTCCGGGTCATGCTCCACGCCGAAGCCACGATCATGCAGGAGTGCCCCGTCAGCTTCACCGCCTCGCCGTAGGTGTAGGGGATCGGTTCGTCGGTCTGCCCCAGCATCTCCAGGAGCGGATCGCGCATCATGATGGGCGGAACCCGGGGAATGTACTCCTGCGCCCATCCGGGGCCGCCCCCGGGCGGGGCGGCCGGGTCGGCCGGAGGCCGGGCGGCACCCCGGAAACCACAGGAGGGCAGGGCCATCGCGACGCACGCCAGGACCAGGACGGCGATTCTTCTTCCCATCACACCTCTTCCTTTCACCGGGCGGCCCGCGCGCGGCTCATTTCCCCGCCGCGGCGATGCCGTGATCGCTGATCCCTCGGATCCAGTAGTCGGGGGAGTGGGCGAAATTCATGAAGATGACGACGAACCCCAGCGCCGCCTGGAGCATGAGCCCCTTGTCCTGGTAAAGCTCCTCGAGGTGCCGGTCGCGGGCGCCGGAGTCGGGGTGGTTGAACTGGTTCATGCAGAAACCGTCGAGCAGGTGCTTCCCGCCCGGGGAGGTGATCTGGGTCAGCCCTCCCGCCTGGGCGTATCCCTGCACCTCCATCAGGATGGAGCGCTGGCGCTCGACGTCGGTCTCGTGGTAGGCCATGATGTGCAGCGCGATCCGCTGGGCCTCGTCCATGCCGGCCAGGGCGAGGGCGTCGAAGAGGCGGTCGGTGGTCCGGTCTCCCCGGGCCGCGCCCTTCTCCCGGACCAGGGAGAGGAGGATGGCGTTCTTGAAGAGCTGGTAGAGGCGCTGAGCCCCGTCCAGCGGGGACTTGACCGGGTGCTCGATCCCGGGCCGGTACCCCTCCCCGGACGGGGGGAACAGCACCCGGAAGATCACCCGGAAGAAGTCCGTGTCCTTGAGCAGGTCGTCCACGTCGATATGCATATCGAGGGTGTTGTCGAGCCGGTCGGCCAGCTTGACCCGCACCAGCTCGGGGGTCTGCGTGGTCCGGTCGAGCAGCCGGCCGATGTACTCGTAGTAGGACTCGCCCGCCCGGATCGCCAGGTGCTCGAGCCGCTCCATAAGATACCATTCGTCGGTGGGATCGATGTCCTTGAGCAGGTCCCGGAACTTGGCCTCGGCCTCGAGGAACCGTTCCGGGCCCAGGGCCTCGACGGTGAGGTCCTCGTATTTGTCGTGGAGCAGTTCGGTGAGCATGTCGAGCAGGTGGGGCCGGTCCGCCGCCTGGCCGAGCAGGGCGGTCGCGCGCAGCGGGTGGAGGATCGCCGGGGGGCCGACGCGCCGGCGCTGGGTGCCGTAGGCGTGGTCCAGGTACTCGAGCACGTGCAGCAGCGCTTCACGCTCCGAAGCCCGCTCCAGGGGCACGCGGTTGGTAATCAGGCGGACGATGTTCTCCCGCCCCACCCCCTGGGCCGTCAGCTGCATGTTCAGGGCGGCGGAAAGCCTCAGGAAATCGGTCAGGTCATGCAGCGGCATGGGATTCCTCGTCATCCCTTAATGATGCGCCGGAATCGGCCCGAAATCCCGGAGAATCCGCCCGGGCGCCCCTCGGCCATGACCGGACCGTTCCCCCTCATTCGCGGTGCGCCTTCTTCGAAGCGAACCCCATGATGAGGCCGAGCGCGATTCCCAGCAGCGCGGCGGCCGCCACGCGGTAGATCTCCGGCAGGAGGAAGGTGACGGTGTGGGCCGGGATCCAGAACCAGAGGACCGCCAGGCCGACGACGCGCAGCATGTTGCGCCAGTCGATCGACCGGAAGACCTCGACCGCCGGCCAGGCGGAGAAAAGCCTGCCGCGACCGATCAGGGTGTCGGTGAAGCGGTGGAACACCATCATCTCGAAGCCGAAAATGAGGTTCATCAGGACCGACTTCCAGAGCGCGGGGGCCAGCGCCAGGCCGGCCCCGGGGAGCATCCCGCGACCCAGCAGCGCGTCCACCCCGGCGGAAAAGAGGGGGATGACCAGGGCCAGCATCACCCCGATGGCGCCCCAGACGAGGGCCCGCTGCCACAGCCGGACCCCCCCGAGGCGCCAGCGCCCGGTGGCGATGCGCGCCCCGAGCAGCTCTCCCATCGTTCCCAGCAGGACGAACTTGGCGAAACCCATGAGGTAGGGGTGCAGGGCGGTGGCCGCCTTGAACCAGCCCGCGGTGGGCTCGACCAGCAGCCCGGCGACCGCGCCGCAGAAAACCAGCAGCCAGACCAGGGTGATCAGCATCTGCATCGGTTTGACCTCGTCGGTGAAAAACGGCTTAAATATTTAAATCGCAGTCCATTACCGTGGTCCGTCCCCGTTTTTCCGGGAGGTGAACAGGTCGTACAGGATGGGGAGCGCCACGAGGGTGAGGATACCCGAACTGAGGATCCCCCCGAGCATCGCGATGCCGGCGCCGTTTCTCATTTCGGCGCCGATCCCCCGGCCGAAGGCCAGGGGGAGCATCCCGAGCACGGCGGCGATCGTGATCATGGCGACGGGGCGGAAGCGCTCGCACGTCGCCTCGATCATCGCCCGGTGGCGCGGGACCCCCTCCCGGACGTGGACGTTGAACTGGTCGACGATCAGGATGGCGTTGTTGACCACGATCCCCATCACCATGACGAAGGCCATGATCTCGAAGACGCCGAGGCTCCCCCCGGTCCAGATGAGGCCCCAGACGGTGCCGATCAGCGCGAGCGGGACGGTGACCAGGATCAGCACCGGCTGGCGGAACGACTCCAGGATGGCGGCCAGCATGAGCACGATGAGGATGATCGACAGGGCGCCCGCTTCGCCGAGCCCCTCGAGCCCCTCGCTCATGACCTCGTAGACCCCGCCGAACCGGTAGCCGTACCGCGGCGGGAAATCCCCCTCGGCATCGAGCCGGGCGCTAACCTGCTCCACGGCGGTACCGAGAGGCAGCTCCGGACCCAGGTTGGCGTAGACCTTCGACATGCGCTCCTTGTCCTTGCGGGTCAGGAGGATGGGGGCGGCCCCCTCCTCGACCGAGGCCAGGGTGCCGAGCAGCACCGGCCGGCCGGGGGCTCCGGGGAGGAGGAAGGCGTCGACCTGCGCCCTCCCTGTCTGCTCCGCGAACTTGACCACGATGTCGTAGTTGCGGGCGTTCCGCTTGAAGGTGCCCGCGGCGATCCCCTCGAGGTTGGCCCGCAGGTTCATCCCCACTTCGAGCACCGGGTACGCGAGGTCGGAGAGCACCTCCCGCTTCGGCACGATCCGCAGTTCCGGTTTCCCCTCCCGCACGGAGTGGTCGACGTCGGTGACCCCCGGGATCGGGGCCACGAGTTCGCCGGCGGCCAACGCCAGCCGGTCGAGGGTGCCGTACTCCTCCCCGGTGATCTCCAGTTCCAGGTCGCTCCCCTGCCCCCCGATGATCACCGGGACGTTCACGGTGACGATCGCCCCGGGATAGTCCGCGAGGCGGTCGCGGACCTCGGCGATGATCCCCTCGAGCGTCCGTTCGCGCTCGTCCCGCTCGGAGAATTTGAGGAGGATCTGGGCGAGGTGGACCCCCTCGGACGTCTGCCCCACCATCCCCTCCACCTTCCCGACGGTGCTCAGCATGTGCCGGAGCTCCGGCAGGTCGCCCAGGCGCGCCTCGGCCTCCCGCACCCGCTCCGCCGTGCGCGGCAGGGCGTTGCCGGTGGGGTATTCCAGCTTGACGAACAGCTTCCCCTGGTCGGAGTCGGTCATCATGTTCGTCCCCATGCGGCCGGCGGCCAGCAGGGAAAGGGCGAAGAGGACGCCCACCAGGGCGAGGACCAGGACGGCGGCCCAGCGGTGCCGCTCGTTGTACTCGAGCAGCCCCCGCAGCGCGCGGGTGACGGCCCCGAAGCCGCGGTCCCACCCCCGCTCCAGGGCGGCGAGCGGGGAGCGCTCCCCCTCCCGGGGCGGCTTGAGCAGCAGGGAGCAGAGCATCGGCGTCAGGGTGAAGGAGACCAGGAGCGATACCGCCGTCATGATCAGCATGGTCAGGGCCAGCGCCCGGATGAAGAGCCCGATCATCGAATCCATCATCGCCAGGGGGAAGAGGACGACCACGTTGGTGGCGATGCTCGCGAGCACCGCGACCGTCGCCTCCGATGTCCCCACCCGGGCCGCTTCCCGCGGGTCGCCCGACCGGTCGAAACGCTTCACGATCGCCTCGAGGATCACGATGGAGTTGGTGACCAGGATCCCCACCGAAAGCCCCACGGCGATCAGGGTGGAGGCGTTCAGCGTCAGCCCGGCCAGCTCCATGAAGAAGAGGCCGATGACGATGGTCAGCGGCATCGTGATCGCCACCACCAGCAGGGAGCGGAGGTTGTGGAGAAAGAGAAAAAGGATCAGGGCGGTCAGGAGGATCCCCTGCAGCACGTCGACCCAGGCGCTCCGGTTCATCGCCTCGATGAAGCGGCCGTCGTCGGCCACCCAGACCAGCTGCATCCCCCCCGGCAGGACCGCGCCGATGTCGTCCATCGCCCCCCTGACGGCGCCCACCACCCGGACGGCGTTCGCGTCCGACCGCTTGATCACCCTCAGGGCCACCGCCGGCCGGCCGTCGACCGCCGCCTCCTGCCGCATCTCCTCGGTGGCCATGAGCACCGTGCCGACATCCCCTATCCGGGTGCGCTGCCCGCCGGAGCCGGCGATCTCGAGCCTCTCCAGCTCCCCGATGTCGTCGTAGTCGGCGTCGAATTTGACCGAGAACTCCGAGCCCCCGTCCCGCAGGTTGCCCGAGGGAATGGTCCGCACCCCCTGCCGGATCGCCCGGACGACGTCCATCGTCGACAGCCCGCGCGCACCGAGGCGCCCGCGGTCGATCCGGACCTGGACCTCGCGCCGGGCGCCCCCGACGAGCTGCACGTCGGCCACCCCAGGGATCATCGTGATCCGGTCTCGGAGGGTGTTGTCGGCGTAGTCGAAGATCTCGTCGATGGGGGCGTCGCCCGCCAGCGCCAGGTCCACGACCGGGGTGGCGTTGAGGTCGTACTTCTGGATGATGGGGTCCTCGACATCCTCGGGCAGGTCGGCCCGGATCATGTCGAGCTTTTCCCGGACGTCGGTGGCGGCGATGTCGACGTCCACCCCGAGGTGGAATTCGAGCAACGTCTGGCACATGTTCTCCATCGAGGAGGAAGTCACGTGCTTCAGCCCGTCGACGCTGACCACGGCGTCCTCGATCCGCTTGGCCACGTCGGTCTCGATCTCCTCCGGCGTCGCCCCGGGGTAGACCGTGACCACGGTGATGTAGGGGATGTCGACCCGGGGCATCAGCTCCAGCCCCAGCTTCCGGGCTGAATTGAGGCCCAGCAGCGCCAGCGCGATGATCAGGGAGCCCATCGCCACGGGCCTTTTGACCGAAGCGGCGGAAAGAAACATCAGCGATCCTTCCCGACGACCGTGACCGGGTCGCCGTCCCGCAGCAGGTCGTTCCCCGCCGTGACCACCTCGGCGCCGCGCGCCAGATCCCCGCCGGTGATTTCCACCCAACCGTCCGTCTCGAGCCCCGTGGAGACCTTCACCAGGCGGGCCCGGCCGCCGTCGCGGACGAAGACCACCCGCCCGTCGGCCCGGGCCGTGAGCGCCTCCCTCGGGACCCCCGGCCCCTCCCGTTTCTCGAGGAGCACCTCCATCCGTGCAATCCTCCCGGGCACGATCCCGGCCGGGGGGTTCCGGATCAGGCAGCGGACTTCAAAGGTCCGCAGGTCGGAACTGACGGTCGGGCTCTTGTAGGAAACGGCCCGGTTGCGCAGCACGGTGTCCCCCACGTGCACGTCCACCCGGGTCTTCCCGGGAGTGACGCGCGCGAAGGCCTCCTCGGGGAGAAAGGCCGACACCTCCACCGTGGAGAGGTCCTCGATCCGGAGCACGGGGGTCCCCGCCCCCGCCATCTCCCCCGGCTCCAGGAGCCGCTTCGTGACCACCCCTCCGATCGGGGCCGTGACCAGGGAGTCCCGGAGGTCCTTTTCGGTGATCGCCAGGTTGGTGCGAACCTGCTCCATCCTCTTCCGGGCCAGGTCCACGGCGATCCCGGCGTGCTTTTTCGCCGCCTCCATCTGCAAAAAGTGCGACTCCCTCGCCTCGAAGGCGCTGGCCGTCACCGCCTTGTCCTGCTCGTACAGCCGCCGGAAGCGCTCGTAGTCGAGCCTGACCTTGTCGTAGTCCGCCTCGACCTGCTCCTGGTTGGCCTGCCGCTCGAGCACGCCGTATTCCGCGACGGCCAGTTCCTGACGCGCCGCCTCCACCGCCTTCCCCAGTTTCAGGGCGTCGGTCTGGAACAGGCGCGTCTCCCCCGCCGTCACCCGGTCCCCCTCGTCGACAAAGATAGCGTCCAGGGTCCCCGGGATGCGGGCGGAAACGAGAGCCTCCCGCTTGACCTGGACATTGCCCGACGGCGACAGGACCGAGAGAAAAGTCCTCTGCCGCACGGTTTCCACCCGGACGCTCTTCGTCCCTGCCGGCGCCGGCGCCTTTTCCCCGCCCCCCCGGCAAGCGGGGAGGAGGAGCGCCAGCACGAGCGCGGCGATCGAAACGTAACCCTTTCCCTGTCTCATATCACGGTTCCTTTGGGGTTCGGCCCAGCACGTCGCCGAGCGTGGCCAGCGCCACCTGCTGCTGGAAACCGGCCATCGACCGGATGAAGCCGGCGCGTTCCTTTTCCGTCACCGCGTCCAGCAGCTCGGAAAACTGGATCATCCCCTCGTCCCACAGCGCCCGGGACTCCCGCAGGCGCTCCTCGGCCGTCTCCAGGTTCTTCGAAGCCACGGCCGCGTAATCGGCCGCCTGGTCCACCCGGTGGCGCGCCCGGAGCACTTCGAGCAGGATAGCCATGCACCGCTGCTCGCGCCTGACGAACGCCTCCTTCTCCCGCTCCCGCGCGGCCCGGTACCCGAACAGGTTCCGGAAGCCGTCGAAGGCGGAGAGGACGGCGCCGACGCCGTAGGTCCAGACGTTGGAATACACGAGAAACGAATCGCTGCTGTGGGTGAAGCTCCCCAAGCCCGCGACGCGCGGGAGGAAGGCGGCGATGGCGGTCTGCACCTCCCGCTTCCGGATCTCGAGGGTGCGGTCGTCGACGTGGAGTTCCAGGCGGCGGGTGAGCGCCTCCAGGGCGTCCTCCTCGAGCGACCGCCGCTCGAAGGGGAGGAACGGGGCCTGGCGCACGAGCCCGATCTTACCGAAGGGGTCGAGCCCCATGGCGACCATGAGTTCCGCCCGGGTTTCGGCGAGCAGGCGCCGGACGTTGTCGCGCGCGATGGTACTCTCGAGCAGGAGCGTCTCCACCTCCTGGCGCTGGGAGGGGAGGGCCATCCCTTCCCGCTCGAACGCCCGGGTCTCCCCGAGGAGCGCCTCGACGTTCTCGATGGTCACGCCGAGATAGCTCTCGGCGTCCTCGAGGGTCAGGACGGCGAAGTAGAGCGTCGCCACCTGCAGCGAGATCATCTGGCGGGCCCGGTCGCGCAGCAGGGAGCTGATCTCCTCCCCCCGCCCGCGGATGTCGTACAGGAGCCACGCCTGGGGGAGGAAGACCGCCTGCTGCGCCTCGATCTCCGTCTGGTGGATCCGCTGGTCGGACAGCTGGACCACACCCCCCCCGGTCTGCCGCAGCTGCGGGTTGTCCGTCCCGGAGTAGCCGAAACGGAACTCGATCTGGGGGAGGAAAAGGCCGAAAGCGGCCTTCCGGTCGAGGGTGGCCAGCCGCCGCCCGATCTCCGCGACCCGGAGGTCCAGGTTGTTGTCGAGCGCGATCCGGACGCACTCCAGCGCCGTCAGCGGCCGCCCGGGGAGAACGGCCGCCGTTTTTTCCCGCAGCTCGGGATGAAAGACCGCCGCGTGCTCCACGCGGGATACCTTCGGGCCGCAGCCCGGGGCGAGGAGAAGAAGGCCCAGAAGTGCCGCGAGGAGGCGGAACCGGCGGTCGGTTCCGCCCCTGAGATCAGTCGTTTCAGAATTCATGCCGCATCCGCCGCTCCACCGGGGGAAAAGGTACCCCCGCGCGCGCCCGAAGTAAAGAACCGGAGTGCTCCGGCCGGCGGTTCCCTGCCTACCAGGCCTTCGGGTTGCCGCCCGGGGAGATCCAGTCGGCCACCTGCTCGTTGTAGATGACGCGCTTGCTGAAGAGCCACTGGCCGTTCACTTTCACCATTTCGTCTTCATAGTGGCCGTAGGAATCGATCTGGGCCTTCCGCTCCGGGTTGTTGTTCCCGTAATGGAACCAGTAGGCCTTCCCCACCGCCCGGTCGCCGTCGACCTTGATCACGATGTTGGTGATGTTGTGCCGCCCCGTCGGGGCGTAGGGGCCCTTGACGGCTTCCGCGGTCGGATCGAACACGTTCTGGGCCTCCTCGATCTTCTTGCGGATCTCGGCGCGCCCCTTGGCCTGGTAGGCGATGATGTCGAGCACCCCGTCCTCGGTGAAGGTGGAGACGTAGGTGTCCAGGTCGGACGAATCGAGGGCGAACAGGTAACGGGCCTGCAGGTCCTCGATCTGGGCGCGGTCCTCGGCGTAACTGCTCGCCGCTTTCGTCACCGCGGTGTCGGCGGGGGCGCAGGAGAGGGTCAGGAGCAGGCAGGCGGCCAGGGCGGCGCCGGTCAATCCGGTCAGGGTTCTCTTCATGGTGTCCTCCTTTAGGTCCGGTGGTTGTCCTTGGGTTGCTCCGGGGTCATTCCCACCCCGTTCTGGTTCCATACGGAAGGACGAGGCCGGTGGCCTCGATGTCGTAGATCTTCCCCTTCCGGATCTTGAAAATGTGGATGGCGGGCATGTTGAAGGTCCCCTGGTAGGCGGGGACGCTCTCCACCCCGGGGACCCCCTTGAGCTTCATGGTCTTGAGCAGGCTGTCGTGGTAGAGGTTGGAAAAGCCTACGGCCAGCCCCTTCTGTTCGTCGATGACGAGCAGGCGGCGGTTGCGGATTTCGGAGATGTAGGCCCACACGCCGGCGGTGATCTGCTCCTCGCAGGTGTTGGGGACGGCGGCCAGCGCCCGGGCCAGCTTCATCATCTCGGGGTCGACCGCCCCGGGCGGGGGAAATTGCGGGGCGTCGGCCGCGGGCTTGGCACCCTCGCGCTTCCCCCCCACCGAGGTGGCCCCGTTCTCGCGCCGTTCGCACTCCCGGGCGAAGGGGGCCAGGGTGCCGTCCTCCCCCGTGAGCGCGTCGTAGTAGGCGAGCCCGATGTCGAGCATCCGTCCGCGCGGGGTCCGCTCCTCCGGCGCCAGGTCCTCGACCAGGCCGGGGCGCGGCTTCCGGAGGTTCTGCATGGAGTGGAGCTGGTCCTGCCGGACCACGTGATGCTCGGCTTCCGAAACCTTTCCCCGGCGGAGGGCCAGCCGCACCCCGAGGAGGACGTCTTCCCTGCCGTTCTCCTTCATCATGACCAGGGCCGCCACCTGCTGCGCGACCGGGTCCGCGGCGTAGACCTGGAACTCTTCGGGGCCGCCCGAGGCCGTGACCCACAGCCCGTACCCGACCGGGATGTTCGCCGTGTTCTCGGTGAACTTGACCTCCCGGTCGAACGGCACCGCCGCAGGATCGTGAGCGACCAGGGCGGAGAGGTAATTCTTCATGACGTCGACCAGGCACTGCCGGTCGCAGGGCTCCGCCGCTCCGAGCAGGCCGGGAACGGCCAGCACGGCGGTCAGGACCGCCATCCACAGGGTTCCGGGGCGTTGCATGTTCATCGTGTCTCCCTTCCATCGGTCTGGACAAAAGCGCGCGCTGCGGCAAAAACGTTGAAGCCGGCTTCCGGAAGCGCGTATTCTATCACGCATGCCGTCGTGCCCGATTCAATTATTGTTCGCGAGGATAGAGCGCCCATGAAGGCGGGAATCCCCCTCGATCGCCGGGAATTTCTCCTCTCCTCCGGGCTCGCCCTCGCGCTCCCCGCCTTCTCCGCGGCACCCGTGACGGACGCCGCCGGGTGGGACGCCGTCCCGGGCATCCTTTCCCGCATCCGCCCCCCGGTGTTCCCGGACCGCGATTTCGCCGTCACCCGCTACGGCGCCCGCGACGACGGCCGCACCGATTGCACCGACGCCGTCGCCCGCGCTGTCGCCGCCTGCCACCAGGCCGGGGGCGGGCGCGTCCTGGTCCCGGCGGGCGCCTTCCTGACGGGCCCGATCCATCTCCAAAGCGGCGTCAACCTTCACCTGGACCAGGACGCGCAGCTCCGCTTCGTCACCGACCCGCGCCGCTACCTCCCCGTCGTTCATACCCGCTGGGAAGGGGTGGAGTGCATGAACTATTCCCCCCTCGTGTACGCCTTCGGCCAGGAAAACATCGCCGTGACCGGCCCCGGCGTCCTGGACGGGCAGGCGGACCACGAACACTGGTGGCCCTGGTGCGGCAGCCCCCTCTTCGGCGCCCGCGCCGGCGCACCCCAGCAGGCGCCCGCGCGCCGCGAGCTCTTCCGGATGGGGGAAACCGACGTCCCGGTCGCGCGCCGCGTCTTCGGGGAGGGGGGCTGGTTGCGCCCCGGCTTCCTCCAGTTCTACCGCTGCCGCAACGTCCTGCTGGAAGGGGTGACCGTGCGCCGCGCGCCGATGTGGCAGGTCCACCCCGTCCTCTGCACCAACGTCACCGTGCGGGGCGTGTCCATGGTGAGCCACGGCCCGAACAACGACGGCTGCAACCCCGAGTCGAGCCGCGACGTCCTCATCGAGGAGTGTCACTTCGACACGGGGGACGACTGCATCGCCGTGAAATCGGGGCGCAACCGCGACGGGCGCCGCGTCGCCGTCCCTTCCGAGCGCATCGTCGTGCGCCGTTGCCGCATGAAGGAGGGCCACGGGGGGGTGACCATCGGGAGCGAGGCCTCGGGCGGGGTGCGCGGCGTCTACGCGGAGGGGTGCTCGATGGACAGCCCGAACCTGGAGCGGGCGCTCCGGCTGAAGACCAATTCGGTGCGCGGCGGCTTCATCGAACACGTCTACATGCGCGACGTGACCGTGGGGCAGGTGAGCGACGCGGTGCTCCGGATCGACCTCTTTTACGAAGAGGGGGACGCCGGCCGGTTCCCCCCCCGGGTGCGCCACATCGAAATGAGAAACGTCACCAGTCGCAGGAGCCGGTACGCCCTCTACCTGCGCGGGTACGCCCATACCCCCCTCGAGGAGATCCGCGTCATCGGCTGCAGCTTCGGCGGCGTCGCCCTCCCCGACGTCATCGAAAACGTGAAGGGGCTCCGGGTCGAGTAGGGGCTTCCGG
>CAZWXG010000037.1:0-15724 GCA_964637825.1 uncultured Acidobacteriota bacterium
GCGATCGGCCCCTCCACGTCCTCCGAAAGCGAGGCCCCGCTGAAGAGGCCGATCCTGGTCTGGGGCGCGTACTGCGCCAGGTGGCGCGCCAGCGCGGGAATGAAGGTCTTGGGCTCCCCCGTCTTGGTAAAACCGCTGATGGCGATCTTCGAACGATCCCCGACCAGCTTGACCGCCTCTTCCACGGGCACCAGCTTATCCAGCAATTCCCTGCACTGCACACGCTCGGTTAAAAGTGACATGATCTGCTCCAACGAATTCTTCACGCGACGGGAACACCATTCCGTGCACGGGACCGAAACGACCCGGACCGCCCCCGGAAGGCGGCGGTCCGCAAGCGGGCGCCGTCAGGTTCCGAAACATGAGTATCTCATATTCTGGCTGAGGTATAAAGCCGGGCGGAACGGGACCTCCAACTGAACTTGCGGCCCGGTCCAGCGCCGGCCGCAGGCTCCGGCGGGCGTCTGCCGCCCCCAACCGTCGCCGGCCGAATTGTACCCGCCCCGCCCCCCAAGTCAAGCCCAAACCGGCCCGCCCCCCCGGCGGCGGCGCCGGCCGAAAAATCGATTTCGCGCCTGTTTCCCGGGAGGAGTTGGTGGCATCATTGGAATTTCCCGCCGGGGTCCCGATCCCGGCGTACAATGGAAGACGATCCGGTTTTCCGGGAGGAGACGACAGATGGCCCGCATACATAATTTCAACGCAGGTCCGGCGGCGATGCCGCTGGAAGTCATCGAGAAGGCGCGTGAGGAACTGTCCGACCTGGGGGGCATCGGCATGTCGGTCATGGAGATCTCCCACCGCTCGAAGGAATTCCAGTCCATCGTGGACGCCGCCGAAGCCGGGATCCGGCGCCTGATGAAGGTGCCCGAGGATTATGTTGTCCTCTTCCTCCAGGGGGGGGCCAGCCTGCAGTTCGCCATGCTGCCGATGAACCTGCGCCGGCCGGGCAGGAGCGCCGACTACGTCGACACCGGCAGCTGGGCCACCCGCGCCCTGAAGGAGGCCCGGATCACGGGCGCCGTCAACGTGGCCTGGAGCGGGAAAGGGGACCATTACGCCCGGATCCCCAAGCCCGGGGAACTCGCGCTCCTCCCGGACGCGGAGTATGTCCATATCTGCTCGAACGAGACCATCGGCGGCATCCGCTGGACCCGGTTTCCCGAGACGGAGGCCCCGCTGGTCGTGGACATGTCGAGCGACATCCTCTCGCGCGACGTCGACATCACCCCGCTGGCCGCCGTCTACGCCGGCGCCCAGAAAAACCTGGGGCCGTCGGGCCTGGCGGTCGTGATCCTGCGCCGGGACCTCGCCGAACGGGTGCCGGAGACCGTCCCCCTCTTTTTGCGCTACTCGACCCATATCGCCGACGGCAGCCTGTACAACACCCCGAACACCTGGGCCATCTACATGCTCAAGCTCACCTGCGAATGGCTGGAAGCGCGCGGGGGGGTGGCCGCCATGGAGCGGGAGAACGAACGCAAGGCGGCGGCCCTCTACGGGGTCCTGGATTCCAGCGCTTTCTGGCACTCCCCGGTCGAGGTGGAGAGCCGCTCCATCATGAACGTCGTCTGGCGCCTGGGCAGCGAGGAGCTGGAGGCGCGCTTCATCGCCGAGGCCAAAGCGGCGGGGATGGTCGGCCTCAAGGGGCACCGCTCGGTCGGCGGCATCCGGGCCAGCATCTACAACGCCGTGCCGACGGCTTCGGTCGAGGCGCTGGCGGAATTCATGCGGGAATTCGAGCGGAAGAACGGGTAGCCGCCCGCGGGGAAACGGGCCCCGGGCGGATCAGACGTTGACGTGGACCACCTGCGCGGGCGGGAAGCCGTTGAACCAGGTGGAGGACGCGTGGCTGTAGGCCCCGATGTTCTCCGAGTAGACCAGGTCGCCCAGGTCGAGTTCGGGGAGGTCTTCGGCCTGCGAAACCGTGTCCAGCGCGTCGCAGGTGGGGCCGAAGACGGCCGAAATCCGCGTCGGTCCCCGTTTGAACGCCTTCAGGTGGTACTGGCAGTGGTCGAACAGGATCCCCGAGAAGGTGTGGTAGATGCCGTCGTTGATGTAGTAGCACCGCTTGCCGTCGCGGTCCGATTTGCCGATCACCTCGGCCACCGCCGTGGCGGCGGTGCCCACCATGTACCGCCCCGGTTCGGCGATGATCTCCAGTTCCTTCGGGAACAGCCGCCGGATTTCCGCGCCCAGGATCCGGGCCAGGTCCCGGAACGGGCGCACGTGGCGGTCGTAGCGCGCCGGAAAGCCGCCCCCGATATCCAGGAGCTTCAGCTCGAGCCCGCGGGCCTCCGCTTCCTCCATGATGGCGGCCGAGGTCGCCAGCGCCTGGACGTAGTTTTCGAAATTCGTGCACTGGCTGCCCACGTGAAACGCCAGCCCCTCCACCGCGAGGCCCGCGTCGGCCGCCCGGGCCATGAGGTCCACCGCCTCCCCCGGGGCGGCCCCGAACTTGCTCGACAGCTCCACCATCGAGCCGGTGTTCGGGACCCGGATCCGCAGCGCCAGCCCGGCGTTGGGCGCGTGCCGGCGGATCTTCCCGATCTCCTCGACGTTGTCGTAGACCACCAAGGGGCGGTAGCAGTCGAGCTCCTCGAGGGTGCGGCGGTCCTTGATGGGGTTGGAATAGATGATCTTGTCCCAGATGAAGTCCTGCCGCTCCGCGGCCGGGAGCGCGCGGATGTTCTCGTAGACGAGGTTGAACTCGGCGATCGAGGCCACATCGAAGCTCGACCCGATCCGGAAGAGGGTGCGGACGATTTCCGGGTCGGGGTTGGCCTTGACCGCGTAGTACGGCTGCACCCGCGGCAGGCAGTTCCGGAAGGCCCGGTAATTCCCGCGCAGGGCCTCGTGATCCACGACGAACAGGGGCGTCCCGTGCTTCCCGGCCAGCTCCTTCAGTTGTGACGTTCTCATAGGCGAGCGCGCGGCCGGCGGCGGGGCGTCCCCGCCGCCGGCCCTCCCGTTACAGGGTCTTGTTGTGCTTCCAGTACTCCTCGGTCACCAGCTCAAGGATTTCCGGGAGCCGGTCGTACAGCCGCTTGAGCTTCCGCGGCTTGCAGCGGGCGAGGGCGTAGTGCGCCAGCAGCGGGAAGGCCACCGTCGAATCGACGTAGCAGACGACGGCGTCGGGGAGCTGCGACGGGTCCACCTTGCCCCAGGTGACCGCTTCCTGCGGGGTGGCCCCGGAAAGGCCGCCGGTGTCGGGGCGCGCGTCGGTGAACTGGATGAAGTAATCGTGCCCCTCCTCCTTGACGCGCAGGATTTCCTGGATCTGCGGCTCCGTCTGCAGCGTAAAGTTCTTGGGCGAACCGCCGCCGATGAGCAGCGTCCCGGTCTTGTGCCCCGCGCGCTTGGCGGCCAGCACGATCCCGGTGCTCTCGTTGACGTCGCGCGAGGGGTTGATGCGCAGGGCGTTCTTGCGCAGTTCCAGCCCGGCCACGTTCATGCCGATGGTGGAATCGCCCGGGGAGGGGCAGAAGCACGGGACCCCGGCGCGGTAGGCGGCGGCCAGCAGCGAGCTGTCCTTGCGCCCGGTCTGTTCCTCGAACTCCGCGCAGTACTTCCCCAGGAGGTAGTGCAGTTCCGTGGTCCCCATCTCCTTCTGGAACTCCGGCTGCATCAGCACCTGGCGCAGGACGTGGTCCGTGGCCATGAGGACGTCGTTGTAGTCGAGCAGGATGTCGTAGATGCGCACGACGCCCAGGCGCCTGAGCTCCGGGTCGGGGGAAAAGGGGGAGCCGCGGTAGAGCGGAAGGTTCATCGCGTAGTGCATGTCGTGGTAGAGGTTGGCCCCGGTGGCCACGATCCAGTCCACCAGCCCGGCCTTGATCAGCGGGACCACCACGGCGGCGCCCAGACCGGCCGGCGTCATCGCCCCCGCCAGGCTCATGCCCACGGTCACCTTCGGCTTCGCCATCTTCTCGGTGAACAGGCGGCAGGCTTCCTGCAGCCGCCCCCCGTTGTAGGCCAGAAACGCGCCGTCGATCAGGTCGGGGAGCGACTCCTTCCCCGTGATCGGCGCGGGCAGGATGCGCCGCCCGCGCAGGAACTGCTGCTTCCCCTTGGAGAATTTGTGGGGATACTTGCTCACGAAATTCCGGGGCAGTTTGACCTCGCCCATTGTCGCCTCCCGAACGAGACCCGCAAAGCGGGCCTAAAAAGGAACGCCCCCCGGAATCGCCGGGGGGCTCCCGTAGACCTGCCGCCCGGGCGGACGGCTAGTTGGACGCCCTGCCGACCGTCCCCTTGGCCACGCCGATGTTCTTCTTCGCCGGCTCCTTCGGCCTCAGGGCGCGCGTCGCCTTGCCCGCCCGCCACATCTCGGAGTCGGCCATGGCGTTCAGTTCCTTGGTCAGCTGCTTCTGGTAATCGGGCTTGCCGCACGAATCGAGGACCCGTTTGGTCTCCTGGCCGCTCGCCACCCGCTTGTAGAGTTCCGCGAATACGGGCTTCACCGCCTTCTTGAATTTCGGCAGCCAGTCCAGGGCGCCGCGCTGGGCGGTGGCGGAACAGTTGGCGTACATCCAGTCCATGCCGTTTTCGGCGACCAGGCGGATCAGGCTCTCGGTCAGTTCCTCGACCGTTTCGTTGAAGGCCTCGCTGGGGCTGTGGCCGTGGCGCCGGAGCACGTCGTACTGGGCCTCCATCACCCCCGCCAGCGCCCCCATCAGGATGCCCCGCTCCCCGGTCAGGTCGCTGAAGACCTCCTTCTTGAACGTCGTCGGAAACAGGTACCCCGACCCCACCGCGATCCCGAGCGCCAGGCATCGTTCACGGGCGCGGCCCGTGGCGTCCTGCTCCACGGCGAAGCTGGAATTGATGCCCGCGCCGGAAAGGAAATTGCGGCGCAGGGACGTCCCGGACCCCTTGGGGGCCACGAGGACGACATCGACGTCCTTGGGCGGGACGACGCCCGTCTGCTTGCTGTAGGCGATGGAAAAGCCGTGGGAGAAATAGAGCGCCTTACCCGGGGCCAGGCGCTCCTTGACCAGGGGCCAGATCGCCCGCTGCGCCGCGTCCGACACCAGCATCTCGATGATGGTCCCCCGCTCGCAGGCCTCCTCGATCGTGAAGAGGGTCTTGCCGGGCACCCACCCGTCCTTCCTGGCGCGCTCCCAGTCCCTCGGGTACTTCTTCGATTGCCCGATGATGACGTTGAACCCGTTGTCCTTCATGTTCAGGGCCTGCGCCGGCCCCTGAACGCCGTACCCGATGACGGCGATCGTCTCCCCCTTGAGCGCCTTGCGCGCCCGGCTCATGGGAAATTCCTTGCGCGTGACGACCTCTTCCTTAACGCCTCCAAAATCGATGAGCGCCATGATTGCGTCCCTCCTTCAGGGTAAATGTTCGGCTGCCGGCACCTGCATCCAGGCATGGGAGGATTTTTATAAGTCATCCAGGGGCCGGGTTCAAGGCGAAATCTTCCCACACCGCAAGCCATTCTAGCAGAAGCGCGGGGGGGAACGCCCATATTCTTTATCCCTTCCGGGCGGCGGAAATCTGTTTTATGATGCCGACGGCCGGCCCTGACCGGCGGGCCCCGGACGGGAAGCGGGTTCCCGCCGGAACCCGCTCGGGCGCCATGACCACGATGACGATGATCCTTTTCTTCGCGCTGTTCCTCTCCGTCCTGGGGCTGATCAGCTGGTACCTCTTCGTCCGGGGGCTCGCCGCCATCCCTCGCGGCTCCGCGCTCCGCCGCCCCTACATCGTCCTCTTCTGGTTCCTGACCCTCTCCTTCGTCGGCGGACGGGTCTTCGAGAACCTGCTCCCTTCCGCGCCGGCCACCGTCCTCATCTGGATCGGCTCCTTCTGGCTGGGCGCCGTCGTCTACCTCCTGATCGCCGCCCTCTCCGTCGACCTGCTGCGGCTGGTCCACCGGTTCCTCCCCTTCTTCCCCGCGGCCGTCACGCGCGACGCCGCCCGGACGAAGCGCCGGACCCTCGCGGTGGTCCTCCTCCTGACGGCGTCGTGCCTGGCCGGGGGTTACGTCAATTCCCTGTTCCCGCGCGTCCGGACCCTCGAGATCACGGTGCCGGCGCATTGCGGCGGCATGGAGAGCCTCGACATCGTGGCCGCCTCCGACATTCACCTGGGGACCATCGTGGGGCGCCGCCGCCTGGACGGCATCGTCGCCACGATCAACCGCCTGCACCCCGACATCGTGCTGCTGCCGGGGGACATCGTGGACGAGGACCTCGCCCCCGTGATCCGGCAGGACCTCGGGGCGGCGATCGAGAGCCTCCGTTCCCGCTTCGGGACCTACGCCGTCACCGGGAACCACGAGTATATCGGCGGGGTGGAGGAAGCCGCCGCCTACCTCGGCGCCCACGGCGTCACCATGCTGCGGGACGAGAGGGTCCGGGTCGGGGACGCGTTTCACCTCGTGGGGCGCGAGGACCGCTCCATCGGCCGTTTCACCGGGCGCCTCCGCAAGGGGCTCGGCGAGCTCACGGCCGGCATCGACGACGGCTGCCCCGTCATCCTGCTCGACCACCAGCCCTTCGACCTGGGGGAAGCGGCGGAGCACGGGGTCACGCTCCAGCTTTCGGGGCACACGCACTACGGCCAGATCTGGCCCCTGCACCTCGTCGTCAGGATGATGTACGAAGTCCCGTGGGGATACCGGCGCTCCGGCGCCACACACTACTACGTATCCTCCGGGGTCGGGACCTGGGGGCCGCCCATGCGCATCGGGAACCGCCCGGAAATCGTGCACATCCGCCTCCGCTTCCCGTAGACCGCCGCGGCGGGCCCCGTCGCTTCCGGGACCCGGGCCCATTTCCGGATTGCCGGGACCGGGCCTTTGGCTCTATGATGGACCCTCCAGGCCGGGCGCGGATCCCCCGCACCGGAAAAAGACAATCGGAGGTTCTCCCATGGCCGTCAAAAAACCGGCGCACGCGCTTCTGCTGGTCCATGTCACCGATCGCCTGAAGAAGGCCCCTTCCGTCCAGAAATCGCTCTCGGCATACGGCGACGCGATCCGGACGCGGCTCGGGCTCCACGAGATCGGGGAAGGGTACAGCTCCCCCGAGGGGGTGCTGGTGCTGGACATCGCGGGGGAGGCCCGGGCGAAGGAGCTCAAGCAGGCGCTCGACGGGATCGAGGGGATCGAGTCGAAGCTGGTGGTGTTCCGGCACTGACCCCACGATGACCCGCAGGCCGGGCGCGCCTGGACGCGCCCGGCCCTTGCAAACGGCCCCGCGCTGTGGCAACGTAAACGGGCAGGGGATTTTTCAGGGGACAGGATGCATCCAGACCGCGCCGCAGACACCAGCATCGCCATTACCGGCATTACCGGGGGGACTCCCGGCGGATAGAGGCGTGCAAAGGTGCATGCACCAGCCCTCATCCGCCGACGGGTGAGGGCTTTTTTTTTGGGCTCCGGCGCGCGGCGTCGCCCGCGGGCCCGCGGAGGCAGGCGTGAAGATATTCGTTTACGACACCACCCTGAGGGATGGGACCCAGGGCGAAAGCGTGTCGTTCTCGGTGCAGGACAAGCTGAGGGTGGCGCGGAAACTGGACGAACTGGGGGTCCACTACATCGAGGGGGGTTGGCCCGGCTCCAACGAGAAGGACGCCGAATTCTTCCGGATCGCCGCCGGCCGGGACTGGCAGACGGCCAGGATCGCCGCCTTCGGCAGTACGGCCCTGGCCAAAAACCAGCCGAGCGAGGACCCGAACCTGGAAGCCCTGCTCGCGGCCCGGACCCCCGTGGTCACGATCTTCGGCAAGACCTGGGATTTCCACGTGCACGCGGCCCTGAGGATCCCCCTCGCCCGGAACTGCGAGCTCATCCAGGCCTCGGTCGCCTACCTGAAATCCCGGGGACGGGAGGTGATCTTCGACGCCGAGCACTTTTTCGACGGGTTCGCCGCCAACGCCGACTACGCCCTGCAGACGCTCAAGGCCGCGGCCGACGGGGGCGCCGACCTGATCACGCTCTGCGACACCAACGGGGGATCCCTCCCCTCCCGCATCAGGGAAGCCATCGGCCGGGTCCAGGCGGCGGTCCGGCTCCCCCTGGGGATCCACTGCCACAACGACTCCGAGCTTGCGGTCGCCAACACGATCGCCGCCGTGGAGTGCGGCGTCGTCCAGGTCCAGGGGACCATGAACGGCTACGGGGAACGGTGCGGGAACGCGAACCTCTGCTCCATCATTCCCAACCTCGAGCTGAAGATGGGCCTGACCGTCATCGGGGAGGAGCGGCTCCGGCTGCTCACCAGCGCCTCCCGGTTCGTCAGCCAGATCGCCAACCTGCGGCACCGCAAGGACCTCGCCTTCGTCGGGGAGAGCGCCTTCGCCCACAAGGGGGGGGTCCACGTCAGCGCCGTCATCCGGGACGCCGCCACCTACGAACACATCCTCCCCGAAAAGGTGGGGAACGAGCGCCGCGTCCTGGTCTCCGAGCTCTCCGGCAGGAGCAACCTCCTGTTCAAGGCCCGGGAGATGAACCTGGACATCGCCGAGCAGGAGGAGAAGCTCAAGCCCGCCCTCAACCGGATCAAGAAGCTGGAGAACCTGGGGTACGAGTTCGAGGCGGCGGAGGCCTCCGTCCGCGTCCTGCTGGAAACGGCCATCAACGGGGAACGGGAATTTTTCCGGATCGACAATTTCCGCGTGGTCACCGACATGCACCGGACCGGGGAGGTCACCTCCGAAGCCACGGTGAAGGTGCGCGTGGGGGACAAATCGGTGCACACGGTGGCGGAGGGGGACGGCCCCGTGCACGCCCTGGACCAGGCCCTGCGCCTCGCCCTGAACCAGTTCTTCGAACCGCTGCGCTCCGTGACGCTGATCGACTACAAGGTCCGGGTCCTGACCGGGACCCACGGCACCGGCTCCAGGGTGCGGGTGCACATCCAGCAGACGGACGGGGAGGAGATCTGGACGACGGTGGGGGTGTCGGAAAACATCCTGGAGGCGAGCTACATCGCCCTCGCCGACGGCATCCGCTACAAGCTCCTGAAGACGCTGGACTGAAACCGGGCTCTCAGTCCAGCGTCCCCGTCGCCCGTTTCAGCTCCACCAGCGCCTTGGCGTACGCGGCCCGGGCCTCGACGGCGGCCAGCCGGGCGGCGCTGTGCTCCCGCTGGCGGCGGATGACGTCGTACGGCACCGAGGCCCCTTCGCCGAGCCGCGCCTCCTCGGCCGCCAGCACTTCCCCGCTCAGCCGTTCCGCCTCCCGGGCGGCCTCGACCCGGGCCCGGCTCTGGGCCAGGTCGATCAGGACCCGGCGCACCTCCAGGGCGATCCCGTTGCGCGTGCGCTCGAGCTCCGTCTCGCTCTGGGCTTGCTCCCGCCGCGCCCGGTAGTAATCCGCCTCGGCCGCCCGGTTCCGGATGTTGAGCGAAAAGGAGAACCCGACGGCGTATTCCGGGTAGCTCCAGCCGCGCACCTGCCGTAGCGCCTGGGACAGACCCCCGGGATAGAGCACCGGGATCCCGTCCAGGTCGGGAATAAGGCGGTCGCCGTGGAGGCCGGAGCTGTTGAAATTCGCGAAGACCAGGAGGCTGGGCCGGAGCAGGTCCTTGCCGTAGCGGACGGCGATCTCCTGGGTGCGCAGGCCGGTCTCCTCCTGCACGATCTCCGGCCGGAGGCGCAGGGCCAGATCGAGCGCCGCGCCGAGTTCCGGGATCTCCCCGTCCCGCGGGGCGGGGAGGTCGTCCGCCGGCTCGATGCGCACCGCGTCCCACTGGCCCGGGTCCCGGCCGATCAGGTTCTTCAGGTCCATTTCGCGCATTTCGAGCGTCGTGCGGGCCTTCACCAGGTCACGCCGGCGCGCGGCGACCTCGCTTTCGGCCGTCACCACGTCGAGCCCGGACATGGTCCCGAACTCGTCCTTGATCCTCGTGTCCTCGAGCAGTTGCCCCGCCACGGCCAGGGACTGCTCGGCGACCCGGAGACTCTCCCGGGCGGCGACGAGGTCCCAGTAGGCCCCCTGCGCCCGGGCCAGGGTGGTGCTGACCTGGAGCCGCACCCCTTCCTTCATGACGGTCTCCGAGTTTTTCACGACATCCAGGAAACGGCGGCCGATTTTCCTGCCGAACCCGCTCAGCAACTGCTGCGTCACGCTGACGGAAAGCTGGGAAACGACGGCGGGGTTGTAGAGGAGGAAACGCTGGGTCGAGCTCTGGCGCATGTTGTTGAAGGAAACGCTGAGACTGCTCCCGGTGGTGAAGGCCTGCGAATAGCGCGCCAGCAGGGCGGTCGAGCGGGTCGAAACCTCGGGGATGCCGGAGACGACGATCGAGTTGAGCGGGCTGGTCGTGCGGTCGACGCTGAACCCGAGGGCCAGGGTCGGGTCGTAGCTTCCGCGCGGGATTCCGAACACCTGGCGGGCGCCCCCGGTGATGCCCCCCACCCCTCCGAATCCACCCAGCCCCCCGGCCCCCCCGACCCCGGCGCCGATGGCGCCCGCGAAAAGGCCGCTGGGGATCTGCACTCCCGCCCCGCCGCGGGGGGCACCGCCCCCCCTGACCCGCAGCAGGTCGGTCTCGGCGTACCGGGCCGCGTTTCTGGAGAACAGGATGTCCAGGTTGTTTTCCCTGACGGCGGTTTCGAGCCGGCCCAGGGAGAGGCGCAGCGTTTTCCCCTCCGCGGACGACAGCAGCCCGTCGGGGTTGGAGAGCTCCGGTCCCGGGAGCCGCTGCATGACGTAGGGCCGGTAGACCCGCGGAAACCACTCCGTGTTGCGCGCGAGGTCGCGCGCGGGCTCCTCCGCCCCGGCCGACGCGGCGAAGACACACAGCAGCAGGGCCGCCCGCACCGGCCGCCCCGGGAAGCCCGACAAGGCCGCCATCACTCCACCTCCCGCACGCCTTCGGGGGTAAAGGGGGTCGCCGGAGTCCGGGAGAGTTCGCCGCGGAGGGCCTCGGCGTATTCGATCCCGTTGCGGTCCAGCACCAGGCCGCGGGCGCGGTCCATCTCCACCATCGCCTTCACCCAGGCGATCTGCGCGGCGACCTCCGCCTGCCGGGCCGCGGTGAAATCCCGCTCCCGCAAAATCACCTGGTAGGAGGTGGACGCCCCCTCCTCCAGCCGGATCTTCTCCCCCTCCCAGATCTGGCGCGCCAGTTCGGCCGCCTTCTGCGCGGCCTCGACCTGGGCTTTCCCCTGGATCAGCCCGATGATGGCCTTGCGCACCTCCAGTTCGATCGAATTGCGGGAGCGCTGCCGGCTGATCAGGAGCTGGTTGCGCTCGAGCTGCGAGCGGAGGTTGTCCGCCTGCGCCGCCCGGTTGCGCAGCGGGATGTTCAGGCTGAACCCCCCGGCATATTCCGGGTACGTACCCCGGAAGCTCTGGGAAAAGGCGTCGAAGATCCCCGATTCGGACTCCCCGGAGGTCCCCTGGAGTCCGGCGCCGGCGTAAAAACCGAAAACGGCCAGGCTGGGCTTGAGCGCATTCCGGGTGAAGCGGACCGAGATATCCTGGTTCTCCAGGTTGATGTCCGCCTGCTCGAGTTCGAGCCGCTTCTCCAGGGCGACGGCGAGCGCCTCCCTCGCCTCGGGGATGTCCGGGTCGCCCGGCTGCGGCATGCGGTCGCGGAGCACGACCCGGGCGGCGTCCAGTTCCGGGGTGACCCTGGCCACCAGCATGTTCTTGAGCGTGGCCTCCTGGAACTGGAGGTTCGTCCGGGCCACGGTCAGGTCGCGCGTGCGGGCGGCGACCTCCGATTCCGCGGCGGTCACGTCGAGCGGGGACATGGTGCCGACATCCAGCCGGATCCGGTTGTCTTCGAGCAGCCGTCGGGCCACCGCCAGCGATTGCTCCGCCACCTTCACGCTCTCCTCGAGGGCGGCCAGGTCCCAGTAGGCGTTCTCCACCGCGACCACGGTGCCGATCAGCTGGAGCCGGAACACGTTCTCGGCCACCCGGGTGTTGTTGCGGGCCACCATGATGTAGCGCTCGTTGGGGAGCCGTCCGAACCCGTTCAGGAGCGGCTGGTTGACCCCCACCGCGAAGCGGGTGACGGAGGCGGGGTTGTAGAGCAGGTTGCGCTGCGTCGAACTCTGGCGCTGGCCCGTCAGGGTCAGGGAATAGCTGGTGCCCAGGCCGAAGAGCTGCGCGTAGCTGGTGCTGAAAGCCGCGTTCTTCCCGGTCACGTTGTAGATCCCGGAAACGACGCTCGAATTCAGGGGCGAGGTCACGTGGTCGTAGCTGAAATTCACGCTCAGGGTGGGATCGAAATTCCCCGCGGAGCCGACCTGGACCGACCCGCCGCCGCCGGTGATCCCCCCGGCGCTCCCGACCCCGGACCCGGCGCCCGAGCCGCTGATCCCGGCGCCCAGGGCGCCCGAGGTCAGCCCCCCGGGGGTCGAGCCCCCCGTAAACCCGCGCGGCGACTGCCCCGCCCGGCTCCGCAGCAGGTCGGTCGCGGAGTACTCCGGGACGAAGCGCTGCACCGCGATGTCGAGATTGTTCTCGAGCGCCAGCGCGAGCGCGTCGGACAGGCTCAGCTCGAGCGCCCCGCCGCGGATCAGGCGCTCGATCCGGGGGGAGTTTTCCAGCGCCGGGGTGGAAACGGGGCGCGCACGGAAAATCCCGAGGGGGTTGGCACCGGCTCCCGTTTTCGCCCCTTCGGCCCCGAAAAAGGAAAAGCGCTCCGGTCCGGGCTGGGCGAACATCGGCGCCTGGGGCAGCATCCAGGCCAGGGCAAGCGCCGTCACGATCGCCGATCGACGGGATCTCTCAATCATCGCAACCTCCAAAAAATGGGGACGGACCAGGGCATATTATTGCAAATACACATCATATGCTTAAAACACGCAGGATCGCGGGCGATCGTCCGGGGATGGTTTTCGTCCAATGCGGCTATGGCGTCAACGCCGGGCGCCCGACGGTCAACTCTTTGAAATACGCCCGTCCGGGGACCTTGTTTCGCCCGGGGGCGAAGCCGGCGAGCCGGAAAGTCCCTACTGCATGGCGCACTTGCGCGCCGTCTCGTAGACCGGGTCTTCCACCTTCAGCCCGATGACATAATCCCCGGCCTGCGGCTTGCAGTACACCAGTTCCCCGGTGAATGTGACATCGCCCCAATCCACCCTGACGAGGGCGCCTTCGGGGAGACTCTCTTTCAGAATGAGGCTGAGGCCGTGGACCGAAAGGTCCGCCAGGCGCGCCCGGGCCGGGGAACCGGGAAGCTCCGCACAGGTCACATTCACCGTAAGGTCCGTTTTGAAGCGCGTCCGGGTTCTTCTGTTCATGTCCGCTCAATCGGTCGCCGGCTTCGCTCCCCTTAAGGAAAAGCCCGGCCGAAAGGGCGCGACCGGTTTGACAACGGCGTCGCGGCCCACTATCCTGTGCCGAAAAGCGCCCGATCGGGGGCTTCACGGAAAAGGAGTCTTGTATCACATCGGCGGAAGGGAGACAACCAACAGCATGGGACTCATGACGATCGACGAAGGCAGGTGCCTGAAGGACGGCTTCTGCGCGCGGGAATGCCCGGCGGCCATCATCGAGCTTCCGGGGGACGGCTTCCCCCGCATCAAGCCCGGCCAGGAGGAGGGGTGCATGGATTGCGGCCATTGCGTGGCCGTCTGCCCCCACGACGCGCTCCGCCACGAGCGCATCCCGGCGGCGGGGTCCCCGGCGCTGCGGGACGATCTCCGCCTCAGCGAGGCCCAGGCGGCGCAGTTCCTGCGCTCGCGCCGGTCGATCCGGCACTTCGCGGACAGGCCGGTAGAGCGGGAGACGATCCGGAAGCTGATCGAGACGGCGCGCTACGCGCCCTCCGGCGGCAACCGGCAGGGGGTGGAGTGGCTCGTGATCGGCGACCGGGGCCGGCTCCGGGAGATCGGGGCGCTCACGGTGGCCTGGCTCCGCAAGATCGTCGAGGACCCGCGCGCCGTCGCCGCCGCCCCCTACCTGCTCCCCACCATCGCCGCCTGGGACGCGGGGCAGGACACGGTGCTCCGGGGCGCTCCGGTCCTGGTCGTCGCCATGGCGCCGGCGGAGGTGATGACGGGTTCGGTCGACGTGGCGATCGCCCAGACCTACCTCGACCTCTATGCCCCCGTCCTGGGGCTGGGGACCTGCTGGGCGGGCCTGCTCCAGGGGGCCATGGCCAACGCCCCGGAAGCCAGGGCGGCCGTGGGGGTGCCCGACGGCTATCCCCACCACTACGCCCTGATGCTGGGGTATCCGCTCGTCAGGTTCTTCCGCGCCCCGGAGCGCAGAGCGCCCAGGATCACCTTCGCGTAAGCCCCGCTCTTCCGGCAGCCGGCTCCGCTACCGGTCCACCGGGCGGATGATCCCCTCCCGCATCTTGACCTCGGTCTCCCTGCGGGCGCGGCTGATCATGATCTCGGCCTGCCGGTAGAGCTGGTCGCGGGTCAGGATCTTGCGGGCGACCCCCTGCTCGATCGCCTTCATGCCGACGGCCACCGCCTCCCGGACGAAGACGTTGGGCTCGTCCATCTTGGGGATGATGGAATCGGCCCGGAGGCCCCGGTCCTCGGCGCACTTCGCCAGCTCCGTGGCCGCGGCGATGCACATCCCGTCGGTGATGGTCGTGGCGGCCACGTCGAGCGCGCCGCGGAAGATCCCGGGGAACCCGAGCGAATTGTTGATCTGGTTGGGAAAATCGCTTCTCCCGGTTCCCACCACGCGGGCGCCCGCCTCGTGGGCGTCCCACGGCCACATCTCCGGGATCGGGTTCGCGGTGATGAACACGATGGCGTCTTTGGCCATGCCGGCGACCCACTCCTTCCGGAGGGTGTCCGGCCCGGGGGTGGATGCGGCCGAAAGCACGTCGGCCCCGGCGATCGCTTCCGCCACCCCGCCGACCAGCTGGTCGCGGTTGGTGATCTGGCACATCTCCCATTTTTCCCGGTAGACCCCCCGGAGCTCCGTGCGCCCCTTGTGCAGCGTCCCCTTGCTGTCCACATAAATCAGGTTCCCGGGCTTGGCGCCGTAGGCCATGTAGAGCGCCCCGATGCGGATGTTCGCCGCCCCGGACCCGACCAGGGTGATCCTGACGTCCTCGATCCGCTTGCCGACGATCTTCAGCGCGTTGATCAGCCCGGCCAGGCACACGGTCGCCGTCCCCTGCTGATCGTCGTGCCACACCGGGATCCGGCAGCGCCGGCGCAGTTCCGCCAGGATCTCGAAGCACTTGGGCTGGGCGATGTCCTCGAGGTTGATCCCCCCGAAGGAGGGTTGCAGCACCTCCACCGTGCGGATGATCTCCTTGGGGTCCTTGGTGTCGAGGCAGATCGGGAACGCGTCCACCCCGCCCAGGTACTTGAACAGGATCCCCTTCCCTTCCATGACGGGGAGACCCGCTTCCGGACCGATGTCGCCCAGGCCCAGGACGCGGGTGCCGTCGCTCACCACCGCCACCATGTTCCCCTTGTTCGTGTGCTCGTACACCTTTTCGGGGTGTGCATGGATATCCTTGCAGACCTCGGCCACGCCCGGGGTGTACCAGATGGCGAAGTCGTCGAAGTCGCGGATGCAGCACTTCGGCGAGGTCTCCAGCTTCCCCCGGTAATAGGGATGCAGCTTCATGGCATCCTCGGCCGGCTTGTAGGCCTTGGCCAGCAGTTCCTCCTTGGTCATGCGTTTCGTCTCCGGCGCCTCTGCGGCGTCCCCGGGCGATGGAATATCCATGGTTCTCGGTCCCCCTCGTGCTGCGGGAGGCGCGCGCCGCAATCGGATCGCGTCCGGCGCGCACGCCTCCCCGGTAATTTTCCTATTCGGATGATG
>CAZWXG010000037.1:15824-20927 GCA_964637825.1 uncultured Acidobacteriota bacterium
CCCATGAACTCGAGCATGCCGCGCGCCGCGCGCCGTCCGGCGCCCATCGCCAGGATCACCGTGGCCGAGCCGGTCACGATGTCGCCCCCGGCGAAGACCCCGGGGACGCTCGTCATGCCCGTCCGCTCGTCCACCTCGATGTACCCCCAGCGGTTCACCCCCAGCCCCGGCGTGCTCTGGGCGATGATGGGGTTGGCCGTGGTCCCCAGGGCGTAGACCACCATATCCACGTCGAGCACGTACTCGGACCCCTTTTTCGGGACGGGGCTCCGGCGGCCGGAGGCGTCCGGCTCGCCCAGCTCCATCTCGATGACCTCCATGCCGGTGACCCACCCCTCCTCGTTCCCGAGGATGCGCACCGGGTTGGTCAGCCACTTGGCGACGACCCCCTCCTCCAGGGCGTGGTGCAGTTCCTCCGCCCGGGCCGGGGATTCCTTGATGCTCCGGCGGTAGACCAGGTACACCTTCTCGGCCCCCATGCGCAGGGAGACCCTCATCGCGTCCATGGCGGTGTTGCCGGCCCCGATGACGGCCACGCGCCGCCCCATCCCCACCGGCGTGTCGTACAGCGGCTGCCGGAAGCCCTGCATGAGGTTGACGCGCGTCAGCAGTTCGTTGGCGCTGACCACCCCGTTGTACGCCTCGCCCGGGATCCCCATGAACTTGGGGCTGCCGGCGCCCGTGGCGACGAAGACGGAGTCGTAACCCATCGCGCCCAGGAGCTGCGGGATCGTGAAGAGCTTGCCGATGATGCAGTCGAGCTCGAACTTGACCCCCAGCCGGGCGAGGTTGTCGATTTCGATGTCGATGATGTCGTTCGGAAGGCGGAACTCGGGGATCCCGTACTTCAGCACGCCGCCGGCCACGTGCAGGGCCTCGTACACGGTGACGTCCACCCCCGCCTTGACCAGGTCCCCGGCGCAGGCGAGGCTCGCGGGGCCGGAGCCCACGACGGCCGCCCGCTTCCCCGTTTTCACGAATTGCGGGGGCTTGTCCCACCCCCGGCCCGCGGCGAAATCGGCGACGAAGCGCTCCAGGCGGCCGATGGCGACCGGTTCCAGCTTGTTGCCGATGATGCAGGTGGCCTCGCACTGCACCTCCTGCGGGCAGACGCGGCCGCAGACGGCGGGGAGCGCGTTGGAGTCCTTCAGGATCCGGTACGATTCCGGGATATCCCTGCGGGCGAGGGCGCCGATGAACCCCGGGATGTCGATCTCCACCGGGCAGCCGGGGACGCATTTGGGCTTCTTGCACTGCAGGCAGCGGTCGGCTTCGAGAAACGCCATCTCCAGGGTGTATCCCCGGGCCACCTCCTCGAAATTGCCGGCGCGGACCTTGGGGTCCTGTTCCGGCATCGCGGTGCGCGTGGGGGCGATCGTCTTGATGTTCTTGGGCACCCTGGCCGCGGCCGCCTCCGCGGGCACCGGCGCGGGGGGCGGGCCGTCGATCGCCGGCCGGCTGCGCGATGCGGGGACCGCGGGGTTGGCGCCGCCCGCGCCGAGCGTCTCGAGCTTCCGGCGCTCCTCCTCGTAGCGGGTCAGGCACCCTTTCTCCTCGCAGTCGAAGCGCTTCTGCCTGAGCATCAATTCGTCGAAATTGACCTGGTGCCCGTCGAAATCGGGCCCGTCGACGCAGGCGAATTTCATCCGGCCCCCGATGGTGACCCGGCAGGAGCCGCACATCCCGGTCCCGTCCACCATGATCGAATTCAGGCTCACCATGGTGCGGATACCGTAGGGGCGCGTCAATTCCGAGCACGCCTTCATCATCGGCAGCGGCCCGATGGCGATGACCTCCTCGATGTCCCTGTGCTCCTCGAGCACCCGGGCGAGCACGACGGTGACGAAGCCCTTGGTCCCGTACGAACCGTCATCGGTCGCCACGCGGAATTCATCCGAATAGGCCGCGAAGCGGTCGGCCCAGAACATGAGCTCCCGGCTGCGGAAGCCGATGACGGAGATCGTGGTCGACCCCAGTTCCTTGTGCCGGCGCAACTGGGGGAACACGGGCGCCACCCCCAGCCCCCCGCCCACCAGGACCGCTTTTTTCCGCCGCTCGAGATGGGACTCCACCCCCAGCGGCCCGATGAAATCGATGACCGAGGAGCCTTCGGGAAGGGCCATCATCTGGTGGGTGGTCTTCCCCACCGCCTGCACCACCACCGTGACGGTGCCCCGGCCGCGATCGAAGTCGGCGACGGTCAGGGGGATGCGTTCGCCGGTATCGTCGATGCGCACCATGACAAAATGCCCGGGCTGGCACGCTTTCGCCACGTCCGGGGCTTCGACCTCCCAAAGAAAAGTGACAGGCCCGAATTGCTCGCGCTTGACAATCCTGTACATAGGCGCCCTCTAGCTGGTTTTCGGTCAGGGTTCAAAAGTGCGGCCAGTATAGCAAACCCCCGTCGAGGGCAACAAGCGCATTCGGGCGGCGGGGAGGCCGCGGGCGGCGGGAAGGCTAGGGGGTGCGCAGGGTGATGCCCAGCCAGCGTCCGGGCATGTCGATCCCCCGGATCTCCTGGTAGGCGCCGTCGAGCAGGTTGGTCCCCTCGATCGCGAGGGTGAAACGGGGGAAGGCCCGGGACAGCGCGCCGTCGAGGATCCAGTAATCGCGGCCGTCGGCGCGCCGTTTGTAGCCGAGCGCCTGCCGGGACCGGATCCCGAAGGGGAGGGAAAAATGAACGGAGGAGGACCAGGCGATGCGCGCGTAGTCGAGCACGTACTTCGAAACGTAATCCACCGACCCCGCGTCGGACGCGAGCAGGCTGAGGCGCGTCTCCACCCCCGCCCGCGGGCCGGGGGAGTGCCTGAGCCCGATTTCCACCCCGTCGGTCCGAAGGCGGCGGATGTTGGCGGTGCGCCACTTCTCCCCGGACGAGGGGCGGACCCAGTCGATGACGTCCCGCTCCCGGCGCGAAAAGAAGGTGAGGGACCCGAGCCAGTCCGCGGCGGGGATGAAATCGGCGCCCAGTTCGGCCGACCAGGCCCGCTCGGGCCCGAGCCCGGGGCTCGCCTCGTGATTCGGGTCGCGGTAGTAGAGCTCGGTGAAGGTGGGGATCCGGAACGCCCGGCCGATGGAGGAACGGAGCCGGATGCGCGAGGTGGCCCACAGGCTGCCGCTGAGGGAGGGGCTCAGGGCGGAGCCGAAACGGGAATAGCGGTCGACGCGCAGCCCCGGGTAGAGGGCCGCCCGCTTTCCCGCCCTCCACTCGAGTTCGGCGAACAGGCTCGTCCGCGCGAAGGAGTGGTCCCCGAGGCTCGTCGAGGCGATCCAGTCCGCGCCCGCCTCGCCCCCCAGCGTGAGGGCGGCCGAGTCGCCCAGCGGCTTGCGCGCCCGGGCCGAGACCCCGGTGGCGTGGGTGCGGTGCCGGCTCTCGAAGAGGCCGGGGGTGCGGACATCGTACAGGAAGCGGTCCCCGTGGGTCCGGTACCAGCCCCGGACATCGGCGCGGACGCCCGAGGCCGCCTGGTGGCTGCGGGAGAGGGAGACCAGCGTCTGGTTCGTCCATTCCCTGGAAGGGGCCGGCCCGTAAAAGCCGTCGGCGCCGAATTCGCGGTCGGCGTGCGACACCGCCAGGGTCGTGGAGTCCCCGATGCGCGAACGGGCGGAAAGGGTCACGCCGTGAAAATCGCGGTCGGGGCGGAATCCCGAGGAGCGGCTGGCGGCGACGCCGAGCGCCTGCCGGAGCGCGCCCTTTTCAAAACCGGCGGAGAAGGAGCCCCCGGCGAACCCGTGCGCCCCGGCGCTCGCGGCCGCCCGCACCCCCGGGTCCGGGGCGCGCGTGATGATGTTGACGGTGCCGCCGAAGGCGTCCGCCCCGTAGATCGAGGAACCGGGCCCCAGCAGGACCTCGATCCGCTCGATCTCCTCCATGGGGACGGGGATGTCGGCGTTATGGTGCCCCGTCTGCGAGTCGTTGAGCCGCACCCCGTCGACCAGGACCAGGACCTGGGAAAACGAAGACCCGCGCAGCCGGATGTCCGCCTGCATGCCGGAGGGGGCGCGGGAGCCGATGTCGGCGCCGGCGTGCGCCAGGATGTCGGGGATGGAGTGAACCGGGAGTTCGGCGATATCCTCGCGGGTCAGGACGGCCACCGCCCTCGACAGGTTCCCGAACGGGACCGGGTAGGCGTTGGCCGTCACCACCACCTCTTCGTCGGGAAGATTCCCGGCGCCCATCAGGGCGGCGTCGAAAAAAGGGGGGGCCAGCAGGAGGGAAATCAGGACGGCGACGGCCGGAAAACGGAATGGCATGGTTCGGAAAAGGCCCGGGTCCGGGCCGGCGGCCCGGACCCGGGGATCCTTACGCATTCAAATCCATCTTGCCGGTGAGGTAGGACTCGTAGGCCGCCAGGTCGAAGTGGCCATGGCCGGAGAGGTTGAAGAGAATGACCTTCTTTTCCCCGGCTTCGCGCGCCTCGAGCGCGTGCACGACGGCGCTGTGGATGGCATGGGCGCTTTCGGGAGCGGGAATGGTCCCCTCGCACTGGGCGAACCGGAGGGCGCTCGCGAAACAGTCCCCCTGGCTGTAGGCCTCCGCCTCGATGAACTTCCCGGCCAGCAGGTGGCTCACCAGGGGGGCGGAACCGTGGTAGCGCAATCCGCCGGCGTGAACCGGGGGAGGGATGAATTTGTGCCCCAGCGTGTGCATCATCATCAGCGGGGTGTTGCCCGCCACGTCGCCGAAGTCGTACTCGCGCGGCCCCTTGGTCAGGGTGGGGCAGGAGAGCGGTTCCACGGCGATCACCCGCAGCTTCGACTCCGTCCCTTGCAGGCGGCCCTTGAGGAAGGGGAACGCCAGGCCGGCGAAATTGCTCCCGCCGCCGTGGCACCCGATCACGTAATCGGGGTATTCCCCCGCCATCTCCATCTGCTTCATCGCTTCCAGGCCGATGATGGTCTGGTGGAGCAGGACATGGTTCAGCACGCTCCCCAGGGCGTACTTGGTGTCGTCCCTCTTGACGGCGTCCTCGACCGCCTCGGAAATGGCCAGCCCCAGGCTCCCGGGGGAAGAGGGGTTTTCGGCCAGGGCCTGGCGGCCAGCCTCCGTCAGTTCGGAGGGGCTGGCGACGATATTCGCCCCGTAAGCGTTGACCATGATCC
>CAZWXG010000038.1:0-16913 GCA_964637825.1 uncultured Acidobacteriota bacterium
GCAACAACTTCTTCAAGCTGCTGCGCGAGAAACTGGGCTGGGGGTAGGCTAGTCCCGCCGGCCGATGGCGAGGTGGGCGCGCAGGTCGACCGCGGCCTCGCGGCAGAGCGATTCGAAGGCCGCGACCGGGAACCCCACGATGTTGAAGTAACACCCTTCGATCCGGTCGATGAAGAGCGCGGCGTACCCCTGGATGCCGTAAGCCCCCGCCTTGTCCAGGTATTCCCCGGTGTCGAGGTACCACTCCACCTCCTCCGGCGACAGGGAGCGGAAATGAACGCGCGAACGGCCGCAGGCGGAGTGCGCCGGGCCCCGGGCGGTGTCGAGCAGGCTGATCCCCGAGAGGACTTCGTGCCAGCGGCCGCCGAGGCGCCCGAGCATGTCGCGGGCCCCGGCGCGCCCTTCCGGTTTTCCGAGGATGTCGTCGTCCAGGACCACGATGGTGTCGGCCGCCAGGACCAGGGCGCCCGGATGCCGCGCGCCCGCCTCTTCGGCTTTCAGGCGTGCGACGCGCATGGCGTAACCGGCGGGGGATTCCTCCGCCGCCCGCGGGGGTTCCGGCCTGGCGCTGGGATCGATGGCAAACCGGAGCCCCAGGCGGGCGAGGATTTCGCGGCGGCGCGGGGAGGCGGAGGCCAGGACCCATTCCCGTTCGCCCCCGCCCCCCCGCGCTGCCGGTCGAGTCATCGCCGCGGACCGCCGGCTAGAACTGGTAACGCAGCGCCACCTGCATCAGGCGCGGATTTCCCACCGTGGAACCGAGCGATCCGAAGTTGGGGCTGGAGTAGTTCGTGTCCGGCAGGGCGAAACGGGTGTTGTTCAGCACGTTGTACGCCTCGAGCCTGAACTGGATCGAATGAAGCTCGCGGAAGGTGAACGCCTTGTGCAGCACCATGTCCAGGTTGGAGTATCCCGGACCGGTGAAAAAGTTCCTCCCCGAATTGCCGGGTTGACCCGCTTCCGGGTGGCTGAACAGGTCCGACTCCCCCTGCGAAATCCAATAGGCCCGGCCTCCTTCGGTGGAGAGGCTGCCGACCGATCGGCCGGCGCCGCGGTCGAAATCGACCAGGCTGTAGACCCCGCTGTACTGGGTCTGCAGGCCGGAGTGGATGCTGAAACGTGCTCCGCTGGTGCGGGTCCAGAGGGCGCCGATGTTCCATCCCGAGAACAGTGCGTTGACCCAGCCGGGGAAATCGTAGTCGCTGTCGGGGGTGCGCCCGAACGGGAGCGCGTAGTCGAAGGCGAGGTGGAATACGTGCTTGCGGTGGAAATCGCTGAACGCCTTTGCCGATTCCGGGCTGAATGCGTTCGCATAGGTCGATCGTTCCGCGGAGGCGGTGTCGAGTGACTTGCTCCAGGTGTAGTGCGCCCTCAGGTTGTAGTTGTAGGTGTTCTTGCGCACGCCCAGCCTCAGGGCGTCATGCCAGGATTCCGCGGCGTTGGTGCCATACAGGAACCGGTCGAACTGCGGGAAATTCCTGAGGTAGGATTCGCCTACCCCTGCGTCGCCGTAGAGGTGGTGATAGTCCCGGTCCAGGATGTCCGCCGCGATCCCCGCCTGCCCGCTGTCGAAATGGAAACCCTTAAGGGCGTCGAAGGCGGCCAGGGGGGTGCCGAAGATGCGGACCAGGGTGTTGGACTCGGAGACCGGGATCCCGGAATTCCGGTAGGCCTGCAGCTCCCTGAAGGCTTGCAGGAAATCCCCCTCGATCCTGGGCTGGTTGAGGTCGAGGAACTGAAACAGCTTCTTGCCCCGTGTGCCGGTGTAGCCGGCTTCCCACACGGCGCCCCACAGCCGCCGTTCGAGCGTCAGGTGAAACTGGTGTACCCGCGGCGTGGCGAGATCCCGGTCCAGGACAGCCATGGACGAGGAACGCGTCGCCGCCGGCATCAGGTTCAGCGCTTCCGGCCTCTCGGGCATGGGGAGTTCGTCCCCCAGGCGGTAGTCGGTTCCGCCCGTGTTGGGGTAGACGGCCACTTCCTCGGAAAAGCCGTAGCCGTTGCGGTCCAGAAAGCGCGTGACCCCGCCGATCAGGGGATTGTAGTGAATGCCGTAGGATCCCCGGAGCACGGTCGACCCGGTCTCGAAGATGTCCCAGGCAAAGCCCACGCGCGGGGCGAAATTGTTGAGCGGGCGGTTGTACCAGTCGTCCCCCGTCCTCAACGTGAAATCGGAGATGCGGGCCGACGGGGTGATCTCCGCCGCGCGGTCCAGCACGCCCTGGATCCCGTTCAATTCTTCGGGAACGGTGGTGATTTCGTACCGGAGACCGAGGTTCAGCGTCAGGTTCCGGAGGATCTTCCAGTTGTCCTCGACGAATCCCGAAAATTCCAGCAGCGCGAAATCCCGCTCCCGCGGCGAGCCGCCGGGAAGGAAAGTCCGGAGGTCGGAGTTGTAGGTCTGGCTTATCCTGCCCACCCTCCCCAGCAGTTCGTTGTACAGGAGCTCGAACGATTCGCGGTCTTCCAGGGATATTTCCGAGATGACGGACGGGCCGGTCTCTTCCGACGGGGCGTTCCCGAAATCCGGGGCGAAGTGGATTCGGGGGGCCGCGCCTTCGTATTCTGTGCTGCCGAGGCGGGTCCGGCGGAGACTCGCCCCGAACTTGAACACGTGAATGTTACGGGCCAGGGAGACATGGTCGGTGATTTCAAAAGCGGGGGACGTGTAGGACCTGGGGAACGAGGCGACCCGGGGGCTGTCCCAGGATTGGGGCAGGATCATGGCTTCCAGCGTATCTTCCGGGCGTTCGTGATCGGTGCTGGTCCGGGTGAACCCCACCCTGAGTTCGTTGACCATGGTGGGGCTCAGGGTGAAATCCGACCCGGCCACGAGATTGAAATCGTTCGTCCGCCAAAAACCGGATTCCCCGCCGGGGAACCGCGCCTCCGCGGTGTTCGGCACATCGGTGGCATCGGTGCGGTTCCACCCAAAGCGAACGAAGAGGCGATGGCGCGCATCGAGGTCGTGGTCGATGCGAAGGTTGACCTGCTCCCCGTGGACACGGGCGTCGCCGAGGAACTGATACCCGCCCGTATTGAGCCGGTCGCCGATCTCGAAGTTATTGGGTTCGGGGGTCCGGGCGATGAGGCCGGCCACCACCGGGTCGATCCCCAGGCCGCGCGGATCGTTCCCGGCGATGTCATAGCTCTGGAGGTTTCCCTCCGTGAAGGAGGTGGTGTCCGGACGATACCATCGGAAAACGCCGGTGCGTGCGGTGTCGGTAAGTACGAGCCGGTTGCGGTGCACCTGCCGGTCGGTGCGGTTCCCCTCGAAATTTCCGAAGATGCGGGTCCGGTCCCCCAGCGGGCCGGAAAGGGTTCCGCCGAACAGGTGGCGGGTGTTTTCGGGCCGGGCGATGCCGCGGGCATTGTGGAAAAACTCGTTGGCGTTCAGGTTGTCGTTCTGGACGTAGTCGTAGAGGCTTCCCTTCCAGGTCCGGGTGCCGACCGGAGACGTCATGAGAAACTGGGCGCCGCCGGAACCTCCGTACTGGGCCGTCGCCCCCAGGGAGATCATCTGGAGATCCGACACGGCATCAAGGTTCGCCGGCACCAGGGAAAAGCCGACAAGGGGGTCCACCGGGTCGGTGGCGGAGACGCCGTCCCTCCGCACGGAGTGCATCGAGGGGCGAATCCCGTTGATGGCCGAAAGGGCCTCGAAGCCGCCGTTGGTCTGCACGCCGGGCTGAAGGGGCGCGAGCCCGAGCGGATTCCGATCGAGGATGGGCAGCGCTTCGAGCTGGTCGCGCGAAAGCGACAGGGCGAGATCGGAATCGAGCGTCCGTATGCGCGAGGTCGGCCCCACGTCCAGATCGATCGCGGATACCTCGAAACTGAAGTTTTCCTGGGTGCCGCCGGGGGTGTGAAGATACAGGTTCCGGTGAACGACATCCCTCAAACCGTCCGCCTTTGCGGTGACGGTATATACGCCCGGAGGCAGGGCGAGAAAACGATAGTAACCGTCGCTGTCGCTTTCGGTGTCGTAGACCAGGCCGGAGTCGTTGTCGACGGCCGTCATCCTGGCTCCCGAAATGGGGTTTCCCGAGGGGTCCCAGACGATGCCTTCCAGGCGCAGGGAGCTGGTCTGGGCATGAAGCGGCGGAAGGCACACCGGCGATGCCGCCAACGCGGCGCAAATCACTCCAAGAATTGATAGATAGCTAAACCGCGGCACCCCTCACCTCCTTCTCGATGTTCCAAGATCTGCGTCCCGGCAGGCGACCCCCGGACGGCAGTCGGGTATTGAAGCCACCCCCTCGATGAACGCGCGCACTATTGTGTCATTAAGCGCATCCTTTGTCGATAGCTGCCAATATTTGCACAAAACCCGATCGATGACAAATCCTTCTCTTTGTTTGCGGCTTCGGGCCGCGGAGGGCACGGGGGTTCCGGAGAAGCGGATAAAAACCGACCGACTTTATGTCCCCAAGCGGCCTCGTGTCGTATATAATGTCAGCTTTGATTTCGGGGCAAGGATGCCGCGATGGGCCGCACGAAAGGATGAAGGCGGACCGATGCGGGATGCTCCCGCAATACTATAGTTCAGCTTTGTCGGGCCGCGGGTCGCGGCCGTCTGGAGAAAGATATGCGTTTCCGGTTGATGCTGCTTCTGTCGGCGGTACTTGTTTTGTCGAGCGCCCCTGTGCAGGCGCAGAAAAGGGTGTTCGCCACGGTGAACCCGAACGCCTCGGTCTATAACGCGAGCGCGGACCTGTACGATCCCGCGACGGGCGCCTTTTCTCCGGTCGAAGGGAGCCTGGGCACGGGCCGGGACGGTCACGTGGCAATCCGGATGGGAAACGGCAAGGTCCTGATCGCGGGGGGGGTCAACAACCATCACCTGAATGACGCGGAGATCTTCGACCCCTCCGTCGGCTCGTTTTCCCCGACCGGTTCCATGAAGATGGTGCGGAGCGGCGCCGGGGCGGCCCTGGTCCCCAGCGGCGGTGTCCTGATCGCCGGCGGATACAACGGCACCTATCTTTCCACCGCGGAGATCTACGAACCGGTGACCGGGACGTTTTCCTACGCGAACCGCGCGATGACGATCGCGCGCCAGAATCCCGTGCTGACCCGGTTGCAGAGCGGGTCCATCCTCATCGCCGGCGGTTTCAACGGGGCGTTTCTGAGGGACGCGGAGATCTACGAGCCGCAGACGGGCCTCTTCTCCTCGACCGGACTCATGCGGGTGGCGCGCACGGGGCATACGGCCACCGTCCTCGACAGCGGGAAAGTCCTGGTCGCCGGGGGATGCAACAACCTGCAGGGCAGCGAGGTGTTCTGCAACAACTATCTCTCGTCCGCCGAGGTCTATGACCCGGTTTCGAACACCTTTGCCCTGGTTTCTTCGATGACGACCGCGCGCAAGGGGCACGCCGCCACCCTGCTGCAGGACGGAAGGGTGCTGATTTCCGGAGGGACCGACGGCACGGGGGAACTCCTTTCGGCCGAGATCTACGACCCGGAAACGGGCGTGTTCGCCCCGACCGGCGGCATGGCCGCCGCACGGATCGAGCACACCGCCACCCTTCTGCCGGAAGGCAGGGTTCTGGTCGCCGGGGGGAAGGCCGCCCAGTATCTTCCGGGGGGCGAGGTCTTTGATCCCGCCACCGGGACGTTTTCCCCTCTCGGATCGGTCATGAGCGCGCCGCGGGCCGGCCACAGCGCCACCGCTCTGGGCGACGGACGGGTGCTGCTGGCGATGGGGCGCAACAGCGATCCGTTTATTTTCGACGTCAACCTGCAGAACCTGTCGGACAACATCGCCCCCAATATCCTTCTTTCGGCCGATGGGTCCGTGGGATATGTCTCCTATTCCGGTTCGGGCGCCATCATGGTTTTTTCCCCGCAGACGGGGGACGTGCTCGGCCGGATCATGACTGGCGGCAGGCCCGGATGGCTTGTCCCCTTTGACGGCGGCCGGAAACTGGCGGCCGCGTCCGTTCTCGACAACCGGATCTTCGTCGTGGATGCCGAGGCCAGGGCGCTTCTGGCGACCTATTCCTTCAACGCCGGATTCGGGTTCGGAAGCGTCCCGGTCGTCTCCCCCGATGGCGTGACCGGGTACGTGTCCTCCACCGAAACGGGGGCGGTGATCCGGTTCCGCCTCGACACTGGCGCCGAAACCGGGAGGATCGCCGGGCTCGGCGCGCCGGCGCGCCTGAGTTTGTCCGGTGACGGACGGGTGCTGTACGTCGTCGAGACGACGGCGAACAGGGTGACCCTGGTCGACACCGCCTCGATGGCGTCCAAGGGGCAGTTCAACCCGATCCCGGTATACCCCTTCGCCAACTTCACCATTTTCAGCCAGGTGGTCCTCAACCGGGAGGAATCCCTGGCCCTGATCACGAGCCAGGACTCCAACACTCCGACGGCCTCCCTGTCCGCCGCCTTCATCTTCGATCCCGCCACGGGGGGTCTCGTCACCGACGGGGGGCCGAATTCCGGCGCGGATGAGGGGGACGACGGCATTTATGGTGTGGGGTACCAGGCGAGTTACGCCACGCTGCTCCCGGACGGCAGGCATTGGGCCGTGTTGTCGCAGAACTACCTTTCCCTCATCCCCACGGTCCATCCCGCCGACCCCGGCGAGGAGGCCACCGCCGTCATCCAGCACACCATTGTCCCGGCGCCCCTGGGTTCGGCCAACCTCGTGCTGTCCCCGGATCACCGGTACGCCTTTTATGCCTCATCGACCACCGATCGGATCCTGCAGGATGATCTCCGGACCGGCGGCGTCGTAGGGGCCTATCCGGTCGGGGACCTGCCGGATCTGAGCGAGGATCAACCCTCCATGCTGGCCATCACCCCGGACGGTGCGGTGCTGGTGGCGCTGAACCTGGCCAGCAACGAACTGGACCTTCTGGGCGACTCGACCCTCTTCCGGCAGACGAAGTTCGTCAGCCAGCAGGACCTGTTTACGGGACTTTCCCTGGTCAACCTCTCGGGATCCTCGGCGGACGTGGTGGTCACGGCGATGAACAACACCGGGGGGGAGTACTTCTCCCTGGGCGACAGCATCGTCAACCCGGCAATCGTGGCACTGCCGCCCAACGGTCAGAAGTCGGTGGACCTGTCGGAGATCTTCAACCTGAACAACGACGGGACCAACGAGGGCTACCTGTTGATCGAGAGCGCCGCACCGGTGATCGCGGCCCACACGGCCGTGGGCCAGGTCCAGGGCAACTTCCTCAACGCCTACATCCGCAACATGGAATCGGTGCCGCTTCATCCCGGGCTCGACAAGCTTCACGACTGGATTCTTCCCGAGATTCCCCAGGAGTCCGGCTCCTCCGCCCAGCTGACCTTCGTCAACCCGAACTACAACCCGGCCGCCTACACAATCACTCATTACGCGACGGACGGAACCGAGGTGGAGAAGCAGGGGGAGCTGACCGTGCCTCCCGCCAACCGGGGTGCCATGGATCTATTCAGTGTGGTGTCCAGCACGGGTCGGGGGCTGGTCCTCGTCACGGGGGGGCTGGATTCCGAGAAAACCAACGGGAGCGCGGAGCTGTTCGATGCGAGCACCTTCGGGTACTCCACGGCCCTTGGGGTTCCCAAAACGCCGCGCCACGGACACACGTCCTCGGTGCTTTCCAACGGGAATGCCCTGATCGCGGGGGGGAGGAACGGGTTCAGGATCCTGCGCAGCGCCGAGCTCTATACCGCGGGGGCCCGGATGTTCACCTTCACCCCCGGATCGATGAACGCCGAGCGCTACCGGCACACCGCGACGTCGCTCGGCAACGGCAAGGTGCTTCTGGCGGGGGGGCAGAATTCCACCTCCATCAACCGTACGGCCGAACTCTACGATCCCGTCTCGGATCGGTTCGCCTACACCTCCGGGCCGATGAACCTCCCGCGGGACGCACACACGGCGACCCGGCTGGCGGACGGGCGCGTGCTGATCGTCGGAGGGCTAGACGGCGTGGGCGCCACTGCCACGGCCGAAATCTACGACCCCGCGGCCGATACCTTCGCCTACACGGGGAACATGGGGGTCTCGCGGGCCTTTCACACCGCCGTCCTGCTTCATGACGGCAGGGTGCTGGTGGCGGGCGGATACAACGGCAGCCATCTCGATTCCGCGGAGCTTTACGATCCCGGGACGGGGACCTTCTCCCCGGCCGCCCCGATGACATCGGCTCGGAGTCGCCACACGGCCACCCGGCTCTCGGACGGCACGGTGCTGATCGCGGGGGGGATGAGCTCCGAAACCGACGAAACGGGCGGGCTCGATACGGCCGAGCTGTACGACGCCTCCCTCGGGCGGTTTTACCGGACCAACGGAACCATGTCGGACGGCAGAAGCTTCCACACGGCAACGCTGCTCGGGGATGACGTCGGCGGGGACAACGATTCGGTTCTCCTGTTGGGCGGGTACGGCCCGGGAGCGGGCGAGGACGGCGCGGAGGCCGGAACGCTCGGGTCCGGGGAGGTGTACACTCCGGCGACGGGGCTGTTTACGCCGATATCGGTACCCATGACCAGGTCCCGCCAGGCCCACTCGGCGGCTCTGTTGACGGAAGGGGTGTCGGCGGGATACCTGAGGGGCCGCTCCGCCATCGGGTTGCTTGCCAGCGAAGTTTACAGCAACGGCGGCGCCCGGACCTCCGTGGAGGCGATCGACATGAGCCGGTATGCCGGAGTGACGCGGGTCCATTCCCCCCGCTTCGTGATCTCCCCCGGGCGGATCACGCACCTCAACGTGATCAACGGAAACCAGGAGGCGGAGGCGTCGGTCGATCTGATCCTGCATTCGGCCGACGGCGGGGTTCTGGGGACGGTGACCCGCGTGCTGCCGATCAACGCTCAGATCAAGGGAAATCTCGCCGATATCTTCGGGAACGATCCGAACCTACAGGACCGGGAGGGTTGGCTGGAGGTTTCCAGCACCGTGGACTTCGTAGTCGGCACCGTAGCCTTCACCGACACGAACAACTCGTTTCTGGCCAGCTTCGAACTCTCGGGGAGTCCGATGGACGGATTCATCTACCCCCTGGTCAGCGAGGACGCCGATTTCTACACGGAGATCTCGCTCCTCAACAGCGGGGAACAGGCCGCGGATGTGAGCCTGGAGCTATGGGGGGTGGAGGGGACGCTCGAGGCGACGCGCGCTGTTACCCTCCAGGCGGGGGCGAGCATGTCCGGAACGCTCAGTGACTGGTTTCCCGGAACGGGCGGGTTGCTCACGGGCAACGTGCGGGTACGTTCCAGCCAGCCGGTACACGCCATGGGGGAACTGGGGGACAGGCAGCTGAGGTTCATCTCCTCGGTGCCGCCGGTGGCCCTGCCCGTGCAGTAACATGGAGCCGGTATCAGGGGTGCTCTTTTCGCTCTACCGGGAATCCCCCCAATACGGGGATTGGGTCGTCGCCAGCCTCGGGGCGGCCTGGCCCGGGATCGTGGGGGAGCGCCTGGCGGGGCGTTGCCGCCCGGTCCGGTTCCGGCAGCCGGAACTGGTGATCGAGGCCCGGGACAGGGTCTGGGCGGAGGCGCTCCGGGGCATGAAACCCCGGCTCCTGGAGAAGCTGCGGGGCGCCACCGCGGGCGCGGTCGACGACATTTCCGTTGTCGTCGCTGCCGGCGAGGGGGGCCGGACGGGGGGCGCCCCCGGGGACGCCGCTTCCTGATTGCAGCGCCGCAAGTCGTGTGATATACTCGGCTTTTTTGAAACAAGGGCTTGATATTCCTGCTTGATATTATTGGACGATGCGGAGGACAGCTTGTCACTGACGGTAGAGAGAAAAACGGAACTCGTGGATGCCTACAAGACTCACCAGACGGATACCGGTTCGCCCGAGGTCCAGATCGCCATATTGAGCGAGAAGATCTCGTACCTGACCGAGCATTTCAAGGTTCACGCCAAGGACCACCATTCGCGCCGCGGTCTGCTGCGCATGGTCGGGAAGCGGCGCCGCCTGCTGGATTATCTGAAGGATAAGGACATCAAGCGGTACCGGACGGTCATCGACCGGCTCGGCATCCGCAAATAGGGCTCCTCCGGGAGCCCCTCCCGAATCCGCTGGTCTCGCGGCACCCGGTTTTTCACGGTTATGGGTACTGAAGTGGGCGCCGGGCGGATTCGGGGAGATTTTTTTGAAACGGACACCGGGGGGTTGGGTGGATTATGAATTATGAGTTATGAGTTAAGGGTTATCGGGCATAATCCTTAACTCAGTACTCATAATCATAATTCCTAGTTCATAATTCCCGCCTGCCAGCCTCCCGGACACACTCATTCACTCACTGGAGGAACAGATGATACATCGTGTTTCCGCCGAAATCGGCGGGCTGGAATTTTCCATCGAAATGGGCAAGATCGCCAAGCAGGCCGATGGTGCCGCCTACATCAGCTACGGCGACACCGTGGTCCTGGCGACGGCGTGCGCGCTCAAGCAGGCCAAGGAAGGGCAGGGGTTCTTCCCCCTGACCGTCGACTATCGCGAGAACACCTACGCCGCGGGGAAGATCCCCGGCGGCTTCTTCAAGCGCGAGGGGCGACCGACCGAAAAGGAGGTCCTGACCTCCCGGATGATCGACCGGCCGCTGCGCCCCCTCTTTCCCGAGGGGTTCATGTGCGAAACCCAGGTGGTCGCCATGGTGCTGTCCGCGGACAAGGAAAACGACCCGGACATCATGGGCATCACGGGGGCGTCCACAGCCCTGTACTGCTCCGCCATCCCGTTTTTCACCCCCGTGGGCGCGGTGAGGGTGGGATACATGGAAGACCGCTTCGTGGTGAACCCCCCGATCAGCAAGCTGAAGGACAGCAGCCTGAACCTGACGGTGGTCGGCACCGAGGAAGCGATCGTCATGGTCGAGGCGGGCGCCAGCGAGATTCCGGAAACGATGATGGTGGAGGCGCTCGATTTCGCCCACGGCATCATCCGCCAGATCATCGGGCTGCAGAAGGAACTGTACGCGCGGATCCAGCCGGTCAAGCGCACGTTCGTCAAACCCGAGTTCGACGCTCTGGAAGTCGAGCGGATCGAACGGGATTTCGCCGGGAAGATATCGGAAGCGCTCCACATCCCCGCCAAGCTGGAAAGCTACGCCGCCCTGGACGTGGTCAAGGCGGAGATCGTCGCCTCGGTCCCGGAAGAGGACAGCGTGCGGCGGGCGCAGGCGGAGAAGATCTACCACCATGTGATGGAGCGGATCTTCCGCCGCGAGATGCTCGAGGAGGGACGGCGGCCGGACGGGCGGCGGTTTGACGAGATCCGCCCCATCAGCGCCGAGGTTTCGATGCTCCCGCGGACCCACGGTTCGGCCCTGTTCACGCGCGGCGAGACGCAGGCCCTGGTGACGGCCACGCTCGGCACCTCCGCCGACGAGCAGCGCATGGACACCCTGGAAGGGGAGAGCTTCAAGAGGTTCATGCTCCACTACAACTTCCCCCCCTTCAGCGTCGGGGAGGTCAAGTTCCTGCGCGGTCCCGGCCGGCGCGAAATCGGCCACGGGGCGCTCGCCGAACGGAGCATCCTGCCGGTCATGCCTCCGGAAGAAGCCTTTCCCTATACGGTGCGCGTGGTGTCGGACATCCTGGAGAGCAACGGCTCCTCCTCGATGGCGACCGTCTGCGGCGGCATCCTGGCCCTGATGGACGCCGGGGTCCCCATCAAGGCCCCCGTGGCCGGGGTGGCCATGGGGTTGGTGAAGGAGGGTGACAAGTACGCCATCCTGACCGATATCGCCGGCGCGGAAGACCACTACGGCGACATGGATTTCAAGGTCGCCGGCACGGAGAAGGGGATCACCAGCCTGCAGATGGACATCAAGGTCGGCGGGATCGACAAGAAGATCATGGCCGAAGCCCTCGAGCAGGCCAGGGTGGGGCGGTTGTTCATCCTCAAGCGGATGGCCGAGTGCCTGGAGGCCTCCCGTGCGGACATCTCCCCCTATGCCCCCCGCATCATCACCATCCAGATCCCCAAGGAAAAGATCGGCGGCGTCATCGGCACCGGCGGCAAGGTGATCCGGGGCATCATTGAACAGACCGGGGTCAAGATCGACATCGATGACGACGGGAAGGTCAACATCGCCTCGACCGACACCGAGTCCTCCCAACGCGCCATCCGGATGATCGAGGACCTGATCATGGAGGCCGAGGTGGGGAAGACCTACCTGGGAACGGTCACCCGGATCGTGGACTTCGGCGCCTTCGTGGAGATCTTCCCGGGGACGGAAGGGCTGCTCCACATTTCGGAAGTGGCCGATTTCCGCGTCGAGGACATCAACTCCGAACTCAAGGTGGGCGATCAGATCCCCGTGAAGGCGATCAGCATCGAGCCCCCGAACAAGGTCCGCCTCAGCCGCAGGGCCGTCCTGCGCGAGCAGGCGGGGCTGCCGCCGATCGAGGCGTCCCCCCGTCCGCCGCGGCGCGACTCCGATCGCGGCCGTCCGGGGAGAGACCGTGACCGGTCCGGCCCGCGGGGCGGGGGCGGCGGGAGAGGGCGTTACTGAACCTCCGTCGGAACGTAAACCCGGGGGCGGCCTCGAGGCCGCCCCCGCATGCGTCAGGCTGCCATGAATTCGAAACAGGTTCTTGAGTTGCTGGAGCAGGTGCGCGGGGGGGCCCTGTCCCCCGACCAGGGGCTTGAACGGCTGAAGCATCTCCCTTTCGAAGACCTGGGATTCGCCCGCGTAGACCACCATCGCGCCCTGCGACAGGGGTTTCCCGAGGTGATTTTCGGGCCGGGCAAGACCGAGGACCAGATCGCGGCCATCGTCCGCAGCCTGCTGCGGCAGAAGTCGAACATCCTGGTGACGCGCACGACCGAGGCGGTCTACCGCCGGGTGCGCAAGATCACGGCCAAGGCCCGGTTCGACGAGCACGCCCGGGCCGTCACCATCGTCAGCGACAAGACCCTCTACGGCGCCGGGACGATCCACGTGGTGTGCGCCGGCACGAGCGACATCCCCGTCGCGGAGGAAGCGGCGCTGACGGCGCGCCTGATGGGCAACGAGGTGAAGACCTCCTTCGACGTGGGGGTCGCCGGGATCCACCGCCTCCTCCACATCCGGGAGGACCTCGCGCGCGCGGCGGTCGTGATCGTGGTGGCCGGGATGGAGGGGGCGCTGGCGAGCGTCGTGGGGGGGATGCTGAGCGTCCCGGTCATCGGGGTCCCCACGAGCATCGGCTACGGCAGTTCGTTCGGCGGGCTCTCCTCGCTGCTGGCCATGCTCAACAGCTGCGCCTCCAACGTGGTGACCGTGAACATCGACAACGGTTTCGGCGCCGGGTATGTCGCCAGCCTGATCAACCGGAAGCGCGGCACGCCCTAGCGGACGCCGCCCGGCCCGCACCGGACGCGCGCGCAAACCCCTTCTCCCCATTGCGGGCGGATTGTGCTATTTTTTCACCTGAGCCCTGCGGGACCCGGAAACTTCTTTATCGGCGGCCACGGCAATGCCCTTCTTCGAGGACCACGTACTGGACGAGGTGCGAAACGCCGTCAATATTGTATCCCTGGTCAGCGAGTACGTGAGCCTGCGCAAGCGCGGTCGCAATTACCTGGCCCGCTGCCCCTTCCACAACGAAAAGACCCCATCGTTCAACGTCAACGAGGAAAAGCAGATCTTCATGTGCTTCGGCTGCGGCCTGGGGGGCGACGCCTTCAAGTTCATCATGCAGATCGAGCACCTGTCGTTCCCGGAATCGGTCCGGTTCCTGGCGGACCGGTCGGGGATCCGGCTGCCCGAGGCCTCGGCCTCCCACCCGGCGGTGGCCGTTTCGAACTCCGACGTCCTGCGCAAGGCCATGGCCGAGGCCGTGGCCACCTACCACCACTGCCTGCGGCACACCGAGGAGGGGAAGAGCGCCCTCGGCTACCTGGCCGACCGGGGCATCACGGAGGAGACCGTCGGGCGCTTCAGCCTCGGCTACTCCCCGTCCGGGGGGAACTACCTGGTCCCGCTCCTGCAGAAAAAGGGGTTTCCGCTCCAGGCGCTGGAGGATTGCGGGCTGGCGAAGCGGTCGGAGGACGGCGCCCGGGTCTACGACAGTTTCCGCGGCAGGGTCATGTTCCCCATCACCGACGTCCAGGGGCGGCCGGTCGCTTTCGGCGCGCGGGCCACGGACGGGCGGCCGCCGAAGTATTTGAATTCACCCGAGACCCGGCTCTATAATAAGAGCCGGAATCTCTATGGCTTGAGCTTCGCCAAGGAAGCCATCAAGGAACGGGGATACGCCATCCTGGTGGAAGGGTATATGGATTTTGTCATTCCCTTCCAGCAGGGGGTGACGAACCTCGTGGCTTCCCTGGGTACGAGTCTGACGCCGCAGCAGGTGGAATTGTTGGGCCGCTATACGCATGAGGTCGTGGTGAGCTACGATCCGGATTCCGCCGGACTGGCCGCCGCGCAAAGATCGCTCGACCTGTTCCTGGAGGGGGACTTCCGGGTGAGGGTGCTCCGCCTCCCCGAGGGGCAGGACCCGGACGCGTATGTCCGCGCAAGCGGCGCCGCGGCCTACCGGGAGCGGGCGGAAGCGGCGGTCCCCTACCTGGAATTCGTCCTCGATGCCGCCATCAGCAGCCAGGGCGCCCTGGATGACCCCAAAAACAAGATCCACGTGATGAACACGGTGCTCCCGTACCTGGCGCGGCTCCCCAGCGCCGTGGAACGGTCCGATTACGTGTTCCGGTTCGCCCGCAGGCTGGGGATCGAGGACCAGCAACTGCTGGCCGAGACCAAGCGGGCGGCGCAGCAGAAGCGGGGAAGGCTGGACGAGGAGTCGATGACGCGGGCCCAGTCGATGAAGCCGGCGGAGAAGAAGCTGCTGCAGCTGCTCCTCGGTCACGGGCAGCTGCAGGAGCGGGTCCTCCCCCTCTGCCGCCGGCAGGATTTCGAGGGATTGGCGGGGGAGAAGATCTTCGCGGCCCTCCTCGACGAGTACGGCCAGGGGCGGGTGAGCGGCTACCCGGGCCTCCACCGGCGGTTCGCGGGCGAGCCCGAACAGGCCCTGCTGGCCCAGCTGGAAATGGAGGATATGCCGGAAAGCCCCTCGGCCGGCACGGCGGAGAGTTCTTTGAGCGCACTGAGGACCATGAGGCTGACGGCGTACAAGCAGCAGATCGTGCTCGAGATCGCGGAGGCGGCCGGGCGGAACGACGAGGAGACGCTCACCCGTCTTCTCGAGCAGCGCGTCGCCGTGGACCGGGAACTGGTCGGTCTTTCCAGGAAATAGAGGGGAAAGGAGACAGCGGTTTGTCTATCGAAGAAAAGTACGACGAAGTAAAAGAGCTGATCCTGATGGGGAAGGAGAGGGGGTACCTCCTCTACGACGAGGTCAACGACCTCCTCCCCGAAGGGGTCTGCTCCTCGGATGAACTCGACAGCATTTTTTCCCTCTTCGGCTCCGCGGGAATTGAAGTCATCGATACCGAGCAGAAGTTCCAGGACGAGAACAAGCGGGAGGAGAAGAAGGAGGACGATTCCGGGGAGGAGAACGAATTCGATTTCGGAGCGCTGAATCTCGATAAGACGAACGACCCGGTCCGGTTGTACCTCCGGGAAATGGGGACGGTCCCGCTGCTGAGCCGCGAGGGGGAGGTGGAAATCGCCAAGCGGATCGAGCACGGGCAGCGGGTGATCCTCAAGGCGCTCTCCAGATCTCCACTAGTGGTTCAGGAAATCCTTGAAATCGGCGATCAATTAAAGAAAAACCTGATTACCGTCCGGGACGTCGTCATCTTCAACGAGGAGGAGATCACCGAAGCGCGGGTGGAGGAGAAGGCGCGGGAAGTGCTTGCGGTCATCGAGAGCATCCGCAAGCACGAACGCGCGGCGCACCGGACCCGGTCCCGGATCGGGCGCTGCCGGAAGGGTTCGCGCATCTACAAGAAGCACCTCTCCATGCTCGCCCGCTACCGCATCCCGATCGCGTGGAAGGTGCGCGAGCTGGAGCTGAACCCGATCCAGCACGAACGGCTCATCGGCGTCATCAAGGACACGGTCGACAGGGTGGTCGGGCTGGAGCGGGAGAAGCAGAAGCTCCTGCGCAGCCTGGAAACCCCCCGGCGCCTGGACGACTCCCGGGGGATCAAGAAACGCCTGAGGCTGATCGACGCCGAGGTGAAGCAGATCGAGGCGGACGCCCTCGCCCCCACCGACGAACTGAAGCGGACCCTGGCGGCCATCCGGTCGGGCGAACTGGAGGCCGACATCGCCAAGAAGGAACTGGTGGAGGCGAACCTGCGGCTGGTGGTGTCGATCGCCAAGAAATACACCAACCGGGGGCTGCAGTTCCTCGACCTGATCCAGGAGGGGAACATCGGCCTGATGAAGGCGGTGGACAAATTCGAGTATCGCCGGGGCTACAAGTTCTCGACCTACGCCACCTGGTGGATCCGCCAGGCGATCACCCGGGCGATCGCCGACCAGGCGCGCACCATCCGCATCCCCGTGCACATGATCGAGACGATCAACAAGCTGATCCGCACCTCCCGGAGCCTCGTGCAGGAATACGGCCGCGAGCCGACCAGCGAGGAGATCGCCAAGAAGATGGACTTCCCCGTCAGCAAGGTGCGCAAGATCCTCAAGATCGCCCAGGAGCCGATCAGCCTGGAGACCCCCATCGGGGAAGAGGAGGACAGCCACCTCGGGGATTTCATCGAGGACCGCGGCGTGATCTCGCCGGCGGAGGCGGTGATCAACATCAACCTGAAGGAGCAGACCGAATCGGTCCTGCAGACGCTGACGCCGCGCGAGGAACAGGTGATCAAGATGCGCTTCGGCCTCGGGGACGGCAGCGAGCACACGCTCGAGGAGGTGGGGCAGCGCTTTTCGGTCACCCGCGAGCGCATCCGGCAGATCGAGGCGAAGGCGCTGCGAAAGCTGCGCCACCCCTCCCGCAGCCGGATGCTGATGGCTTTCCTGGAAGGCTCGTCGGTCAGGGACTGACC
>CAZWXG010000038.1:17013-20802 GCA_964637825.1 uncultured Acidobacteriota bacterium
CGGACTGCGCCGTGACCCAACGCATAGAGATCGGATTGAAGCGGGGCGTGGTGGACGCCCGGGGCCGCGCGGTCGCGGCCCGGGCGCACCGTTTTCTTCGGCTTCCCGTCGTGTCCTGCCGGACGCGCGACGTCTACAAGGTGGACATCGCGCTCGCGCCGGTCGAGTTCCGGAAGGTCCGGGACGCCTTCACGGACCCCGTCATCAGCCGCTCCGCCGCGGGCCGGCTCCGTCCCCCCCGTTTCGACTGGATGGTCGAGGTGGGCTATCGGCCGGGGGTGACCGACAATGTCGGCTCGACCGCCTGCGCCGTGGCGCGCGACCTGCTCGACCGCCCCCTGGGCCGGCACGAGTCGGTCTACACCTCCGTCCAGTATTTTTTCCGCGGCGCGCTCACGCGCCCCGACGTGGAACACCTGTCCCGGGACCTGCTGGCCAACCCCCTCATCCAGACGATCCGGATCTTCTCTCCCGCCGAGTGGGCCGCCTCCGGCATCGACCTGGAGGTCCCGGCGGTCCGGGAGCGGGCCGACATCCGGGTCGGCAGCTACGACCTGGGAGTCCCGGACGGGGAACTCCTGCGCATCAGCCGGGAGGGGATCCTGTCGCTCAGCCTCGAGGAGATGCACGCCGTCCGGGACTATTTCGCCTCGGACGCCGTGCGGCGGCGGCGTGCCGCGCTGGGGCTCGGCGGCGACCCCACCGACGTGGAACTCGAGTGCATCGCCCAGACCTGGTCGGAGCACTGCAAGCACAAGATCTTCGCCGCGCGCGTGCACTACGTGGACGAGACCGGCGCCGGGGAGTGGATCGACTCCCTCTTCAAGACCTGCATCCGGGACGCCACCGCCAAAATCGGCGCGCGGATCGACTGGCTGGTTTCGGTCTTCAGCGACAACGCCGGCATCATCCGCTTCAACGACCGCTACAACATCTCCTGCAAGGTCGAAACCCACAATTCCCCCTCGGCGCTCGATCCTTACGGCGGCGCCATCACGGGAATCGTGGGGGTGAACCGCGACCCGATGGGGACCGGCATGGGGTGCGAGCTGCTGGCCAACGTCTGGGGCTACTGCCTCGGGTCCCCCTTCTACGACGGGGAGCTGCCGGAGGGGCTGATGCACCCGCGCCGCGTCCGTGACGGCGTCCACCAGGGGGTCATCGACGGCGGGAACCAGAGCGGCATCCCCTGGGCCCGCGGCTTCGAACGCTTCGACGAACGCTACCTGGGCAAGCCGCTGGTCTACTGCGGCACCGTCGGCCGCATCCCGCGCCTGGTCGGCGGGAGGCCGTCGGAGCGCAAGGAGATCTTTCCGGGCGACGTCATCGTCATGTGCGGCGGACGGATCGGCAAGGACGGGATCCACGGCGCCACCTTTTCATCCGAGGAGCTGCGCAAGGAGTCGCCGGCCCAGGCGGTGCAGATCGGCGACCCGATCACCCAGCGCAACCTGTACGAGTTTTTGATCGAGGCGCGCGACCGGGGGCTCTACCGCGCGATCACCGACAACGGCGCCGGGGGGCTGAGCTCCTCGATCGGCGAGATGAGCGGGCTTTCGGGGGGGGCGGACCTGGACCTGGCCCGGGCGCCCCTCAAGTACGAGGGGCTGCAGCCCTGGGAGATCCTCCTGTCGGAGGCCCAGGAGCGGATGTCGCTCGCGGTCCCGCCGGAGTGCCTGGAGGAACTGGTGGAGCTGGCGCGGCGGCGCGAGGTGGAGGCGACGGCGCTGGGGACCTTCACCTCCACCGGCCTGTTCGTGGTCCGCTACGGGGAGCGGGTGGTGGCCAGCCTCGATCTCGAGTTCCTGCACGAGGGGGGGCCGCGCCTGACGCTCGAGGCGCGCTGGGAACCCCCGCGGATCGCCCCCCCGCGCCTGCCGCGCCGGGGTCCGCGCACCCGGCGCCTCCTCGAGATGCTCCGTTCGCTCAACGTCTGCTCCCGGGAATTCAAGTCGCGGCAGTACGACGGCGAGGTCAAGGGGCTCAGCGTGGTGAAACCCTTCGTCGGGGTTCACAGCGACGTCCCCTCCGACGCCGCCGTCATGAGGGTGGAGCACGGTTCGGTGGAGGGGATCGTCCTGGCCGAGGGGATCAACCCCTTCTACTCGGACCTCGACACCTACGGGATGATGTCGAGCGTCATCGACGAGGCGGTGCGCCGCGTGGTGAGCGCCGGCGGGCGGCTCGACCGCATCGCCGGGCTGGACAATTTCTGCTGGCCCGACCCGGTCGAGTCGGACAAGACGCCCGACGGGCGCTACAAGATGGCGCAGCTCGTGCGCGCCAACAAGGCCCTGTACGACACGACCACGGCCTACGGGGTGCCGGCGATCTCGGGCAAGGACAGCATGAAGAACGATTCGGTCCGGGGCGGGCGGAAGATCTCCATCCCCCCCACGGTCCTCTTCTCGACCATCGGCAAAATCGACGACGTCCGGACGGCGGTGACGATGTGCTTCAAGCGCCCGGGGGACTTCGTCTACGTGCTGGGGCTCACGCGCGCGGAACTGGGGGGGTCGGAATACCACCGGCTGCTCGCCCGCGAGCAGGGGACGCCCGGGGCTTACGGGGGTCGGCTCCCCTCCCTCGACACCGAGCGGGCGCTCGAGACCTACCGGGCGATGAACGAGGCCACCTCCCGCGGCCTGTTGCGTTCGTCCCACACCCCCACCCTCGGGGGGTTGGGGGTGGCCCTGGCGCTCGCGGCCGTCGGCGGCGACCTGGGTGCCGAGATCGACCTGGGTGCCGTCCCCGGCGAGGAGGGGCTCGACGACGACGCCCGGCTCTTCTCGGAATCGAACAGCCGTTTCGTGCTCAGCTGCGCCCCCGGGGACGCGGCCGAACTCGAGGCGCTGCTGCGCGGGCTGCCGCTGGCCCGCGTCGGCGCCGTGACCGCCTCCGGCCGGCTCCGCGTCGCGGGGGCGGGGGGGCGCCCGGTGGTGGATGTCGAAACCGAAGCGCTCCGGCGCGCATTCAAGGAAACCCTGTATGGCATCTGAAATTCCGGTTTGCATCATCACGGGCTACGGGCTCAACTGCGAGGCCGAATCGAAGGTCGCGTGGGAGATGGCGGGGGCCCGGGCCGACCTCGTTCACTTCAGCGATCTCGTCCGGCACCCCGGGCGCCTCCGCGACTACGCGGCCCTGATGTTCATCGGGGGGTTCTCCTACGGGGACCACATGACCTCGGGCCACGTCTTCGCCCTGCGCACCCGGCACCGGCTGAGCGGGGAGCTGGAGCGCTTCATCGGGGAGGGGAAGCTGATCCTGGGGGTCTGCAACGGCTTCCAGATCATGGTGAAGCTGGGGCTGCTGCCGGGGCTCGACCGCGATTATTTCTCCCAGCGCCTGTCGGTGGTGCAGAACGACTGCGGCACCTTCCAGAACCGCTGGTCGACGCTGCGCTTCGAGCCCGCCTCCCCCTGCGTCTTCACCCGCGGGCTCACCCATTTCCCCCTCCCGATCCGGCACGGGGAGGGGAAGGTCTTCACCCTGGACCGGCGCCTGCTCGAGCGGCTGGAAGCGCTCGGGTGCGTCCCCTGCCGCTACGCCGACCCCGCGACGGGCCAGCCGACGCAGGAATTCCCCCACAACCCCAACGGAAGCCTGAACGCGATCGCCGGCCTGTGCGACCCCTCGGGCCGCATCTTCGGCCTCATGCCGCACCCGGAGGCCTACCTCTACCCGGAAAACCACCCGCAGTGGGAGCTGCAGAAGCTCGACGGCACGCTGCCCGCGGAGGGCCTCGGCCTCCTCCTGTTCCGCAACGCCGTCGACTACCTCAAATAA
>CAZWXG010000039.1:0-19297 GCA_964637825.1 uncultured Acidobacteriota bacterium
CGGACTCCCTTCATCCATTCCTTGAACTTTTCAATGTTAAAAACGCATTGAGTCTGAATAAATTCAGCTCCAGCCGCAACCTTCTTGGCCAGGCGCGGGACCTGGATCTTCGCCGGGTCGGCGAAGGGGTTGGCCGAGGCGCCGATGAAGAGTTCGAGTTTCCCCTCGAGCGCCTTCCCCCCCGCGAAGCGCGACGCGTCGCGCATGTCGCGGGCGATCTTCACCAGCTGGATGGAGTCGAGGTCGAACACGTTCTTGGCCTGCGGGTGGTCCCCGAAGCTCTGGTGGTCCCCGGTCAGACAGAGGAGGTTGGGAATCCCGAGGGCGGCCGCGCCCAGGATGTCGCTCTGGGCCGCGATCCGGTTGCGGTCGCGGCAGACCATCTGCATGACCGGCTCGACCCCCTCCTCGACGAGGATGCGGCAGGCGGCCAGACTCGCCATGCGCACCACGCTGGTCTGGTTGTCGGTGACGTTGCAGGCGTCGACGCTCCCCTTGAGCAGCCGCGCCTTGCGGCGCACGACTTCGGCGTCCGGCCCCCGCGGGGGTCCCGCCTCCGCGGTCACGGCGAATTTCCCTGCTTCCAGTACGGACTGCAGCCTGCTTGGACTCATGAGTTTTCCCTCGGCAATTCTATTGGAGATCCTTGCGGATGAGCATGCGCGGCCCGCCGTCGCGCGATTTGGACCAGTCGGCCGGGGCCTGGATGATCTCGTACTGGTCGAGCCGCCCCAGGGCTTCCAGCCGGTCGATGATGAGGTTCCAGCCGCAGGGGATCGCGGGGTCCACCTCGCACTTGCCGTCGCGCGACCCCCCGCAGGGGCCGTTCATCAGGCTCTTGGAGCAGCGGGTGACCGGGCAGATCCCCCCGGTCTGCACCAGCTTGCAGTCGCCGCACGCCTGGCAGCGCTCCCCCCAGTGCCCCTTCTCCTCGACCACGCCGATGAAGGTGGTGTCCAGCGCGGGAAAAACCTCCCGGCCTTCCGCGCGCTCGGCCACGAGCTGCACGCCGGCGCCGCACGCCATGGAAAGGACGGCGTCGTGCTCCCCGGCCAGGGTGAGGAGTTCGGGCAGGAATTCCGGGTCGCACTGCCGCTCCACGGTGAGTTTCGTGATCCGGAAGGGGCGCCCCCTTTTCTTCCCCGCCAGGTCCAGGATCCGGGCGAGCATGTCGACCTCCTTCTGCCCCCCCGCGTTGCAGACCGTGACGCAGCCGTTGCAGCCGGCGATCAGGACGCGCTCTCGCTCCCCCAGGTACTCCAGGATGGTTTCGATCGGTTTCAAATCAGCCACAATCATGTCCCTACCTCCTTGCCTGGTCCCGGACGACGGGAATGGTCAGGCTGCCGTCCATCAGCACGAGGACCGAAGCGTCCGGCCCCTTTTCCGCGAGCGCGGCGTCCACGGCCCCCTGCAGCTGGGCGAACGGGCGGATGAACACGCTCTCCATGAACGCCGGATCGAGGTCGGTCACCGCCCAGACCTGGGCCCAGAGGCCGATCTCGGCCATCTTCGCCGCCTTGTGATAGCCCAGGACGAAACCCTCCTCGATGCGCCGGAGCGCGTCCGCGGGGGAGCTGGCCGACCCGAGCAGCCGGGCGAACGACTCGTCCCCGATCCCCATCCGGCACTTGGCCACCAGGAGCAGGATCCCCCCCTCCTTGAGCGCGTACTTGGCGTTGTCGATCCCCTTCTGGGCCTGGTACAGGTCGATGTCGGAGGGGAACTTCACCACCGAGATCACGATGTCGGCCTTGCGGGGGATTTCGGCGACGAAGACCTCGTTGGCCCGGGCGACCGCGGGTTCGAGCGAGCCGTAGATGTCCCCGGCCGCGGCGGCGTAGATCCGGTGGTCGCGGTCGAGCACGGTGTTGATGGCGAAGATCTCCTTCTTGACCGTCGAGAGGGCGTCGATCATGTCCTCGTGGACCGGGTTCCCCTCGAGGCGCAGCGCCGAGGCCTCCCGCCTGAGCGCCAGCTTGTGGTTCTGCTCGATCGTGTCGAAGGCGGCGATCCCGGGAAGGAACGATTTGCGCCCCCCGGTGTAGCCGGCGAAGTAGTGGGGCTCGACCGAGCTGATGATGATGATGCGGTCGGCCTCGACCCCGCGGCGGTTGACCCTCATCTCGGTCCCGTTCTTGGAGGTCCCCAGGTAGACCATCTCCTCGCTCTTGCGGGCGTCGTGCACGAAGATGCGGTCGCGGTAGCGGGCGTAGTGCCGCTCGGAGAAGATCTCGACGTACTCCTCGGGGGTCGGAGCCCGGTGGGCGCCGGTGGCGACGATGAAGCTGACCTCCAGCCCCGCCAGTTCCGGCTCGAGAAAATCGAGCACCCGCGCCGTCGGCGTCGGCCGGGTCGGGTCGTTGACGATGACGAGGACGTCCCGGGCGCCGGCGAGAAATGCGCCCAGGCGCGGGGATCCGACCGGGTGCTCCAGCGCCCGGCGGATCACCTCCCCTTCGTCCCCGATCGGGACGCGGTTCGGTTCGATGATCCCCTCGATGCGCGCCTCGTCGATGGCGGCCTCGAGGTGTCCTTCCTTCCCGTAGGGCAGCCGCAGGATCATGCTTCGCTCCTTGTCAGCAGCGGGCCCAGGGCCCGGATATCCTTCATGAACGCCTGGGTCACCTCCAGGAACTTTTTCGGGTTCCCCTGCGCGACCTCGGCCACCCGCACCCGCCCGGGGTCGACCCCGATCGCCGCGAGCGGCTTCATCAGGGCTTCCAGGCGCGCCTTCACCCGCGGGCTCCCGCCGTGTTCGCAGTCCTCCTCGGGGCAGGAGACGACGAGCACCCCCCAGGCGCCCGCGTCCAGGGTCGACAGGATGGTCTCCGACCGGATCCGGCCGCTGCAGACGGTCACCAGGACCTTGTACTCCGCCGTCGCGGCGCCGGGCTCGTAATTCGCCGTCTGCATCCCGGGGTAGTTGGACCAGCCGCAGGAGAAGACGATGGCCTTGGCCTCCGGGTTGCGCCCGTCGGCGAAGAACGCCGCCACCTCCCGGTCGAGTTCGTCGGGGTTGGTGCCGAAACCGCGCCGGATGGTCACCCCCTGCTTGGGGCAGATGTCCAGGCAGCTGCCGCAGGACTGGCACTTCAGCACGTCGGTCACGATGCGGCCGTCCACGAAACTGCGCGCCTCGTGCTTGCACATCCGGACGCAGTTCAGGCAGAGGGCGCAGACGTCGGTGTCGGTCCGCGACGTCGTGCCGGGAACGTCGAAGCCCGCCTCGAGGAGCAGCTCCCGGGCGTCCTGGTAGACGTCCTGGATCGGGACCCCGGAGGAGCACGCCTTCTGGCAGCGGCCGCAGTGGAAACACTCCATCACCTTGCCCGCCACGTACTCCGACGGCTCGATCTCCCCGCTCAGCAGGCCGTAGAGCAGGATCAGCTTCCCGCGCGGGCTGTCGATCTCCCACCGGGTGGATTTGTAGATCGGGCAGTGCTCGTAGCAGTAGCCGCAGCGGATGCACTTGTTGAGCGCGCCCTGCCATTTTTCCAGTTTGTTCATCGTACTCATGGTCGCTCCCGCTTACGATTTCCGATAGCGCAAATGCGTCTCGCCGACCCAGTCCTCCGGGCCGTCCATCAGCTTCCCCGGGTTCAGGATGTTGTTCGGGTCGAACACCTTCTTGATGCCCCGCATCAGCCCGAGCACCGACGCCTTCTCGCGCTTGAAGGCCGCGGCCTTGCTCAGCCCGATCCCGTGTTCGGCGGAGGTGGTCCCGCCGACCGAGCGGACGTATTCGTAGATCTCCGTGACCGCCTGCCGGGCGGCCTCCCACTGCGCCCCCTTCTCCGTGTCCATCAGGATCTTGGTGTGCATGCAGCCGGCGCCGCAGTGGCCGTAGGCGGTCATGACCAGGCCGTTGCGCTCGGCGATTTCGTGGATCTTGTTGGCGGTCTCGGCCATCTTGGAGAAGGGGACCGCCATGTCGTCGGCCAGCGACGTCGAGGCCAGGCGCTCGTCGTACTTCGACAGCGAGGGGAAGAGCTTGGAGCGGGCGGCGAAGATCCGCGCGCGCTCCTTCTCGTCGTAGCTGAATTCGAGGCCGAAGCCGTTGTGGCGCTCGCAGATGGTGCGGAATTTTTCGATCTCGGGGTCGATCGTCTCCTTGGCCATGCCGTCCGCCTCGAACAGCAGGATCGCCTCGACCTCGGGGAGCCCCAGGTTCTCCGCCTTGTTGGCGGCCGTGATCGCGATCTTGTCGACCAGCTCCAGCATCGAGGGCTGGCACCCGCTCCCCATGATCTCGCTGATGGCGTCCCCCGCCTCCCCGAGCACGTTGAACATGGCGATCCCGAGGCAGCGGAGCTTGGGGATGGGCACGAAGCGCAGGGTGGCCTCGACGATGACGCCCAGCGTCCCCTCCGAACCCACCATGAGGCGCTCGAGCGGGTAGCCGCTCGCCGCCACCCGCGTGGTCGCCCCGAGCGAGACCAGTTCGCCGCCGGCCAGGACCACCTTCATCGCGAGGATGGCGTCGCGCGCGGCGCCGTACTTGACCGAACGGGTACCGGAGGCGTTGTTGGCGATCTCCCCGCCGATGGTCGCGACCACGCTCGAGGCGGGGGTCGGGGGGTAGAAGACCCCGTGGGGCTTCAGCGCCTTGTTCAGGTCGTCGTCGACCACCCCCGGCTCCACCCGGCAGTAGCCGTCCTGCGGGTTGATCTCCAGGATCCGGTTCATCCCCTTCATGTCCAGGATGATCCCCCCCCGGACCGGCACGGCCTGCCCGCACATGCCGGAGCCGGAACCGCGCGGGATCACCGGGATCCGCTCCTCGTCGGCGTAGCGCAGCAATCCCTGCACCTGTTCGGTCGTCGTCGGGCGCACGATCGCCTGGGGCATTCCCTCGTGGACGCTCGAATCGGAGCCGTAGACGTAGAGATCGGCCGGGTCGCAGAGGACGTTCGCTTCCCCGACGATGGCTCTCAGTTTTTCAAAGTTGATGTCACTCATCGACCACCTCTCGCGAAAATAGGGGATTGCCACCGAAACCGAAGGGGAAATGCGGATCCGCTCCCGAAAACGAGCGCCTGGGACCATTCTCTGAGCCACGCAGCAACAAACAAACCCTCCAGTTCTCAGGGGGGCCTACCTTCAAAACACGACCTTCAAGAGTAGCATAGCCGGGAGGAAAAATCCGTGGTCATTTTGGGCTCACGCCCCGGCGCGCGCGAAGCCGAGCAGCAGCCACTCGCCGCGCCGGCGGCGGGAGCGGACCGCGTACCCCGCCCGGGCGAGCGCCGCGCGGATCTCCTCCTCGTCCTGCTCCTGGAGCCCCGAAAGGCAGCCGATCCCCGTCTCCCCGAGCAGGCGCGGCAACAGGGGGCAGAGCGCGGGGAGCGTGCGGCCGTCGATGTTGGCGACCAGGAGGTCGCCCCCCTGCCCCGCGCACCCTTCGAAGGACGCGGCGCGCAGCTCGAGTTCCGGGCCGAAACCGTTGACGGCCGCGTACCCGCGCGCGCACTCGATGGCCTCCGGGTCGTTGTCCACCCCGAGCGCGCTCTCTGCCCCGAGCCGGAGCGCGGCCATGGCCAGGATGCCGCTCCCGGTGCCGATGTCGAGCACCCTCTCCCCGCCGCGGACATGCTCCTCGAGCCACTCGACGACCAGCTGGGTGGTCGCGTGATGCCCGGTGCCGAAGGCGCGTTGCGGGTCGAGGACCAGTTCGATGCCGGTGAAGGCGGGGTCGGGCTCGTGCCAGCTCTGGCGGACGCGGATGCGGCGCCCCAGCCGGATCGGCTCGAGCGACGCCGCCCAGGCGGCGTTCCAGTCCCGGTCCGGCACCGGCTCCACCTCCAGGGCGCCCGCGTCGACGCCGAGCGCGTCGAGCGCCCGCTCGAGCCCGGCCCGCGCCGCGCCGTCCCACGCCTCTACCGGCCAGAAGAGGCGCACCACCCCGTCCTCCCCCTCCCAGGCCCCCAGTTCCTCCCCCCCGTCGATCAGCGCCAGGATCTCCCCCGCGTCCACGACGGCGCGCAACCGCACCTCCACGTAGTCCTTGCCCATGCAGGAAGGATACCCGCAACCGCCCCCCGCCCGAACACAATTCTGGACATCCACGTTTTGCCACAGCCCACCCCAAATCCTGGACATCCACCTTTTGTGGCAAAACGTGGATGTCCATGATTTGCTCATCGCCGTTTTGGGGCAAAAGGTGGATGTCCAGGTTTTGGCGTTGTATGCTGTCGGCATGCCTTACTGGTTTGACGGCAACAACCTGATCGGGCAGTCGGCCGCAGCCGCCGCCGCCGACCCGAGCCCGCGGCGGGAGTTCCTGGCGGCGCTGGCCGCCTACCGCAGCGCCGGGGGCGGACGGCTGCTGGTCTATTTCGACGGGGACGACCCCGGGCGGTCCTCCCTCCCCCCGGGGGTCGCCGTGCGCTACGCCGCGCCCGAATCGGCCGACGCGGCCATCGTCCGCCGCCTCAGGGAAGCCGCCCGCCCCGGGGAGATCACCGTCGTCACCAACGACCTGGAACTCGGGGCCCGCTGCCGTCGCGCCGGCGCCTCGACCCTCGACTGGGCCGCGTTCGCCGCGAAGATGCGCTCCCGCCCCCCGCGCCCCGGCCTCACCCGGAAGCGCTCCGAGGAGGCGGTCGACGTCGCGGAGTGGATGCGCTGGTTCGGCCTCGACGGGAAGGAGCGGTAAGCCCTCCTCAGGCCGCCGTGGTTTCGCCCCCCTCTTTTATGATAGACTGCTCCCGGTTGCCCGGGCCGTCGCGCCCTTTTCCGTCGGGATCTATGGAACAGACTTCGCAGAGACCTAACGCCGGTTCCGTCATCAACGATTTCAGCCTCCAGGTCGCCACCGTGAACGGTTCCGGGAGCCAGTCGGCCAACGCGATCCTGATGCGGGCGATCTTCCGGATGGGGATCCCGGTCAGCGGCAAGAACATCTTCCCCTCCAACATCGCGGGGCTCCCCACCTGGTACGCCATCCGGGTGAGCGAACGGGGCTATGCCGCGCGCAAGGCCGACATCGACATCGCCGTCGCCCTCAACCCGCAGACGGCGCGCGAGGACGCGCTCGCGGTCAGGCCGGGCGGGGCGCTCGTGGCGGAGTCGGAACTGGGCCTGGGGGGGCTGCGCACCGACATCCACTGCTACGAAGTCCCCTGCGCCCGCCTGGCGGGCGAGGTTACGGCCGATTTCCGGCTCCGGAAGCTCCTGGCCAACATGGTCTACGTGGGCGCCCTGGCCCGCCTCCTCGACATCGACCCCGGCGAATTGGAAGCGGCCATCCGGAGGCAGTTCCCGAACAAGCCCGGGGCCCTCGACCTCAACCTCCGGGCGCTCGAAGCGGGACGGACTTTCGCCGCGCGGCACCTGGAAAAAACCGACCCCTTCCGCCTCGAGCCGCGCGCCCGGACCCGCGACCGGATCCTCATCGACGGCAACGGCGCCGCGGCCCTGGGGGCGATGTTCGGGGGGTGCACCGTGGCTTCGTGGTACCCCATCACCCCCTCCACCTCCCTGATGGAGCAGCTGCAGGGGTTCATGAGCGAGTTCCGGACCGACCCCGACACCGGGAAGGCGTCCTTCGCCATCGTGCAGACCGAGGACGAACTGGCGGCCCTCGGCATGGTCGTCGGCGCCGGGTGGGCGGGCGCCCGCGCCATGACGGCGACCTCGGGCCCCGGCATCTCCCTGATGGCGGAGTTCTCCGGCCTGGCCTATTTCGCCGAAATCCCCGCCGTCGTCTGGGACGTCCAGCGCCTCGGACCGTCGACGGGGCTCCCCACCCGCACGAGCCAGGGGGACCTGCTCTCCTGCTATTTTCTCAGCCACGGCGACACGCGCCACCTCCTGCTCCTGCCGGCCACCCCCGGGGAGTGCTTCGCATTCGCCCAGCTGGCGTTCAACCTGGCCGAGCGCTTCCAGACCCCGGTCTTCTGCATGAGCGACCTCGACCTGGGGATGAACGACTGGGTCGCGGAGGAGTTCCCCTACCCCGACCACATCCCGCTCGACCGCGGCAAGGTGCTCCGGGAGGCGGATCTCGAGGCGATGGCGGGCTTCGCCCGCTACCTCGACTCCGACGGCGACGGGGTCTGCCCCCGCACCCTGCCCGGAAACCGGCACCCGGCGGCCCCCTACTTCACCCGCGGCAGCGGCCACAACCCGCAGGCCGAATACAGCGAGCGCCCCGGGGACTACGCCCGGCTGATGGAGCGGCTCGCGCTCAAGATCCGCGGGGCCGTCGCTTCCCTTCCCCCCCCCGTCGTCGAGGAGGGGGGCGACGGGGCGATCGGCATCGTCGCCTGGGGCTCCACGCACGCGGCGGTGGAGGAGGCGCGCGACCGGCTGCGGGAGGAACACGACCTCGACTCCGCCTACCTGCGCCTGTGCGCCCTCCCCCCCGGGGAGGAAACCGGGCGGTTCCTCGAGCGCTGCCAGCGGGTCTACGTCGTCGAACAGAACCGGGACGGGCAGATGCGGGCCATCCTGCAGATCGAATTCCCCGCCACCGCCGCCCGGCTGCGGTCGGTCCTCCACTGCGACGGCCTCCCCGTCGACGCCCGTACGATCGCCGAAGCGATCCTCGACCAGGAAAGGGGGGGAGATGGCGCCTGAAGCACGGAAGGTCGGGGCACCGAACCGCGCGGGCCTGACGATGGAAGCGTACAAGGGACGCCCCTCCACCCTCTGCAACGGCTGCGGCCACGACGCCGTCTCCAGCCAGATCATGCGCGCCTTTTACGAATACGGGATCGACCCGGCGGGGGTGGCCAAGTTTTCCGGCATCGGGTGCAGCTCCAAGACTCCCGCCTATTTCCTGGGGCGCTCCTTCGGCTTCAACTCCGTCCACGGCCGGATGCCCTCGGTGGCCACCGGCGCGCTCCTGGCCAACCGCCGCCTGAAGGGGGTGGCCGTCAGCGGCGACGGCGACACCGCCTCGATCGGGATGGGGCAGTTCGTGCACGCCCTGCGGCGCAACATCCCCCTGATCTACATCCTGGAAAACAACGGCGTCTACGGGCTGACCAAGGGGCAGTTCTCGGCCACGGCGGACCGGGGGTCGCGCAGAAAGGGGGGGGTCGCGAACGAACTCCCCCCCGTCGACTGCTGCGCCCTGGCGATCGAACTCGGGTGCGGCTATGTCGCGCGCGCCTTCGCGGGGGACCCCAGGCAGCTGCTGGCGCTCATCAAGGGGGCCATCGGCCACCGCGGGACGGCGTTTCTCGACGTCCTCTCCCCCTGCGTCACCTTCAACAACCACGAGGGGTCGACCAAGAGCTACCCCTACCTGAAGGGGGCCCAGGAGTGGCTGCACGAGGTGGGGTTTGTCCCTTACTTCGAGGCGGCCCCGGCAAACGACGCCGCGGGCGCCACCAGGGAGATCGCGCTCCCCGACGGCTCCCGCCTCACGCTGGGCAAGCTCGGGCGGGAATACGACCCGAGCGACCGGGGGGCGGCACTCGCGCAGCTGGGGGAATCGGCGGCAGGGGGGCCGTTTTTGACCGGGCTGTTCTACATCAACACCGAAAAACCGGACTTCACGGAGGTGCTGCACCTCGAAGAGGAGCCCCTGGCGGCGCTCCCCCCCGAAAGGGCGCGCCCCTCCCGGGAGGCCCTCGAGGAAATCCTGGGGCGGCTCAGGTAGGGGCCCGGGGGCGTCACTGGGAGCGGTAGTTGCCGAACTTGAGTTCGATCGGGAACTCCTTCTCCTTGATCAGGCGCATCACGGTCTGCAGGTCGTCGCGCGAGGGGGAGGAGACGCGCACCTGGTCCCCCTGGATCTCCGACTGGACCCGCTTCAGCTTCTGTTCCTTGATGAATTTCACGATGGCGCGCGCCGTCTCGGACGGGATCCCCTGCTGCAGGCTCACCTCCTCGACCACCGTCCCCCCCGCGGCGGGCTGGGGCGTGCCGTGCTGGAGGTTCCGGAGCGGCACCTGGCGCCGCACCATCTTCTCCTGGAGCACGTCCCAGACCGCCCGGAGCTTGAACTCGTCCGGGGCCCGCACCACCAGCTTGTTCTCGCCGCGCCGGAACTCGATGTCGACCTTGAGCCCCTTGAAATCGTAGCGCTGGCGGATCTCCTTCATCGCCTGGTTGACGGAGTTGTCCACCTCCTGCAGATCGCAGCCCGAGGTGATGTCGAACGATTGCGTGGCGGCCATGACCGCTCCCTCCCTACGGCTCGGGGGCGGGCCGGCTGTCCCGCGCCTGTTTGAGTTCCTCGAGGGCGGCCCCCAGCTTCCGGAGTTCCTCCCCGTACTTCGCCCAATCCCCCTGGCGCTGGGCCGCGACGGCCCGCCGGTAGGCTTCCCCGGCCGCTTCGACCAGGCCGAGGCCCTCGGCCGGCGCCCGCGGCGGCGCCCCCGCCGATTCCTCGGCCAGGCGCGCTTCACCCGCCGCGAAGGAGTATTCCCCCTCGAAGATCCGGCCGATGGCGGCCTCGAGCGTCTCCTCCATGGCGATCCGGTTCTCGTAGGCGACGATCACCCGCTTGAGTTCCGGGATCTTGCCGTTCTGGGCCCGCAGGTAGAGGGGGCGGATGTACAGCAGCGCCTCCTCGATGGGGATGATCAGCAGGTTCCCCTGGATCACCTGGGACCCGCGCTGGTCCCAGAGCGAGATCTGGCGCGCGATCTCGGCGTCCTGGTTGACCCGGGCGACGATCTGCCGCGGCCCGTAGACCAGCTTCTGCTTGGGGAAGCGGTAGACGACCAGCTTGCCGTAGTGCTCCCCGTCGCTGCGCGCCACCATCCACGCCGACAGGTTGTCCTTCCGTCCCGGGGTGAAGGGGAGCATCAGGATGAACTCCTCCCGCTCCTCCTGGGGCAGGCGCATGATCGTGTAGTAGGGGGACATCGGGTTTTCCGTGCCCGCGGTCGCGAGCGCCGGCACCTGCCACAGGTCCTCCTTGTTGTAGAAGATCTGCGGGGCCCCCATGTGGTAGACCGAGTACATGTAGGTCTGCACCGTGAAGATATCCTCGGGGTAGCGCAGATGCCGCCGGAGTTCCTCGGGGATCTCCGCAAGCGGGCGGAAGACCCCGGGGAAGATCTTCTGGTAGACCTTGATCACCGGGTCTTCGGCGTCGGACACGTACAGGTCCACGTCGCCGTTATAGGCGTCGACCACCACCTTCACCGAATTGCGGATGTAGTTGCCCACGCCGGTGGTGCGGGTGGAGTAGGGGTAGCGGTCGGAAACGGTGTAGGCGTCCTGGATCCAGTAGAGCTTCCCGTCGGAGATGACCGTGTAGGGGTCCTGGTCCAGCATCAGAAAGGGCGCCACCCGGTTGATGCGCTCCCGGATGTTCCGGTAGTAGAGGAAACGGCTGTCCCGGGTCACCAGCGGCGACAGCACGATGTTGGCGTCGCGGAAATAGAAGGCGAACAGGAGTTTGCGCAGCAGGGACTGGACCCGCACCCCACCCTTTCCCTGGTAGTTGGCGTAGACGTTTTCCTCGCCCGAAGGATAATCGAATTCCTTCTGCCCGGTGTTGACCAGCGCGTAGCTGTTCGTCAATTCGCCGTAATAGATTTCGGGGCGGTCCACCTCGAGCAGCGGGTAGGAGGACTCCGGCGGGATGTTCTGCACGTGGAGCACCGGCAACCCTTCCGAGGTCATCCGGTTGACCGGCCCCACGGCGATCCCGTAGCCGTGCGTGTAGCTGAGGTGTTCGTTGATCCAGTTCCGCTCCGGGAGGCTCGTGCTGTTCAGCTCGCGCGCCGAGAGCATCAGCTGCTTCAGCTGGCCGTCGACCTGGTAGCGGTCGTTGTCGACCGAGACGAAATCGTAATAGGTCCGGATCTCCTGGATCTGCTTGAGGGCGTCGAGCAGCGGCTCGTGGTCCCACAGCCGGATGCTCTGGATGGTGGCGGAGTTGCTTTCGATGTCCCGGACGGTGAGCGCGGTGTCGCCCGACAGGTCGCGCTCCTCGACCGCGTCGAGGTTGTAGGCCTCCAGCGTGGCCCGGATGTTATGGGCGATCTGGGGGCTTTCCTTGTCGAGCTCGTTGGGATCGACGAAGAATTTCTGGAGGAAGGCGGGGTAGAGGTTCCCGCCGAACATCACCACGAGGTAGAGGGCGACGGCGACCAGCCCCGCGCGGTTCCCCTTCAGGAACGCGTTGGCGACCCACAGCAGGGCCCCCGCGAGCGCCGCCAGCGCGAGCAGGCCGAGCATCGGCAGGCGCGCGTGCAGGTCGGCGTACCCGGCCCCGGAAAACACGTTGTGCGTGCCGTAGAGAAGCTCGAACCGGTCGAGGTAGGCGCTCGCCCCGAGCAGGGCGAAAACCAGCGCCGCCAGGAGCGACACGTGGACGCTCGGCCGGCTGCGCCCCGCGCTCCCGCGCAGCTGGCCCCAGTTGAGCGCCCCCTTGAAGTAGTACAGTACCAGCACGCCGATCAGGGCGAGGATGCCGAGGACCAGGCCGAAACGCACCACGTCGCGCAGGAAGGGGAGGGAGAAGAAATAGAAGGACACGTCGCGGCCGAAGACCGGGTCCGTCGATCCGAAGTCGACGCGGTGAAGCCAGCGCCAGACCCGCTCCCAGTTGGCCGCGTACCCGACTCCGATCAGAAATCCTATGGCGAGCGAGGCCAGCCCGGCGAAGCGGCGCACGGTTTCGGGCTCGACCCGGTAGGCCGTGATCTGCCCGGCGGGGGTCGGGATGCCGATTTCGATCTGCCCGGGGCCGCGGTTGGCGAACAGGAGGTTGAGGTAGAGGAACAGGAAGGCGACGAGCAGGGTGCCGCTCCCCAGCATGCTCTTGGCGTACAGGACCGTGGTGAACACGGCCGTCTTCCCCAGTTCCACGAACCAGAGGTAATCGAAGTACAGCCCCACGCCGAAAGACAGCCCGCCGAAAAGCACAAAAAGCGCGATGAGGACGACCATCCAGGTGATTCTCTTGTGCATAGTGCTCCTATTCCGGTTTTTCGATTGTCGATAGCGTTCATCATACACGCTTCGTCATGCGGGTTCCACCGAAACAGGCCCGCGCCGGGCGCGAAACCGCGCCGGACTGGTGCACGGGCGGCGCATCTGGTATTGTGTGGGTTTGCCCGAGATGAAACCGGAATCTTTGCTCAGAGGGGAACGCGAGTGGCACGCCTAGAGGGGGCTCCCGAAAACGGGATAACGAAAAAAGTGTGGATCCAGGCTTCGGCCGAGACCGTCTACCGCGCCCTGATCGAACCGGGCCCGCTCTCCCACTGGTTCTGCGACAAGGCGTCGTGCGACCCGCGCGAGGGGGGGGAACTGCTCGCGCAGTGGCAGCACGGGAAGGCGCGGCGCAAGGGGCGGGCACTCATTACGCGCCTCGAACCCGGGCGGGGGATGGACCTCGTCTGGACCGACGACGGCCAGGGGGGAGACCCCCCGTCGCGGCACACCCTGAGCTACGAAATCCGGTCCAAGTCGGGGATGACCGAACTCGTCATGACCGACCGCGACGACGCGCCCACCGACGAGGAGACCCTGGCATTCCTGGCCGAGGGGTGGAATTCGGTCCTCCTGGAGCTGAAGGACTTTTGCGAAAACCGGGAGCGCACCGCGAAAAAACCGCCCGACGCGCGACGCTGAGCGCGCATACGCCGGAACGGCGCAACCGCCGGAACGGCGCCACCGCCGGAACGGCGCCGCCGCCGGTCGATGACCCGTATAAATACCAACGTCACAGCCGCTTGCATTCTGTCGAGCGGTTCTGCTAGGATATCGGGCTGAGTGAATCGGCCCACAGTTCCGGAGGCTGTTATTATGCGAAAAGTCCCCTTGGGGGAGTCGTTGCGCATCATCAGGCAGGGATCGATGAACTGGCTGGCGCAGCGGCCGATCGTGGTTTCCTTCGAAGTGACGGACGCCTGCACCTGCTACTGCAAGCATTGCGACCACGGAGGGCCCCGGGACATGTCGCGGGACCTCAAGCCCGCCGAGTACCGGAAATACATGAAGGTGCTCCGTCCCTGCGTCGTGCAGGTCTCCGGAGGGGAGCCCCTGATGCGCGCGGACCTCGAAGAGGTGATCCGCAACATCAAGTCGGATTCGGGCCTTCCCTACCTCATCCTGGTCTCCAACTGGTCCCACATGACCGAGGAGCGCTACCTGGGCCTGCGCCGGGTGGGGGTGGACGAATTCTGCGTCAGCCTCGACTTCCCCGATGAGCGCCACGACGAGTTCCGCGGGCTGCCGGGTCTGTACCGCCATCTCTCCGAGATCGTCCCCAAGGCGGCGGCCCACGGCTTCGACGACATCGTCATGAACAACTGCATCACCGCCGCCAACGTCGGGGAGATCAACGCCATCGCCGACCGCGTGGCGGAATGGGGCGTCAACGTCAACTACAGCGCCTACTCGCCGCGCCGCACCGGGTGCCGCGACCATTTCCTCACCTCGGCCGACCAGCTGGCGGTCCTGGACCGGGGCCTGGCCAGGATCAAGGAGCGCATGGACGACTCCCACTGGATCACGAACAACGCGTCGACGCTCGACGCCACCAGCGCCTACTTCCACCGCGGCGGCGTGCCTGCGTGCAAGGCGGGCTTGCGCTGGCTCGTCGTCACGAGCGACGGCTGGCTGCAGCCCTGCTCGATGCAGTTCCAGCGCTTCGCCCTGCACGAACAGGCGCGCATGGTCCGTGAGTTCACGCGCTGCAACACCTGCGACGAGTGCTACGTTTCGATCCGCTCCTACCTGGACAAGTCATTCCCGCAGCTGCTCCGGGAGAACGTGTCGGAGTTCTTCTCCTTCAAGTCCCGGGCGTAACGGCCGACAGATCGGGCGCGGACACCCACTCCCCCGAACGGGTGGGTTCCGCGCCTTTTTTTGTCCCCCTTCGATCGGCCGCGCGGGTGTGATACCCTTCCCGTACACCCATGAAGGAGGCACCGTGAAAAGAACCCTGCTCTTCGTCCTCGTCGTCCTGTTCTGCGCCCTGCCGCTTCAGGCCGCGACCGAGGTCCACGACCGCGTGGTGCGCGGCGCCATCGTGCTCCGGGAGATCGCCGCGGCCCCCGACAGCGGCATCCCGCAGGACCTGCTCGACAAGAGCGCGTGCGTCGCCGTCATCCCCGGGCTCAAGAAGGGGGGCTTCATCTTCGGCGCCGCCTACGGCAAGGGCTTCATGTCCTGCCGCCTCGACAACGGCGCCGGCCCGTGGAGCGCCCCGAGCATGTTTTCGCTCAAGGGGGGGAGCTTCGGGCTGCAGCTGGGGGCCCAGAGCGTGGACCTGGTGCTGGTGATCATGAACCTGTCGGGGATGGCCAGCCTGCTCGACAGCAAGTTCACCCTGGGGGCCGACGTCAGCGTCGCCGCCGGCCCCGTGGGGCGCACCGCCTCGGCGGAAACCGACGCCTGGATGTCGGCCGAGATCCTCGCCTACGCCCGCGCGCGCGGGCTGTTCGGGGGGTTGACGGTCAAGGGGAGCGCCGTGCGTCCCGACCGGGACGCCAACCACGTCCTGTACGGGCGGGAGGTGAAGCCGCGCGACCTGCTGCTGTACCCGACCGACCCGGTCCCGAAGGACGCCGAGATCCTTCTCGAGCAGCTCAACCGCATGAGCCCCGCCAGGGGGGTCCGCTAGGGGGTCAGGCGCCGGGGGTGCGGTTCAGGTGGTAGAGGATCCGCAGCCCCTCCAGCGCCAGCCAGGGCTCCACGATGTCGATCGCGCGCGTCTCCCTGGCGATGGTCTCCACCAGCGCCCCGGTCCCGATGGTCTTCATCCCGGGCCCCAGCTCGGCGCGGAAGCGTGCGACCATCCCCTCCACCAGCCCCACGTAGCCGTACAGGAGCCCGGACTGCAGGGAGTGGGCGGTGTTGCGGCCGATGGCCGAGGGGGGGCGGGTGAGCTCGACCCTCGGGAGCTTGGCCGCCCTGCGGAACAGGGCGTCGGAGGCGATGCCGATCCCCGGGGCGATGGCGCCCCCTAGGTATTCCCCCTCCGCCGAGATGGCGTCGAAGATCGTCGCCGTGCCGAAATCGACGATGCAGGCCGCGCCCCGGTAGATGCGGCGCACGGCCACGGCGTTGACCACCCGGTCGGCCCCCACCTGTTTCGGGTCCTCGTAGCGCACCGGGATCCCCGTCCGGGTCCCGGCGTCCACGACGAGGGGTTCGGCGTGCAGGTATTCGCGGCAGGCGCGCTGGAAGGTGCCCGTCAGCGGCGGCACCACCGACGCGATCGCGATCCCCCCCACCTCGCGGCAGGAGACCCCCGCGCGCTCGAGCAGCTGCGCGACGAGGAGCCCGTATTCGTCCGAGGTGCGCTCGTTGTCGGAGGCCAGGCGCCAGCGGGCGCCCAGCGTTTCGGCCTGGAACAGCCCCAGGGTGATGCTGGTGTTTCCGATATCCACGGCGAGAAACATGGCTACCTCCCGCTCCCCTCGAGCGCCAGGTTGTCGATCAGGCGCGTCCGGCCGATGCGCACCGCCAGCGACAGGAGCGCCCCGTCCTCCACCCGGTCGAGTTCCGAGAGCGTCTCCGGGTGGGCGACGGAGACGTACTCCTCCTCTGCGAGCGGCTCCGAGCGGAGTTCCGCCCGCATCGCCCCCCGCAGCGCCGCGCCCCCCCTCTCCCCCCCGTCGTACAGGGCCCGGGCCGCGCCCAGGGCCCGGAAGAGCACGACGGCCGCCCGGCGTTCCTCCGCGTCGAGATACGCGTTACGGCTGCTCAGCGCCAGCCCGTCCGGCTCCCGGACGGTCGGGCACACCACCACGTCCAGGGGGAAATCGAGGTCGCGCACCATGCGCCGGATGACGGCCACCTGCTGGGCGTCCTTCTGCCCGAAATAGGCCCGGTCGGGGGTGAAGGCGTGGAACAGCTTGGCCACCACCGTGGCCACCCCCCGGAAATGGCCGGGACGGCACGTCCCCTCGAGCGGGCGCGTGAGTTCCTCGACCGTCACCCAGGTCTGGTAGCCCGGCGCGTAGAGGCTCGCGGCCCCGGGGGTCCAGACCAGGTCGGCCCCCAGGCTTTCGAGCAACGCGAGGTCGCGCTCGCGCGGGCGCGGGTAGGCGCCGAGGTCCTCCCCGGGGCCGAACTGCGCCGGGTTGACGAAGATGCTCACCCCCACCGCGTCGCACTCCGCGCGCGCGCGCGCGACGAGCGACGCGTGCCCTTCGTGCAGCGCCCCCATCGTGGGGACGAGTCCGAAGATCCCCGGCAGGGACCGGCGGATGTCCCTCAGCTCCGCAAGATGTTCCGTCACCCTCATGCTTTCCCCTTCCCTTCCGTCCTTGCCCGCACCAGCAGCCAGAGCATCCCGTTGACCGGGGTCGGCACCCCCCGGCGCGCCCCCTCGGCCGCCACCGCCCCGTGGATCGCGTCGCACTCGGTCGGCCCGCCGCGGAGCAGGTCCTGCAGCATGGAGGAACGGTTCGCGGCCGTGCGCCCGGCCACCGCCCGCGCCTCCGCCGCCGCGTCTTCGAACGGGAGCCGGATCCCCGCGGATTCGGCCACCCCGGCGCATTCGCGCGCCGCGCGCGCCATCAGTTCCGCCGCCGACGGCCGCGCCAGCAGTTCGCCGTTCGGCACCCCGAGCAGCGCGGTCAGGGCGTTGATGCCGCAGCTGACCGCGAGTTTCCCCCACAGCTGCGCCTCGACCTCCCCGGGGGCGCAACTGCGGGCATCGAACCCCGCCCGCCGGAGGAGTCCGGCCGCCCATTCCGGCGCCGCCACGACGGTGGGCCCGCCTCCCCCCGCTCTCACGTGCCCGGGGCCCAGGAGCGCGGCCCCCTCCGTGGTCACCCCGGCCGAGACCCCCGGGCCGAGCCGTTCGAGGTTGCCCAGCCCGTTCTGGAGCGTGAGCGCCACTCCCCCCTCCCGGAGCGCGGGGCCCAGGTGGGGGGCGGTCCTGTCCGTCTGCCACGACTTCACCAGCACGAGCACGAGGTCGGCCGCCGGGACCTCTTCCCCGAGCCGCGCCGTGCCCACCCGGACGGTCCGGCTCTCCGCCCCCTCCTCGAGGAGGATCCCGCGGGCGCCGATGGCCGCGAGCGCCTCCGTCCAGGTCCCCACCAGGGTGACCCCGGCCACCGGGGCCAGCCGCGCCCCGAACAGGCACCCGAGCGCGCCGGTGCCGAAAATGGTGACTCGCATCCGGGCTCCTCGATCCCGGCCGCGTCAGTGAAAGCGGCTGGGCAGTTTGTCGTCCGCTTCCGGCCCCGACTCCAGCATGTCGATCCCGCGCACCAGGTCGCGGAATTCCTGGGCATCCATGGTGTGGGAATGTTCGGCGGCCGGAAACCGGCGCTCCCGCACGTCCCCGATGTATTCCCCGAACGCACGCTGCATTTCGGAGCAGAGGTCGGCGTACTTCTTCACGAAACCGGGGGTGAAGCGGTCGAAGAGCCCGAGCAGGTCGTGCACCACCAGCACCTGCCCGTCGCAGGCGGCCCCGGCGCCGATGCCGATCGTGGGGATCGACAGCCGCCGCGTGACGAGGCCCGCGACTTCCGCGGGGACCGCCTCGAGCACCACCGCGTAGCAGCCGGCGTCCTCCAGGATCAGGGCGTCCTCGATCAGGCGCCGGGCCGCCGCCGCCGACTTGCCCTGCACGCGCCACCCCCCCAGCTGGTGCACGCTCTGGGGGGTGAGGCCGAGGTGTCCCATGACCGGGATCCCGGCCGAGACGATGGCCTTGACGGCGGCCGCCCGCTCGCGCCCCCCTTCGAGCTTGACGGCGTCCATCCGCCCCTTCTTCATGAGGCTGCCCGCGTTGCGCAGCGCCTCGGAGGTGGAGCCCTGGTAGGTCATGAAGGGGAGGTCGGCCACCAGGTGCGCCCGCCGGGCGCCGCGCGCGACCGCGCGGCAGTGGTGGATCATGTCCTGCATGGTCACCGGCAGGGTGTTCTCGTATCCCAGGACGACCATCCCGAGCGAGTCCCCGACCAGGATGGCGTCGATGCCCGAACGGTCGAGCGCCACCGCGGTCGAGTAGTCGTAGCCGGTCAGGATCGTGATCGGCTCCCCCCGCATCTTCTTCGCCTGCAGGGTGTGCGTGGTGATTTTCTTTCCCGCGGACGCGGAATCGCTTGAGGTCATGGCTATCTTCTCCTTTCGAGTAAGATGCCTGTGCATACGGCAATCTCATACCGACAGGCAGCGCCGTCCCGGTCCGGCAGGGATCCAGGCGGCACCCTCTATCATAAGCGACCCCGGGGGGTTTGAGAAGTGCGAAACCCTACCCCCCCATTGCCGCAAATGGTTGTGCCGGGCGGCCGGGCGGTGGAGTACAATCAACGCAGTCCGGCTCATCGACGGAGCGGCGCGAAGGGGGAAACCATGAAAGCACTGGTGAAGAAGGAAGCCCGGCCGGGGTTGTGGCTCATGGACG
>CAZWXG010000039.1:19397-20586 GCA_964637825.1 uncultured Acidobacteriota bacterium
ACCATGAAAGCACTGGTGAAGAAGGAAGCCCGGCCGGGGTTGTGGCTCATGGACGTGCCCGAGCCCGAAATCGGCATCAACGACGTGCTGATCCGGGTCGACCGCACCGGCATCTGCGGCACCGACCTGCACGTCTACGAGTGGGACGCCTGGGCGCAGAGCACCATCCGCGTGCCCCTGGTCGTGGGGCACGAGTTCGTGGGGGACGTGGTCGAGGTCGGCTCCAACGTCTCCGACTTCCGCCCCGGGGACATGGTCAGCGCCGAGGGGCACGTGGTGTGCGGCCGCTGCCGCAACTGCCTGGCCGGGCGCAGGCACCTGTGCAAGGCCGCCTGCGGCATCGGCGTCAACCGCCCCGGCGCCTTCGCCGAGTACATCTCCGTCCCGATGACCAACGTCTGGCACCACAAGGACACCGTCGACCGGGACGTGGCCGCCATCTTCGACCCGTTCGGCAACGCGGTGCACACGGCGCTCGCCTTCGACGTGCTGGGGGAGGACGTGCTCGTCACCGGGGCCGGCCCGATCGGGATCATGGCCGCCGCCGTGGCGCGCCACGCGGGCGCCCGCTACGTGGTGATCACGGACCGCAACGAGTACCGCCTGGAACTGGCGCGCCGGATGGGGGTGACCGAGGCGCTCGACATCCGCACCGCCACCCTGGAGGAAGCGCAGCGCCGCCTGGGGATGCGCGAGGGGTTCGACGTGGGGCTCGAGATGTCGGGCAACCCCGAGGCCTTCCGCTCCCTCCTCGCCAGCATGTGCCACGGCGGCAAGATCGCCCTGCTCGGCATCCCGACGGTGCCGATCGAGATCGACTGGCACACCGTCATCTTCAACATGCTCACCCTGCGCGGGATCTACGGCCGCGAGATGTACGAGACCTGGTACAAGATGACGGTGATGCTCGAAAGCGGCCTGGACATCCGGCCGGTGATCACCCACCGCTTCCCCGCCGGGGAGTTCGAGCGGGGGTTCGAGGCGATGCGCACCGGCCGCTCGGGGAAGGTCATCCTCCACTGGCGATAATTTTCGCCCCCGCGGCGAGTATCTTTTCGCCCCGCGGCGAGGATTTTTCGCCCGGCGCCCACATGTTCCATTGACTTCGCCCGGGGTTATTGCTAGTTTATTGCCCGTGCCATTTTGCTCCTCAGTAGCTCAATGGTAGAGCATTCGGCTGTTAACCGAA
>CAZWXG010000040.1:0-20099 GCA_964637825.1 uncultured Acidobacteriota bacterium
CAGGGCGAGCGCGTGGTACCAGGGGTAGTTCCACCCCAGGTACAGGTCGGACGCGTGGCGTCCCAGCACCAGCAGGCAGGGAACCGCGCCGGCCAGGATACCCGCGATCCCGAGGGCCCTCCCCTTCGTCGAGGGCGCGCGCCCGATCAGGGTCCACAACCACGCGGGGAGCAGCAGAAAGATCCACGCCCAGTGGGAATTGCGGATGAAAGCCAGGGCGACGACGACGACGAGGAGCGCGAGCAGCACCCCTTTCGAGGCCGCGTACCGCGGCCGGGGCCACTCTTTCAGCGCATACCGGCACACCACCCAGGAGGTGAAGGCGATGAGGGTGGCGGCGGCGACAATGGCCCCGAGGACCTTCCAGTCCGGGTGGACGAGGACGGGATCGAGCGCCGTCGCCGGGTAGAGGGGATACACCGGCAGGAGGCGCAGCGCCCCCGTCAGCCGGATGCCGAGGAAAAGGACCAGGAAGGGGAGGAAGGTGGCCGCTACCGCCCAAAGTTCCCGCGAGACCTGGGCGGCGTCGAACCGGGGCCGCGCGCCTGCGAGGCGCCGCCAGATGAAGAGACCGAGCGGCAGAAACCACAACAGCTGGACGACCCTGACCCAGGGGAGCGCCAGGAATTCCCCGTCTCTTAGGAGGAAGGCGTCGGGCGCTTCGCGGGGGATCTCCGGCGCCTCGTCCAGGGTGCGCGCGATCCGTTCGGCGGCCAGGCCGAAGGCGCGCACGCTCCCTGCCCTGATGTTGGCGACGCTGTCGCCGGGCGTGTGGAACAGCTCCCGAGCGCGGGCGGGGTCCGCCGATACGCTCCCGAGGTTGATGGCGGGGATGCCCGCCTCGAGGAACGGTCCCTGGTCCGAGCGGGGAACCGCGAGCGCCCGCTCGACCGTTTCCCCGAGCCCCGAAGATTGCTGCACGCCGAGGCCCTGGGCGGAGGCGGCCTCCGCTGCCAGGCGGCGCAGCCACGGGGGCGCGTACCCCGTCCTCCGCCCGGCCGCTCCCAGGCGGAAAGCGGCCAGCTCTCCCGCCGCCACATGGTCGAGCGAGAGGACCGCGACGATGCCTCCCTTGAGCGGATATTGGGCCGCCAGATCCACGGCGCCGGCGCTCCCCCATTCCCCCCCGTCGGTAAAGGCGAAGAGGAAGCTCCGCTGCGTCGGGACTTCCGAAAACACGCGGGCGAGTTCCAGGAGCACCCCGACGGCGGCGCCGTTTTTCATCCCCCCTCCGACGGTGGTGGCGGCCGTGTCGTAGTGGGCGACCAGGGCGACGATATCGTCCGATGCCCCTTTCTTGAGCGCCAACACGTTGCGCCCCACCCGGTTGCGGCTCTTGACCCTCGCTTCGAAGTGGATGAATTCGACCTGGTAGCCGAGCGCGGAGAGGGAGTCGATCAGGGTTCCGCTCGACTGCCGGGATTCCAGGCTGCCGAAGAGCCGGTTCGGGTTTTCCGTCACGAATGCGCGCGCGGCCGAGAGCGCGAGCGCGGCATCGAAGGAGAGCGGGGCGCGGCTTACGGGCACATCGGGCGCGCGCGCGGGGAGGAGCCATGAAATCAGCGCGGCGGCGATGACGGCGGTTGCCAGGACGACGCGGACAGTCTCCCTTTGTCTCGTTTCCATGGCCCTCCTTCGTGGGACAAATCGGGCCCATCTTACCGCAAAGCGGGGCGCGCGGGGGCGATTTTCGGGGCGTTACTCCAATAGGGCCGAGTGTGCGGTTCCCGTCACGCGCAGCAGCTCGAGCCGGCGCTCGATCAGCGTCTGTTCCGCCTCGACGACGGCGAGCTCCTTCCCCTGCAGTTCGAACCGGCCCGCGGCCATCTCCTGTTCGTTCCTCCGGCCCTCGGCGAAAAGAGCCTCGTCCAAGGCCTGCAGTTCCTTGGCGGTCTCGAGGTCCTGGCGTGCCAGTTCCTCGGCCCCGCGGGCGATGGCGAGCGCGCCGAGCGCGCGCTCGATGTTCACCCTCAGGTCCGCTTTCAGCCCCTCGAGCCGGTAGCGCTCCTCGGCCGCCTCCAGCCTGCTCTGGGCGATGCGGGCGCCGGTCCGGGACCCGGTGAGGAGGGGGACCTCGATGGAAAGCCCCAGGAGGTAGTTGTGCCGCTCGAAGCGGCGGTAGTAATCCTCGTAGTTGTTGGAACGGCTGAACAGGGCATATTCCGTGACGAAGTTCACGCGCGGGTGGCGCTCCCCCTGTTCCGCGGCGATGTGGAATTCCCTGGCCTTGACGACGGCCTCGGCCTCGAGGATCTCGGGCGCGGAGCCGACCGCCCGCCGGTAGAGGGCTTCGGCCGGTTCCCCCTCCGGCGCGAGCGCGATCCGGGGATCGCGGGTCTCGATGGAATCGACGCCGGCGATCCCCGTCAGGGCCAGCAGTTCGGCCTGGAGCACGCGCGCCTCCTCCCGGGCGACCAGCATTTTCTGCCGGGCGGCGGCGGAGGCGGCCCGGGCGACGGCGGCATCGACCGGGCGCACCTTCCCCCCTTCGAGGAGCGCGTCGGTCGCCTCCTGCTGCCTCAGGGTCGGCTCCAGCTGCCGTTCGGCCAGCGCCAGGATCTTGCGCGCCTGGTGCAGCCGGCTGTAGCAGAGGGCGGTCCGGGCGGCCACCTCGTTGCGCACGCGTTCGGAAGCGAAAGAGCCTGCGCGGGCCGACTCCTTCGATTCCCTGATGAGGTTGGAGTTCTTCGCGCTGAGGATGGACTGGCTCCCGATGATCTTGAATATGGAGGGGGCGCTCCCCTCGATGCTGAGCGGAAAACCGTTGTTGTAGGCAAGGCCGGTTCCCGCGGTCACCTGCGGCCGGTTGAGCGCGCGGCTTTCCCGCACCGATTCGCCGGCGCGGGTCGCCTGGGTCCGGGCCAGCAGTACCTCCGGGGACCGTTCCAGGGCCAGGCCGACCGCCTCCTGGAGCGTCAGCGTCCGCGCCCCGGCCGGCGCCTCGGAAGCGTGGGCCCCCGCCAGGCACAGGGTCAAAACAACAAGGGTTAGCGACCATCTGTTCATAACTCGACCCCTCGGATGTGTGGTTTGGAAACGGGCCCGCCCGGGAGCGGTACGGAAGTCTATGGTATCTGCGCCAGCGCGTCCTTGGCCCGGGAGTATTCCGGGTTGAACCGGAGCGCGGTCCGGAATGCCTCGCGCGCCCTGGCGCGGTCGCCCCGGGCGAGGGCGCATGCGCCGATCCAGTAGTGCACCTCTTCGTAGGAGGGGTCCCCGTCGTGCAGCGGGCCGCCGGCGAGAGCCGCGAGGCTCCGCTCCGCTTCGTCCAGTTCGACGCCCAGGCGCACCCGCGCCGAAGCCACCAGCAGCGCCGCACTCCGGGATTTCGGGTCCAGGCCCAGGGCCTTGAGGCCGGAGTCCAGCGCTCCCCGGTAGTCTTTCCGGTCGAACCGGTACCCGGCCAGGTCCCGGTGGGCGCTGGCGTGCCGCGGGTGTTCGACGGTGGCCCGGAGCAGGGCGGATTCCGCCTTCTCCCACTCCTTGTTCCTGATGTGAAGGGTCGCTTCCGCGAGGGATTTCTTGGACGGGTCGATCCCGGCGATGGCTTTCGCCTCCGCCTCCGCCTTGTCCTTCCCCCCGCCCACCATGCCCGGAGCCTGGAGGTAGTATTCGAGCAGGTCGAACCGGACGTCGATGTCCCGGGGCGCCAGGTCCCTGGCGGTTTCAAATTCCCTGACGACCTTTCGGGCCAGCGAGAAGGCCGAGGTGAAAAAGGCGCGGGAGGCCTGGTCGCCGTAGGCGCGCCCGAGCCAGAGATGGTAGCGGGCGTTGCGGGGCTCGATCTTCACGGCCTCCTCGAGCTCCCGGCTCGCCTGTTTCCATTCGCGCAGCCGGGTGTGGGCCCGGGAGAGCCAGAACCTGACCTCCGCGTCCTTCGGGCCGGATCGGGCCAGGTCCCGGAGCAGGTTCGCGGCCTGCCGGTATTCGCCCCGGCCGTAGTGGTCCTTCGCCTTTTCCAATCCATCGCCCGCGGCGGCCCCTCCCGCAAGCAGGGCCATCAGGAGCAAAACGATGACGGACCTCATGGTCTCCTTCCTTGTCTCACTGGACTGCAGGACGGGAGTTTTTCGCCTTCGTCCCTGTTCCCATACCTATACCCCAATGTTTACGGCCGGTTCAAATATATCTTCGGCCTCCTGGATTGGATGATTCCGGGCCGGAGCGGGTCGAGGCGCGGCCGAATGCCGCTTGTCTCCTGCGGCCGCCCGTCCTATCCTGATGACCTATGATCCTGGTGGTCGCTGCGCTGGAGGAGGAACTGAAAGCCGGCATGAAGCACTGCCGCGGGCTGGTGCGCCTGTCGGGTGGACGGCTGCGGCGCGGAACCCGGGACGGGAGGCCGGTGGGTTTCCTGCGCGCGGGGGTGGGCCCCGAAAAGGCCGCCCGGAACCTGGCCGACGCGCTCGACACGATCCGCCCCGACCGGATCCTGGTGGTGGGCTACGCCGGGGCGCTCGACCCGGGCCTGGAACTGGGGAGCCTGGTGGCCGTCACGCGCGCGATCGGGTTCAGCCTCGATCCGGCGGACCCGGACTGGAGCCGGGTCCGGGTGGAGGAAACGTTCGAGCTGGATGACGCCCAAGCGCTGGTCTCCGCGGCAAAGGCCGCGGGAATCGGGGCGACCGCCGGGATCGCTCTCACCTCCCCCCACGTCCTGGGGAACCCGGCCCACAAGGAGAGCCTCTTCCGGTCGTTGCACGCCTCCATCGTGGACATGGAGACGGCGGCCCTGGCACGGGTGGCGGCCGGCGCGGGAGTGCGCCTGGCCTGCATCCGGGCGGTCAGCGACGAAGCCCGCGACACGTTTCTGCAGCCCTTCGCCTTCGATCCCGCCGCGGGGGCGGGCACACGGGTCAGGACGCTGCTGCAGACGGGAATGGCACACACCTGGCGGCAGTGGAGGGAGCACGCGGCTGTGGCCGGGGCAAGCCTCGAAAAATTCCTCGAGCGGTATCTCTAAGAGTCCGGGAGACAGGGACGGCCCCGGGACTGTCCCCGCGCATGCGATCGCCGCGGCTACTCCATCGCCACCCTGGTCGATTCGATGAAGTAGACGTTCCCCATGGAGGGGAATTCCTTCTGCTTGACGGTCCCGGTGACCCGCACCTTGAGCCCCTGGGGGGGTTCCTCGGCGGTTTCCGGAATCGAGGCCCAGACATAGTTGGTGCCCGCCGAGAGCTTGAACATCTTGAACGAAGCCAGGGAAGTCCGGGTGTCCGCCATTCCCACCACCACGACATTCTGCCCGATCCGGTCGGCGATCCCTTCCTGAAGGTCCTTGACCGCCACCGTCCCCGAAGGGGTCGAGGAACAGCCCAGGGAAATCAATATCCACAAGCCGAGAAAAACCGCCGTCGAAACCTTTTTCATCGCACAGCCTCCTTGCATAGAACCTGATCCGAGAGCACGCTTGTCCGTCGTCGGGCCATCATACACTGATTGCAGAGATTGGGGCAATCAACTTAACGGCGGCGGGCCTCGGCGCCCGCATTCGCCCGCGCACCCCTGCACCCCGGGCGCAGGGAGTGGTACACTGGGCCGGTACACAACCAGGAGAGGGTGGAAATCATGACGGATGCAGTGGTGCGTAAAGGGCGTTCGCTCAAGCCGGCGGCGTGGATCGTTTGTGCAGTTCTTCTGGCGTTTCTCGCCCTCGGCGTTTTCCGGGTCGGGGGGAAACCCGAGGTCCGGATCACACCGGCGCTGCCCGTCATCGGGCAGCGGACGCCCGTGACGATCGAGATCGCCGAACCGCGCCGGGGATTGTCCCTGGTCCGGGTCGAACTCGTGCAGGGGGATCGTTCGGCGCCGCTGTTCGAAAAGACCTACACCCCCGCCGCGCAGATTCCCTTCCTGGGGTCCGGGACCGGAAGGGACACCATCCGGGTGGAGGCCGGCCGCCGGAATTTTCCCGCCCTGACCGGGGGGGACGCGACCCTGCGCGTGACGAGCGCACGGCCCGGCACCTGGCTCCGGCACCCGGACCCTCATGTCGAGGAACTGAAACTGCCGGTCCGGCTCACCCCCCCGTCGCTCGAGATCCGGTCGTCGCAGACCTATGTCAACCAGGGGGGGTGCGAGGCCGTGGTCTACAGCGTGGGGGAATCGGCCGTGCGGGACGGGGTGCGCGCCGGTTCCTGGTGGTTCCCGGGATTCCCGCTTCCGGGCGGGGGGGCGCGCGACCGGTTCGCCCTCTTCGCGGTCCCCTATGACATGGACCGGCCGGAGGTCCGGCTGGTGGCGGAGGACGCGGCGGGGAACGCGGCGGAGACGGGCTTCATCGACCAGTTCTTCCCGAGACCGGTGCAGTCCGATACCATTCAGGTCTCCGACCCCTTTCTCGCCAAGGTGGTGCCGGCGATCGTTTCCCGAACCCCGGAATTCAGGGAGAGGGGGACGCTGCTCGAGAGCTACCTGGCCATCAACCGGGAGATGCGCGACGCGAACCAGAAGACGATCCTGGCCCTGGCGCGGAAATCCACCCCCGGCTTCCTCTGGCGCGACGCCTTTGTCATGATGCCCAACAGCAAGAAGACCGCCTCCTTCGCCCAGCGGAGATCCTATCTCTACCAGGGGAGGGAAGTGGACGTCCAGACGCACCTGGGTTATGACCTGGCGGCGGTCAAACAGGCGCCGGTCCCCGCCGCCAACTCGGGGGTGGTGCTCTTCGCCGGGTTTTTGGGGATCTACGGCAACGCCATCGTCATCGACCACGGGTACGGCCTTCAGAGCATCTACGCGCACCTCTCCTCCATGGGTGCGAAGGAGGGGCAGAAGGTGGCGCGCGGGGACGTCATCGGCAGGACGGGCGAAACCGGGCTCGCCGGGGGGGACCACCTGCACTTCAGCGTGCTCCTGCAGGGGCTCCCGGTGGATTCGATCGAATGGTGCGACGGCCACTGGATCGCGGACCGGATCGCGCGCAAGCTGGGCGCCGCCCTCACCGCGGGAAAGTAGCCGGGACCGCTCCCGGGCGGGGGCCGATGCAGCGCGGGCGAGGCATCAGGCGGAGCGGGCTACGGTGTTGCAGAGCGTTCCGATTCCCGGGATCTCCACCTCCACCCGGTCGCCCGGGTGGAGCGCGCCGGTGGTGCCGGGCGTCCCGGTGTAGATCAGGTCGCCGGGCATCAGGGTCAGGTAGCGGCTGGCGTGGCTCACGATCTCCGGAGGGCTGAAAAGGAGTTCGCTGAAGCGGCCGGCCTGCACGACGCTGCCGTTGACGCGGGTTTCGATCCCCCCGTTTCTCCAGTCGAAATTGGCCGCCACGACCGGGCCCGCCGGGGCGAAGGTGTCGCACCCCTTGGCGCGCCACCACTGCAGGTCGTTCTTCTGCCAGACGCGGGCGCTGACGTCGAGGCCGCAGCTGTAGCCCAGGATGTAATTTTCGGCGTCGCCGGGAGTGACCTGCCGGGCCATCCCCCCGATGACGACCACGAGTTCCCCCTCGTAGTGCACGTCGTGCGCGTCGGGTGGGATACGGATCTCCCCGCCGTGGGGGAGGAGGGCGGAAGGAGGTTTGAAAAAGATTTCGGGGTATGAGGGCGCCGCCGTCCCCGGGGCATGGTTGTCGAGGTGGCTGCGGTAGTTCAGCCCCACGGCGAGGATCTTGGTCGGTTCGGAGGGGCACAGGATCTCGACCTGGTCGAGCCCGACGGGGGCGCCCGTTTCCACGCAGTCGTCGCAGGGGCCCATGCGCAGGGCCCGGACCGTGCCCCCCTCCTCGACGCCGGTCGAGACCTTTCCCCGATACCGATAGCGCAGATACCTCATGATCCCTCCCCCCGTCGTTTCAGCCGGCCGCCGGTGCGAACAGCCTGGGAATGCATTCCTCGAGGACCTCCGGTTTCTGCACGAAGCAGAAGACCAGGTGGTGCGGCTCCATGTCGTAAAACCAGCCCGGGTGGACCAGCAGCCGCTGGTTGCGCAGGAGGTCCTCCGCGGCCCGTTCCTCGTCCGGGTCGCGAAGCTTCAGAGCGACGTAAAACCCACCCTGCGGCCGGACATAGCTGCAGCGGCCGGACCAGGGGGCCAGCAGGGCCTCCGTCCGGCGCCAGCTGTCCCGGATCCGCATCCCGAATTCGAATCTCACCGCGTTGCCCAGCTGGAAGATGCCGGGGGCCGCCGCCTGGGCGATTTCGCTGACGGGGAGGAAGGTGTCGGAGATGAGCTCCAGCGACCGCAGCGCCTGGCTCACCTTGTCCCGGTCGCCCGACACGGCCATCCACCCGAATTTCATCCCCGGCAGGGCGAACATCTTGGAGAAGCCGTTGAGGGTGAGCACCAGCGGTGCGCCGCTCGCGGCGGGGCGGGGGAGCGGCTCCGGATCGAGCGACCGCCTGGCCGGCAGGAGGGCCTCGCTGAACACCTCGTCGCTGATGATGGCCAGGTCGTGCCTGCGGGCGATGTCGGCCAGTGCCGCGATCTCCCCCGCCGAAGCCACGTGCCCGGTGGGATTGTGGGGGGAGATCAACGCCACCGCCCGGGTCCGGGTGGAGATGCTGGCTTCCAGGTGCTCCAGGTCGATGTTCCAGCCCTCCTCTTCCCGCATGCGGTAGGGGACCAGGTTCACCCCTCCCAGCAGGGCGATGTAGTCGAAGAGCGGATAGGAGGGGCGGGGGCAGAGGATTTCATCCCCCGGGTCCGCCAGGAGTCTGAAGCAATACCAGTAGGCGAGGCTGGTCCCCGGGGTGACGAGGATGGAATCGGGCGGGAGGGCGCAACCGCTTTTGAGGTAAAACTCGGCGACGGCCTCCCGCGCCGCCGCCTGCCCGAAGGAATCGGGCCGGTAGACGGCCGAGCCGCGTGCCGCCTCCACGAGGATCTCCTCCAGGAGGTTCCGGGGGAAGACGTAGCCGCATTCGTTGATGTTGCCCGCCACCAGGTCCACGACGGGCGGGCCCGAGGCCCGCACCTCGTCCCGGACCCGGTAGAGGGCGTTGGATTCCCCGCGAATCTTGAGCGCGATGGTGGAGAACATTTCAGGGATCAAAGAAAAAGGATCTTCCCGTTTCCGAAGGAAAAGGGAAGATCCTCGAGGGCCGGGCGGGCCGGCGCCGGCCGCCTATTTCTTGAAGAAGTCGCGATTGGCGTCGATGGAGGCCTGCGACTGTTCCGGCACTTCCTCCTCCGGGAAGATGGCGTTGACCGGGCAGACGGCTTCACAGGCGCCGCAATCGATGCATTCGTCGGGATTGATGTACAGCTGGGTGCATTCCTCGAACCCCCCCTCGTCCTTGGAGGGGTGAATGCAGTCCACGGGGCAGACCTCCACGCAGGCCAGGTGCTTGTCGCAGGTCTCGATGATTACACGACTCATAGACGCTCTCTCCTTATCAATGTGCCGCCGGTTGGAACCCTGAGGCCGCATACGGGACCCGCCCCGCAAGCGCCCATGTCCGCGAAATGATAGTACACGATTTTCGCCGCCGGTAAATCGTCAATTCTGCTTCGTCTGGTTCGCTACCGCCTCGGCCGCCCGCCGGGCGGCTTCCGGGTCCCCCAGGTAGTAGCGGCGGATGGGGGACATGTCGTCGGTGAATTCGTAGACCATCGGGATCCCGGTGGGGATGTTCAGCCCCACGATCTCCGCCTCCGGCATGTCGTCCAGGTATTTGACCAGCGCGCGCAGGCTGTTGCCGTGCGCCGATACCAGCACGCGCTGTCCCGAGCGGACGGCCGGAACGATCGTCTCGTGCCAGAAGGGGAGAACCCGGGCGACCGTATCCTTGAGGCACTCGGCCATGGGGATCTCGCCCGGGGCGAGCCCCGCGTAGCGCGGGTCCCGCGCCGGGGAGCGCTCGTCGTCCGGGTCGAGCGCCGGGGGACGGATGTCGTAGGAGCGGCGCCACTGCTGGACCTGTTCCGCCCCGAACTTGTCGACCATGGCCACCTTGTTGAGCCCCTGCAGCGCGCCGTAATGCCGCTCGTTCAACCGCCAGCTGTTGCAGACGGGAATCCAGCAGAGGTCCATCTGCTCCAGCGCCAGCCAGAGCGTCCTGATCGCCCGCTTCAGCACGGAGGTGAACGCCTGGTCGAACAGGTAGCCTTCGGAGCGGAGCAGGCGGCCGGCTTCCGCCGCTTCCCGGGTCCCTTTTTCGCTCAGGTCCACGTCCGTCCAGCCGGTGAAAAGGTTCTCGCGGTTCCAGACACTCTCCCCATGCCGCAGCAGCACGACTTTTTTCACGGAAACCCTCCTTGTAAAAAGACAGCTTAATCCATCCCTCCCCTTTTGTCACCCGGGCCCGGGCATTTGTGGTATTTTCGATGGAAACAAAGGGGGGGAAATGTCGGAACTCCTGGATCGTGCACGCAGCGTGCTGGTCATCATCGACGTGCAGGAAAAGCTCTTTCCCGCCATCTGCGAGCGGGAGCGGGTGCTCGGGCGGCTGGAGCTGCTGATCGCGGCGGCCGGCGTATTCGAGATCCCGGTCGTGCTCACCGAGCAGTACCCCGCCGGGCTCGGTCCCACCGTCGGGGAGATCCGGGGCCTGCTCCCGGAAGTCCGGCCGCTGGAAAAAATCGACTTCAGCTGCGTTTCGAGCCCCGGGTTCTGCGAGCGGCTCTACGAGCTCGGGCGCAATCAGATCGTGCTGGCGGGGATCGAGACCCACATCTGCGTCGCCCAGACGGCGCTGGAGCTGGATTTCCAGGGGGAGCGGGTGTTCGTGGCCGCCGACGCCACCTCTTCCCGGAGGCCGATCGACCATGAGGTCGGGCTCCGGCGGATGGGCCGGGCCGGCATCACCCTGACGACGGCCGAATCGGTGGTCTACGAATGGCTGCGCCGCGCCGGCACGGAGGAATTCAAGCGGCTGCGGACCAGGCTCAGGGATTAGGCCGGAGCCTGCCGCGCACCGCCCGGACGATCCGGACCGCGTCCGGAATCCCCAGGGCCGCCGTCCCGGAAAGGTAGAGGAGTCCGAAAACGAGCAGGACCAGGGAGCCCGAAAGATAGGGCGGCAGTTCGCGGAGCCAGCATTTGAGCCCGAACGCCGCCGCGGCCGAAACCAGGGCGGCCCCCCACATCCGGACGGCGCGGGACGTCGGCAGCCCGCTCCGGCCGATGCGCCGGGAGAGCGCGCGGCGCAGGAGCGAGAATTCCCCCCAGGCCGCTAGACCCGCCGCGGCCGTCAGCCCCACGAGCCCCATCCGGGCGGGGAGGCCGAGCCAGGCGGGGATCGGGAATGCCAGCGACCACCCCAGCCCGGCCGCCGCCGCGATCCGGAGCGCGGCGAAGTGAAACGGGGTCCGGGTGTCCCCCAGCGCCCAGAAGGCCGAGGTATACAGCCGCCCCAGGGTCGCCGCCACCAGCCCCGTCGTGTAACCGGCCAGCACCGCCCAGACGAAACGCGTGTCCGCGCGGGTGAATTCCCCGGTCTGGTACAGGAGCCCGATGACGCTGTCGCCGAGCGCCAGGAAGGCCGCGGCCGAGGGGATGACGCAGAAGGCGACGCGCTCCAGCGCCCGCTCCAGGCGCAGGCGCACCCCCTCGGCGACGGTTTCCCGCCCCCCCAGCTGGCTGGCCATTTCCGGCAGTTCGGCGCTCGAGATGGACATGCCGAACAGGCTGACCGGGATGAGGTAGAGGGTCTGGGTGTAGGCCAGCGCGGCCACGGCCCCGGTCGGCAGGAAGCTGGCCAGGATGGTGTCTATGGTGCCGCTCACCTGGTTGACCCCCCGCGTGGCCATGCCGGGGACGAAGTTGCGGATGACGGTGCGCACCTGGGCCGACGCGACGTCCCACTGGAAGCGGATCTCCCCGGCGAGGCGCAGGGCCGCGGGGAGCTGCACCCCGAGCTGCAGGAAGCTGCCGGCGACCGAGCCCCAGGCCAGGTATTCCGCCAGGCGATAGGTGTCCGTGCGCCCGCCGAACCCGATCATGGCCCCGATCATCGCCAGGTTCCAGAGCACCGGCGCCGCGTAGGGGAGGAAGAAGCGGCGGTGGCTGTTGAGAATTCCCAGGCACCAGGCCGAGAGCACGAGGACGCCGGTGCCGGGGAAAACGATGCGCACCATGCGGATCGTGGCCTCCCGCTTCTCCCCCTCGAATCCCGGGGCGATGAGGCCGATCAGCAACGGGGTCGCCAGCATCCCGGCCAGCACCAGCAGCGACATGGCGAGGGTGAGCAGCGACCCGACGACGCGCGCGACGCGGGCGGCCTCCCGGCGGTCGCCGGAGGCCAGCAGGCGGGCGTAGACCGGGATGAAGGAGGAGGAGAGCGCCCCTTCCCCGAACAGGTTCTGCAGGATGTTGGGGATCTTCAGCGCGGCCTTGAACGCGTCGGCGGCGGCCGAGTTGCCGAAGTAGTGCGCGAAGATGCGCTCCCGCACCAGCCCGACGAGGCGGCTCGACAGGATCCCGGACCCCACCATGAGGGCGTTCCGGCCCGGGCCCCGGCGCCCGGGCGCCCGGTTCTCCCGCGGAGGCGGGGAGTGCGAGGGGGATCGGTCCGTGGGCATGGGTCAGCGCAACTTCAGGGTGGCAAGGGCGGCCAGGGCCAGGATCCCCGACACGATCCAGAGCCGGATCACCACCTTGGTCTCGGCCAGCCCGTTGTGCTGCATGGCGTGGTGCAGCGGCGCCCGCATGAAGAGCCGGCGGCCGAGCCACCGGATCCCGATCTTGTCCTGGATCTGCGACGTGGCGGCCTCGGCCACGAACAGGCCGCCGAGGAGCAGGAAGAGGGCCTCCTGCTTGAGCATCACCGAGAGCACCGCGATCGAGCCGCCGATGGCCATCGAACCGGTGTCCCCCATGAAGATCTGGGCCGGGTAGGCGTTGAACCAGAGGAAACCGATACCCGCCCCGGCGAAGGCGGAGGCGAAGACCGCGAGTTCCCCCGTCCCCGGGTAAAAGGGGTAGTTGAGGTACCGGGCCCAGATGGCGTTGCCGAGGAGGTAGCCGAACAGGCCCAGCACCCCGATGGCGAAGACCGAGGGGACGATGGCCAGCCCGTCCATCCCGTCGGCGATGTTCACCGCGTTCCCCACCACGACCACGAAAAAGAAGACGATGGGGAGGTATAGCCAGAGGGAGGTGAACAGGGGGGCCTTGACGAACGGGACGTAGAAGGCGCCCGCCTGGCCGGCCGGGAGCGGCGCCCACGGGCTGGCCAGAAAGAGCGCCAGGCCCGCGGCGAACGCCGCCTGCAGCAGCAGTTTCCTGGTTTCGCTCATCCCCCCGTCGCCCGAGCGCGCCCGGGTCTTGGCGATGTCGTCCGCCAGCCCGATCGCGCCGAACCAGGCCATCCCCCCGAGCACCGCGAGGAGGAACCGGTTGGACATGTTGCACCAGAGCAGGCAGGAGACCAGGACGCACCCGGCGACGATGGCCCCCCCCATCGCCGGGGTCCCCGCCTTGTCGAAAGCCGAGGCGACGCCCGTGTTGCGCCACTGGTCCACCAGGCCCCTGCGGTGCAGGTACCGGATCACGAGCGGGGTCAGCGCGAGCGTCAGAATGATGGCCGTCAGCGCGGCCCCGATGGCCCGAGCCGAAATGTAGTCCACCAGGCGCAGGAAGGAGAAGATCTCATAATGGGGGTGGAGGTATTTCCCGAGAAAATAGATCATGGCCGAAGACCCTTCCCCCCTGTTCCGGAAAGCGATTCCATGAGGCGCCCGTAAATCGATTTTATCTCGAAATGGGGGCGGAAATCGGTGGAAGTCAGGATGAATCGCGGGACCTCCGCCTCCAGCGCCGCCGGATCGGACACCTCCCCCCGCTCGACCAGGCGCAGGATGCCGGCGAGCGCCGCCGCCCGCATCTTCCAGAACCGGGTGTCCCACAGTTTCAGGAGTTCGGGGAGGGCGTCGCGCTCGCCGCCGATGACGCCGAGGGCTTCCGCCGCGGCGGTGCTGACGTCCAGGTTCCTGTCCCTGAGGTTCTGGAGCAACGCGCGCACGAAGCGGGAGCGGCTCGAGAGGCGGCTCCCGAAGTGGGCGGCGGCGTGGGCGGCCTCGGCCCGGACCTCGTAATAGCGGTCCCACAGCGCCTCGAGGAGCGCCGCCTCGATGTCGGCGTCGAGGGCGTCGATCCGGACCAGGGCGATGACGATGTTGCGCCGGATGAAGCCCACCTGTTCGAAATCCCCCCCGAAGCAGCGCTTCAGGAAAGAGACGGGCTTCCGTTCACGGAGCAGGGTCACGAGCGCCGGCGCCTTTTCGCGCGCGTGCAGCAGTCCCAGGAGTTTGACCCCCAGGTTGCGTTCGGGCCAGGAAGGGTGGATCAGCAGCGCGCTGGCGCGGTTCTTGAAGAACTCCAGGTCCTGCGGGCGCCCGACGACGGTTTCCGGGTTGTAGCGGCGGGGGCCGGAGCGCTCCGCTTTTTCCAGCAGCACGAGGAGCGCGCGGTTGCCCGGGAGACGCTCTTCCGACAACGGCCCGGGGGCGGGAAGGGGAACGCCGGCCGGTTCCGTCTCCTCCGACCGGATGATGCGCGCGATCCTGCCGAGCGCATCCTGGTTGAGGAACTCGCGGCTCCGGCTCCGCAGAAGCTCGAGCCGTTCGTCGTCCAGGGCGAGCGAGGCGATCGCCTCCGCCAGGACCTTGCCGTCGAGCCATTCCTCGAGCCTGCCGGCGACCGGGGCGATCTGTTCGTAAAGGATTTCGGCCCCCCCCGCCCGTTCCATGCTCCGCGCGTTCATCACCTGGTGGTTCCCGGGGAGGTTGGACTTGGGGATGATGAGGGCGGGGAGCCCCATGGCCGAGATCTCGTTGAGGCTTCCGGCGCCGGCGCGGGCGATGACGAGGTCGCACGCGGAGTAGAGGTTTTCGATGTTGTAAAAATAGGGGCGGTGGAGGTAGAACGACTCGATCTGCCGGAGCTCGCCCCCGTCGTACAGGCGGCGCACCCTCGCCTCCGTGTCCGCGGCGGCGTCGTACTGGCGGCTTTTCATCAGCCCGGTGCCGTGGATGATGAACAGGCGGTCGCGGAAGGGGAGGAGGTGCCGGAGCGCGTCCACGAGGGCGCGGTTGATCGTGCGCGAGCCCTGGCTCCCGCCGAAGACCAGGACCACCCTGCGGTGCTCCGGAATGGCGAAATCGATCTTTTTCAGGGCCTCCTCCCGGCCCAGGGCGGCGATGCGCCTCCGCAGCGGGTAGCCCACCAGCGCCCCCTTGGCGGGGAAGAAGGAGAGGGTCTCGGGGAAGGTGACCAGGATGCGGTCGGCAAATCGTCCCATCAGCTGGTTCAGCTTCCCCGGTACCGCGTTCTGCTCGTGGACGAAGACGCGCGCACGGCTGAGGCGCAGTTTCCGGAGCAGGGCGGCGGCCATGACGATGGGGGCGGAGACGTAGCCCCCGGTCCCCACGATGACGTCGGGGCGGAACCGGCAGAGGATCCAGAGCGACTGCAGGATGCCGATCGACAGGTTGGCCAGAAACGGCAGGAGCGCGGGGGAGAGGGTGCCGGGGAAACCGGAAGCCCGGACGTACTTGATCGCCATCCCCTCGCGCGGGACGACCTGCTCCTCTACCCTTCCCCTGACCCCGACAAAAAGGAACCGGGTTTTCCCGGAATCGAGGGCCGAGCCGATGGCCAGCGCCGGGTTGACGTGACCCGCGGTCCCGCCGCCGGTCAGAAGAATGCGTCTGATTTCGTGCATTCCGTCCATGCCTGATGATTGGAAGGTCGTCCCCCGCCCGCGCCCCGTACGCGACCCGTGATGGAACCCCAGTAATCTACCAAAAACGGCGGGTCAATTCACCGTGCAACCTCAAAAAACAATGGATTTCCTGCGTCCCAGGGGCGCAAATCGGCGGCGGCTGAGGGAAGGGACCTACCCGGGTTGGCCGGCGCCGCAGCACTTCTTGAATTTGCGCCCGCTTCCGCAGGGGCAGGGATCGTTGCGGCCCGCTTTCGGCGCGACATGGACGGGCTCGACTCCGCCGCCGTCCTCGTCCGATTCCGGGGCGGCTCCCAGTGAGTGCAGAACTTTGGCAAAGTCCTCCCATCCGAGGATCGGTCCGGCGGTGCAGGCGCGACTCTCGGAGACCACCAAGTCAATCGGCAAGACGTTGGCCTGCTCGAGGTCCGAGCGATTCAGCCCCAGTTTCCGACAGACGGCCGGAGGGAGCTGGCGCCGGAGAGGACCCATCACCTCTCGGGGATGCACGATCCAGCAGGTGCTGATCACGGCATCCCAGAGTTCGATGTCCGACGCGGGGATCCGGGGTTCGAACGTCTGCCGGAAGACCGAGACGACGCTCTCGCGCGGGATGCATTTCCAGGAAAAAAGGAATGACAGGGCTCGGAGCAGCAGGCCGCGGGAGGCGGGCGCCAGCGGTTTCCACGCGGCAAGATTCAGGACGGGTGCGGCATCCTGCTGCGCCATGGTGGCAAGAATTCGCGAAAACTCGAGCCAGTCTTCATGCCGCAGGAGGAAGCGGGCGAGATCGGGATCCGCCGCCGAGTGGAGGAGCGGCGGCAGAAGCGACCGATTCCGGGCGCCCGCGAGGATGTAGGCCGCGGCCGCGTACCCCATCGGATTGTACCTGTCGGCGACCATGGCCTCCCGGATGAGGGGGGAAAGGGCATCCAGGACCGTCTCCAGCAGGGCGGGGCCGAAACGGTCGGGATCGGCCGCCACGCGTTCGCCGTCCGCCATGGGATAGGGGCGCGGCGGAAACCGGAACCGCTGCAGGAGCTGCAGTTCGTGGCGCGTGTATTCCGGCAGGACGATTTCGGGAAGCGGCGGGAGCGGGGGCTCACCGGCGTCCCCCGCGTCGGGCGGGCGGGATGGTGCCGGGGCCAGGTCCTGGGCGGGTCGGGGAGACCCGGCCTTGACGCGGACAGGGGTGTGCGGGGCCCCAGAGGATGCCAGGGCTTCGAGAGTCGACCCTTTCCCCGGAGGAGGCTCGGGACTCAGATCCCCGACTGGGAACGCCAGTTGCGTCACGGCCGGGACGGGAACTGCCGGAGGCTTCCGGGTCGAAGGCGCGGCCTCGTCCCCGGGGGCGGTTTCCGGCCGCTCCGGCCGCCCTTCGGCGGCTTCGTTCCCGGGGGCGGTTTGCAGATCGCGGGCCGATGGCGTCTCCGCGGGCCCGGGACCGGAATCATGACCGGGGTCGTCCTCATCCACGCCTCCCGCCCGGTCGCCCTCCCACGGTTCCTTCTCCCCGCGCACTCCGCGGGCGATGCCGCCGAGGGTGGGAGCCCCGCCGTAGGGAGACGATTCCAGCCGGATCGAATCCTCGAGCTTTCCGTGTGCGCGAACGTGCCGCATCACGTCGAGCAGGTCCCGCAACCGTTTGTCCGCGCCTTCGTCCATCGTTTCCAGGTGCAGCAGGTCGCACACGTTGATCCAGTCATTCTCGAGCGCGATATCCATCGCCGGATTCGGCACGTAAAAACCGTGGCTGACCCGCAGGAAGAGCTCGCGGTTGCCGGCGGCGTCCCGGTGCAGTTCGTTGCGCGCGAGCACCCCGCTGAGGTACGCCCGCCGCCGGCGATACTCCGGGATCACGTGTGCGGGAAACGGTTGCAGCGAGTCGACGAAGTCCCCGGTCTCGAACGCGGGGTAGGAGTAACGGACCTTGCGCCGGACCACCTCCTCAAAGAGCGCCAGCATGGAGTGCAGGAGAAAGAACTCCATGCATCGTCCGTCGATTTTGATGAGCCGCCCCTGGGTGCGAACCTTGAGCGCGGACGGCGCCAGCAGGGGGTAGACGGCGCCGATCGCGGTGCGTGCATAGTCGGGCCGGGTGTACGCCGAGTGGAGCGCTATCTGCAGGGGGATCCGGCCCCAGTTGTCGCGGGCATGGACATCCGCTCCCTGCGCGACCAGTTCGCGCACCAGGTCCTCCCTTCCCATGCGCGCCGCCACCATGAGCGGCGTCTGGTTGAGAGGGTTGCGGTAATCGATGCCGTAGCGCTCGATTTTCCGGTCGAGAACCGGATGTGCCCCCTGGCAGTCCTGCGAGTACTTGTTCTCGACCGCCGGGCTTTCGAGGTCCACGCGCAGCGCGGGGCCGAACTTGAGCGCCGCCAGTTTCGGCAGGAGATGGAGCGCGGAATGCATCACCGCGTACTCGAACAGCAGCAGCTTGGCTTGCCGGTTGAACTCCTTCGGATCGAGGGCTTCGGCCTCCAGCTGTGCCAGTCCGTCCGGCGTTATGACCGGCCAGGGGACCGGCTGAGTCTCGAGAATGCGCCGCCGGATCGCTTCCGCCTGCTCCTTTTTTCCCTGCAGTTCGAGCCTCTGCGCTTCCGCCTGCCACTCCTCGGCAGTGGAATCCTGCACCTTGAGCTTCACGGCGCGGCCGGGAAGGTCGAGCCCGAGCAGGCGGAACAGGCGGTGGCCCGTGTCCCGCTCGATGATGTACAGGTTGCGCACCGCACGGGTCATGGCCACGTAAAGCGCGTTGATGTAGAACTTGAAGGCTTCGAGCGATTTGTCGGACTTGTCCTTTGCCCGGGCGTATGTGAAGTCCGCCTTCAGGTCCGCGGCTTCCACCCCTGAGGCGATCTCCTTGAACTCGGCCCCCGACCCGGAGACGAAGTTGTAAAGAATGATGTTTTCGTACTCCAGGCCCTTGGCCTCCTGGATGCAGAACAGCAGCGGGGTCCGGAAGCAGCGGGCGGCCGCCTCCTTGTCTTCAGGGCGCATCACGAGCACGGCGAAGCGCGTCGATCGGGAGGTGCGCGTGTCGAATTCCCGTTTCACCGCGTCCGTGTCGGCGAGGAATTCCACCCGTCCGCGATCATTCGAGATCGGCCGGACCAGGTAATGGCTTTCCCGGTCGATCGATCCGAAGCGCGCATTCTTGACTAGCAGCAACCGGTTGGCGAGCCCTGTCACTTCCGGCGTGTTCCGGTAATTTGTATTGAGAATCCGGATGATCTCTCCCGTGGCCTTCAGGCGGTTTTCGTAGAACAGGGTTTTGAGCGCAGCCCACGAAAAGAAGTTCGGGTGCACGATCTGGTTGGAATCGCCGCAGAGGATGAATCTTTCCGGCCGGCGGAGCGACTGGAGAACCAGGCTGAGTTGGACGTTGGTCAGATCCTGCACCTCGTCGACTACGACGGCGTCATAGGACGGCCGGCAGGCTTCGTGGTACCGGAAGCAGAGCAGGTTCAGATCCTCGAGCCCTTCCTCCCGGAGGAAATCGAGGTATTTCAGGAAGAGATCGTACACCGGCTTCCGCTGCTCGCCGGTGAAAATGGAGCGGCGCACCCCGAGGGCGAGGTAGTCCTCGCGCGCCAGGTACGGGGAGGTGACGGGCGAGCCGGTCAGCACCCCGTTGAATTCCTCGTAGATCTGGTGGGCGTCGGGCAGGCGCAACCCCTGCCGGTGCCGGGCCACCCAGTTCGAGAAAGTCCGGAAATCCAGGACATTCCCCTGCGGCACCCGAATGGTTTCCACAAACTCCTGGAACGACAGGAAGCTGACGTTCTGTCCGTCGTTTTCATAGCCCGAACCATAGTAAAGGCTGCGGGCGTTCTCCACCAGGTACGCGGAGTGCGTGACGTAGAGCACGTCGCCCGACATCTGCTTCATCTTTTCGAGCGTCAGGACCGTCTTGCCGCTCCCCGCGGAACCGATCAGGATCAGCGGCATCCGGTGCCGGTAGGCCGCCTCCTGCAGATCGTCGAAGGACAGGATCTTGTCCAGCATGTGGACCCGCTGGATTTGCGGATTGACGAAATTCAGCGGAAGGACGTCGGCCGGCGGCGCCTGCGCCGGGTCCGGGAGGGGAACGAGCCTGCTTTCATCCACCGCGGCTCCGTTGAGAAAGCGCGATTTTTCGTACGCGTGATTGCGGACCACCTCGAGCAGTACGAGATAGGTCTTCCCGTCATGAACGACGAAGCGGAACAGCAGGCGGTCCTTGTCGTTCAACCGCGCCCGGTAAAAAGGAGATCCCGTCATCTTGCGGGCGTCCGCGGCGCGGAAGTCGCCTTCCCGGAGAAGCGCGGCGGCACGCTCCACATGCTCTTCCAGTCCCCGGGCGTCCAGGTCGCTGTACCTCAGGATTTCCATGGCCAAGCCATGGTACCGCCGGCCGCAGGGAGCCGTCAAATCCGTAGCGCGCGACCTCCTTCCCGGCCTCGAGAAAATGATCTTCAGGCTCCACGAATGATGCATAATGTGTTGTCG
>CAZWXG010000041.1:0-2726 GCA_964637825.1 uncultured Acidobacteriota bacterium
GACGACTGGCAGTTCCAGGCCTCCGACATCTTCTTCACCGCCGATTTCTGGTACCGCAACTCCTTCGAGATCCCGGAGGCGCAACGGGGGCGGCGGGTCTATCTCGACTTCGACGCCGTCAACTGGAAGGCCGACGTCTGGCTCAACGGCCGCCGGCTCGAGAACAGCCTCGAGGGGTACGCGCACTCGATCGAGGGGGCGTTCATCCGCGCCCGGTTCGACGTCACGGCGCTGGCGCGCTTCGGCGGGGCGAACTTCCTGGCGGTGCGGATCTACCGCAACCGGACCCCGGGGCTGGTCACCACCCAGGGGCTGGCGGAAGGCCCGCTTCCCAACGGGGGGGAACTCGGGCAGGACAACCCCACCCTGCATGCGGCGGTGGGGTGGGACTGGCTCCCCACGATCCGCGGCCGCGGCATCGGCATCTACAACGACGTGACATTGACTTACGGCGGCGCCGTGCAGCTCGAAGACGCCTGGATGGAGACCGATCTCGACATCGTCGAAACGTCGGCCAACCTCTCGGCGCGGAACCTGGCGTCCGGCCGGACGGTGACGCAGCCCGCGGGGCAGGGGGGATCGGACCCCTCCCCCGTCGCAGACAACGACGAAAACACCCAGTGGATCGGCGCGGACGTCGACGGCGCCGGCTTCACGGTGGATCTCGGGGAGGTGACGGCGATCGGCAGCCTCGAGCTGGTCTGGGGGAGCGAAACGGGGGGCGCCGCCGCCTCGGCCGAAAGCCGGCATCCCGCCGGGTTCAGCGTGCAGGTGTCGGATGACGGCGCCGGCTGGAGGAATTTCGATTCCTATGCGGGGGGCGAAGTGGACACCGGCTGGTTCGGCGTCCGGCAGGCCGACCCGGCGCCCGGTACCGGGGCGCATGCGGGGTTCGACATCTCAAGCGGGGTGCCGGGGCCGGTGGCGACGGTCAAGGTTTCCTTCGCCGGCAACGACGCGTTCCCGGTGCGGATACCCGTGCAGCAGAAGGCGCGCTACGTGCGCTTTACGGCGACGAAACGGAGGGAGGTGGCCGAGCAGGGGAACCGGGTGGTGCCGGTCAGGGTCAGGGAAATCCGGATCTATGCGGAAACGGCGGCCGAAGTCGCCCAGAGCATGGTCCGCACCTACAAGCTGGACGACTCCCAGGCCGAGCTCAGCTTCCGGGCGGACGTGCGCAATTACGGTCCGGAGCCGGCCGAGGTGACGCTCGAAGGCGTCATCACCCCCGGAGACGTGCGCTTTTCCCGCACGATCACCGTCCCGGGGAACGGCCGCCGGGAAGCGGTGATCGACGGCATTCTCCTCGACGACCCGGAGCTCTGGTGGCCGAACACCTACGGGGGGCAGCCGCTCTACACCGCCACGGTGACCGCCCGCCGGGCGGGAGGGGTCGAGGACCGGACGAGTTTCCGGTTCGGGGTGAGGGAATTCACCTACCCCGTCGACGGCAACCGGCTCACGATCTACTGCAACGGCACCCGGATCGTGGCCAAGGGGGGGAACTGGGGGATGGACGACGGCCTGAAGACCGACACGCCCCGAAAATACGACGACAAGATGCGGCTCCACGCCGAGGCCAACTTCACCATGATCCGCAACTGGGTCGGGATGACCAACCACCGCGCCTTCTACGAGGCGGCCGACCGCTACGGCATCCTCCTCTGGGACGACTTCTGGCTGGCAAACCCCGCCGACGGCCCGAACCCGGACGACGAAAAGATGTTTCTCGACAACGCCGTCGACAAGATCCGAAAAATCCGGCGCCACCCGTCACTCGCGCTCTACTGCGGCCGCAACGAGGCCAACCCGCCGAAAACGCTCGACGCCGGCCTGAGGCGGCTCACCCGGGATCATGACCGCACGCGCATCTACATCCCGAACTCCGCCGCCGACCCGGTGGGGAGCGGCGGCGGCTACGCCATCGCGGCCATGCCCAACCGCAACGACGGGACGGGCATCCGGGAGTATTTCAACGAGGTCCCCTACGTCACGCTCCGGAGCGAATGCGGCATCCCCAACGTGCCGAGCCTCGAAAGCATGCGCAAGTTCCTCCCCGGGGAGAAGCTCTGGCCGATCAACGAGTCGTGGGCCCTGCACGACTGGACCTACCACATGAACGGGCCGGCCAACACCTACATGGACGCGCTGCAGCTCTACAGGCCCGGCGCCTTCACCGTCCCGACCGACCATGTCCAGGGGCAGAAGCCCGACCCGTCCGACCCGGTGTTTGCCCGCTACAAGAAGGAGGTTCTCGAGATGGTGGCGGCCGCGGGCCGGGCCTATACCCTGGAGGAATTCCAGAAGATGGCCCAGATGATCAACTACGAGAACTTCAAGGGGGTGTACGAGGGGCTGACCGTGAAGCGCTCGAACGGCTTCCTGATGTGGATGAGCCAGTCCTCCTGGCCCAGCTTCATGTGGCAGACCTATGACTGGTACCTCGACACCAACGCCGGCTACTTCGGCGCCCGGGCGGCCAACCAGCCGACCCACGCAGTCTGGGACCCGCGCGACGACGCCGTCGTGCTCTCGAACCTTTCGACGACGGCCTATTCCGGCGTCGTCACGAGCCTCAGGGTATTCGATCTCGACGGCCGGCCGGTGACGGAGCGGGAGTGGGTCACCCCCGCGCTCGGCCCCGACTCCTACGGCATCCGGCTCGGGACGGCCGATTTCTCGCAATCCCCCACCGACCTGGTCTTCATCCGGCTCACGGTGCGGGA
>CAZWXG010000041.1:2826-4043 GCA_964637825.1 uncultured Acidobacteriota bacterium
CTGATGATCCGGCCGACGCCCGATAATGTGGAGCGGCTGCGCCTGGCGCTCGAGGCCGCTTACCCCGGCGATCCTGGTATTCGGGATATCCGGACGGAGGATTTGCTGGGGGATTATCCGGCGGTCAGGTACTACCCCGAAAACGGCGACCTCTTTTTCGATATTCTGACGCGGCTGGGGGAGGCGGCGAGTTACGACACGATTCCGTCGGAAGTCGTCGATATCGAGGGGGTGCAGGTTTGTGCGGCCACTCCCAGGGCGCTTTATGAGTTGAAAAGGGACACCGTCCGGGCCATAGACCGGCAGGACGCCGCCATGCTCAGGGAGCGGTTCCATCTGGGGGAGGACTGACATGCCCGTGGAAAAATTCCGCTCGATCGAGGAGATGAACGCGGCGGCCGTCCGCACGACGGCGGACGCCGCGTTCCGGCGTTTCCGGCGTCACTCGGCCCGCTACCGGCGCTTCGCGCGGACGGAGCGTCCGCGCGGGGTGTTCCGGTTCAGGTCGCTCCAGGAGGCCCAGGCCGCCCGAAGGAAGGGATGACGACGCGTCACTGGACAGCCGGTTTCGATTGTTTGGCGAAAAACGAGTACACCGCCGGCAGCGCCGCTTCGATGACGGGGCCGTGGCTGATCCCCGGCATTTCCAGGTATTCGTGCTTCAGGCCGAGTTCGCGGGCCTTGGCCACCCAGCGCTGCGTGTTGGCGACCGGCACCACCTCGTCCGCGTCCCCGTGAACGAAGAGGATGGGGGTTTCGGGGATCGCCCGCATGCTTTCCGGGTCGATGGTGAAGGCCGCTGCGGCGATCGGGGCCAGCGCCGCCCAGATCGAGGGGTATTTCACCCCGAGATGGAGCGTTCCCGCGCCCCCCATGGAGTGCCCCATCAGGTAGATGCGCCGCTCGTCGACCTTGAACTCCCCGCGGACGAGGTCGAGGACGTGCATCACGTCCTTCTCGCTCAGCTCGTTCAGGTTTTCCGGGTCGTCGGGGTTCGAGAACATGGAGGGCTTCGGCTTCGCTGCCGCCCCGTCGGATCCCGCGGGCTTCGGCTTGGGGCCGAACCCCTTCATGGAGATGCCGTACCAGCCGCGCACGTTGTATCCCATCGGGCCCACGAGGATGTAGCCCCCCTCTTCCGCGAGGTCCAGGGCCTTCGCCCCGAACATGATCGCCGGCCCCGCTCCCAACCCGTGCAGGGTGACGATGAGGGGGGC
>CAZWXG010000041.1:4143-12464 GCA_964637825.1 uncultured Acidobacteriota bacterium
GCCCGTTGCCGATGATGACCCTAGGGGATCCGCTTCTTTTCGAACTTCCACTCGGGGTGGCCGCAGAGACCGCAGGCGGAACCGGTGAACATCTTTCCGGCCGTTTCGTCCCCTTTCAATTGCCAGTTCAACCAGGCCGAGGCGACACGGCCGAATTCCCCGCCGTTGGGCTGGGTGTAGGTCCCCCCGTGGCCCACGTCGAGGTTGGCCATGGCCACCGGGACGGCATCGATCTTCGCGAAATCATCGGTGGCGTTCGGGAACGCGATGTCCTTCTCCCCGCCGATGACGTAGAAAACGGGGGCGTGCAGCTTCCCGAGCAGCGCCTTGTCCACCGCGGGCATCGACATCATCATCTTGGGCGCCGCGCCCGCTTTCGGCGCGCCGCCGGCCGGGGGCGCCTTGGGCATCCCCGCTTTCGGGGCCCCGGAGGGGGTGTTCAGAATACCGCTGTTCATGACCAGGGTGGTCGCCACGCGCGGGTCGGGGGAGACCTCCAGGGCCTGCAGCCCCCCGCAGCTCATCCCCGCCACGGCGAATTTCGCCGGGTCCACCTTCCGGAGGTATTTCCCGCCGGCGCGCCCGTTTTCGGCCGTGGCCCAGTCGAGGGCCTCCAGCAGCTGGGCCGATTTCGTGCCGCCCCCCGCCATCCCTTCCTTCGCGGCCGGGGCTCCTTCGCGGTAGGGGCCGATGGCGACGACCAGGTAGCCGTGGGAGGCCACTTCGACCAGGAAAGGGGCATGCATCTGGGAGGAGTTGGCGCAGCCGCCGTTCCCCCAGGCCAGGACGGGGAGCGGTTTCTGCGGGCCGAACGGGCCCAGGTCGGCGGGCCGGTAGATCGTGTGGCCGGGGACGCCCGGATCGCCCTCGATGATCGCCGGGTAGGGGCCCGAGCCGGCGGGGGGCGCCTGGGCGAAAGCGGACGGGGTGATGACGAGCAGCAAGCATACACAAGCGACGGTCCATCGAAGCATATCGGTTTCCTCCTGGTCTCGAGAACGAAAAACACGCACCTCTGGGGATAGTACGGATCCCGGGGTCCTCTTGTGACACGATATTATACACTTGTATAAACCCGGGGCGACCGTTTTATAATACGCAACGGCCGCCCGCTTCAAGCCCCGATCCCCGGCATCCCCCCGGGCGGAGGGGGAACGGGGGATTTTTTCGGATGACGGAGGCCGGTCCATTGAAAAAGGGCACGGCGGTTGCCGGCGCGGGTGCGCGGGAGAGGATTTACCGATCGGCGGAGGAGCTCTTTTCCCGCAAGAGATTCCGGGAAGTCTCGGTGCGCGACATCGCCGCTCACGCGGGGGTCCATTTCTCCCTGGTAGGGTACTACTTCGGCGGGAAGCAGGCGCTGTTCGACGAGATCTTCGGCGCCCACGTGGCCCCGCTCGTCGAGGAGGGGTCGAAGGAGCTCGCGGCCGTCACCCGCGACGGGCGCATTCCCACGGTCGAGGAAGTTCTCCGGGCCTGGATCCTCCCCTGCCTGCGGCAGGGGGATTCCGAAGCGGGCCGGAGGACCCACCTGCGCATCATCGCCAACCTGTCGCACGAGCGGTGGGAACACACGAAAACGCTGGCCGGCTACATGGAACGGTCGCACCGGGCCTTTATCCGGGCGTTGCGCCGGAGCCTTCCCCACCTCTCGGAAAAGACGGTGATGTGGCGCCTCCACTTCGTGGCGGGAGCCCTATTCTTCGGGATCCGGCAGCCGGCTTCTCTGACCGCCCTGTCGGGCGGCCGCTGCGACCCGGAGGACCTGGAGGCGACGTTCGCGCAGATCCTCCCCTATGCCGCCGCCGGGCTGCGCGCCCCGGAGGTCGTCGTGACCGGAACGGGGAAACCGAAGCGGAAAAGGGCCGCCCCCGGGCTGAAAACGGGGAACCCCCTCAACTCACAAGGAGAAAAGTCATGAAACCACGCACCATCGCCGTCGTCCTGTTGTGCCTGTTGTGCTCTGCCCCGGGTTGGGCGCAGTCCGGCCCGACACCTGTCAGGGAGGACTTCAAGCCCTCGACCCTGAACCAGCCCGGACAGGAATACCCGCAGGTCAACTCCCAGCGTTATGCGCGCTTCCGCGTCGTGGCGCCCCAGGCCCAGAGCGTCAGCGCGAGCCTGGGCGGGCGCGAGGGGACCCCGCTCCGCAAGGGGGAGGACGGCGCCTGGACGGGCACCACGGCGGTGCCGCTCGACGAGGGCTTCCACTACTACCGCCTTTCGGTCGACGGGGGGACGTTCAACGACCCCGGCGCCCTCCATTTCTACGGTTCGACCCGCTGGGAGAGCGGGATCGAGGTCCCCGCCGGGGACCAGGATTTCTATGCGCAGAAGGACGTGCCCCACGGCCGCGTCGAGCAGGTGCTCTTTCCTTCGAAGAGCACCGGCACGGTGCGCCGGGCCTTCGTCTACACCCCCCCCGGCTACGACCGTGACCCGGCCGGGCGCTACCCGGTGCTCTACCTGCAGCACGGCTGGGGCGAGGATGAAACGGCCTGGAGCAACCAGGGGCGCGCGCACCTGATCATGGACAACCTGATCGCCGCCGGGAAGACCCGCCCCTTCCTCATCGTGATGACCTACGGCATGACCAACGACGCCCGGATCGGCGGCCTGGCGAAATTCGATTTCGGCCCTTTCCGGACGGTTCTCGTCGACGAGCTGATCCCCTATGTCGACGCCCATTACCGCACACTGCCCGACGCGGCGCACCGCGCCATGGCCGGGCTCTCGATGGGGGGGATGGAGACGCGCTGGATCACCCTGAAGCATCTGGATACCTTCTCGCACATCGGCCTCTTCAGCGGCGGTTCCATCTCCCCCGCCGACGTGAAGGCGGCCCCCGGGTTCGTGGATAAGGTCAAGCTGGTGTTTGTCGGGTACGGCAGCCGCGAACTGGGCGCCCCCCGTGCCGGGGCCCCCTCCGGGTTCGGCGGCGACCCGCGGGCGGACACCGAGGCGCTCGCGAAGACGGGGATCCGGAGCGTCTTCTACGTTTCCCCCGACACGGCGCACGAGTTCCAGTCCTGGCGCCGCTGCCTGGTCCAGTTCGCCCCGCTCCTGTTCCGGGAGTGAGCGCGACCGCCGTCCGGGGCGGGGGGGAATAAAAAAAGCCGGGGGACGCGTCGCAGTCGCGGCGCTCCCCCCGGCTCACGGTCGGGCAAGGTCGTCCCCGTTCTAGCGGAACATCTCCTTGCTCATCTTGTCGATTTCCCGGGAAATGGCGTCGTAGACCCCGTCGTAGACGGCGCCCTTGCCCCCCTGGGTGATGCAGGGAATGAAGTAATGCTTGCCGTTTGCCTCGCAAGCCCTGCGCACGTGCTGCTCGATCAGTTCCTGGGTCCAGTCTTCACGGTCGACGAGACCGTTGTCGATGTCCCCCATGAAGGAGATCTTGCCGCCGTACTTCCTGATGAGCTCGGAGACGTTGTTTGTCGTGACGCACCCCTGCCAGATGTCGATCTTCATCTCGATCATGAAAGGAACGAGATTGGCGCTGTAGGCGTCGTTGTGATGCACGATGAGCTGGACCCCTCTTTCCTTGTAGTACCCGTACCACTTCTTGTAGGGTTCCAGGAAGAATTCCTCGAACATGTCCGGGGAGAGGAAGGACGACCGGTGACTGCCCCAGTCGTCGTGCTGAAGGATGACCTCGGGGGCGAAGTTGTCGCACAGCACCTTGGCGTAACGGAGCTTCCATTCGGTCACGTAGTGGATGAGATCCTTCACCGCCTGGGGTTCTTCATAAAAAGCGATCAGGCAGTCGTCCATGCCCATCAGGTAATGAAGCTGCTCGAAAATCCCGGGCGCTCCGAATACGGTGACGAACACTTCGTTCCGGTCCACGGCATCGATCTGGGGCTTGAATTTGTCCCATTCCGATTGCGCGTAGTCCAGCCGCGGCGCCTTGACGACTTTCTCCCACTGGGTGATGTCCTTGACCACCTTGTGCGCCTCGTCGTGCACCGGGAAAGCTCCCGGCACGTTGGCGGGCCACGCCCGGGTCACCCCCCAGCCGTCCTTGATCGGAGGTTCCCCGCGGCCCACCCTCGGCGAGGCGGCCGAGATGGGGTCTCCCATGATCATGCCGAAGGGGGAGCCCGGATCGCAATCGAACGCCTCGTATTGGTTGACGAACCGGTCCGGTTTGCCCCCACGAATGGTTTCCAGCAGATTCTGTCTCTTGGTCAGCATGAACGCCTTCCTTCGATCGGGATGGGGTTAGGCCGCGACGATTTCCTTCGCCTTTTCCGCCGCGGATCCCGCGTCGGGGGCGTAGGCGTCGGCGCCGATTTCCTCGGCGAACTTCGGGGTCACAGGCGCCCCGCCGACGATGATCTTGAAGCCCTGCAGCCCGCTCTCCTTGATGGCGTCGACCGTCTTCTTGAGCGCGGGGAGCGTGGTGGTCAGAAGCGCCGAACACGCCACCAGCTTCACGTTCTTGTTGCTCTTGATGGCTTCGATGAACTTGGCGGGTGCCTGGTCCACGCCGATGTCCACCATGTCGAAACCGGCGCTGCCGATCATCATGTTGACGAGATTCTTCCCGATGTCGTGCAGGTCGCCCTCGACGGTCCCGATGACGCAGGTGCCCAGGGAGGTGGAGGCTTCGGCGCTGAGGAAGGGCTTCAGCACTTCGACTCCCTTGGCCATCGCTTTCGCCGCGATCAGCATTTCGGGCACGTAGATTTCGCCGGCGGAAAACCGGTCTCCCACCACCTTCATTCCGTCGATCATCGCCTGGAGGATGTCCTTCGCTGCGCTTCCCTCGTCCAGGGCCGCCTGGACCAGTCCGGGAACTATCTTGGTTTTGCCGATGATAACCTGTTCTTTGACTTCGTCGATTTTGGCCATGTTTTTTTCACCTGATTTTCATGATGTCCCGGCCGTGGGCCGGAGAAGTTGATTCCTGGTAAACCGCTCTTCCATGAGACCGGCAGTATCGCAACAGCTGCGCCAGCTATTTTCTAGCACGTCCGCCCCGAAGAAGCTAAGGAAAACGGCCCGCCTTCGGCTGCCGCCTTCGGCGGGCGTGCCCGCCGAAGCCCGCAGGCGGAGGCGGACGGGACCCCCTATTTCTTCGCCGGCGCCTGGGGGGGCGTGCCGAACACGCCTTTTCTGAACGCCTGGATGAACTCGATGCACATCTCGTCACGGCCCAGCAGCGCTTCCGTGGCGTAGATCAGGCCCCTCAAGTCCCTGTTCAACGGGTCGAGGATCACGCTGTCCAGCCCCGCGTTCATGGCGAGAACGACAAAGGCCTGGTTCACGATCTTTCTCGCCGGGAGGTTGAACGAGATGTTGCTGGCCGCCCCGGTCACGTGAATGGTGGGGTAGCGCCTCCGGATTTCCTTCATGACCTCGACGATCATGTTGATGCCGTCGTCCGAGGTCGCCAGCATTTCCACCAGCGGATCGATATGCAGCCTGGAAGGGTCGATGTTGTATTCCTTCGCCTTCTGCATCAGGGCTTCGAGCACCTCGAGGCGCTTTTCGGCCGAGCGCGGGATCCCCGTGTCGTCGCACAGGAGCGCGGCGCACTGCCACTCGGTCCTGGCGATCTTGGGGAAGACCGATTCGATCTTGTTCCCCTCCATGGACACGGAGTTGACGAGCCCGGGTCGCTTGCAGAAATCGATCGCCTTGGCGCAGGTCTCGGAACTCGGACTGTCCACGGCGATGGGGGTGTCGGTGGCCTCCTGGACGATATCGATCATCCATTTCAGGGTTTCCAGCTCCCGGGAAACCTCGACGGAGGCGCAGACGTCGATAAAATCGGCCCCCGCTTCGGTCTGCACTTTCGCCAGGTTTCTGATGAAGTCGGCATCCCTCGCCTCAATCGCTTTGCCTACGGATGGAATCGATCCATTGATTTTTTCAGCAATTATTATCATCGTGCATCACTCCATTCCCAAATGATCCAGAACCCATTGCCGAACCCGAACACGTTGCGGGATGCGCCTGTCGCAAGGATCCCGCCCGGCCACCGTCGGGCCGGTACGGCCCGACTCCGCTCGGCTCACGCATTAAGTTGCCTAAAGGATGGCTCCAAGTCAAATGCAAACCAGCCCATGGATCCTCTAAGTACTCTAAAATAAAACGTTTATGATTTTATTCCATTCCGGCCATATGTCAACCGTAATGTCGTCCGGTTCAGGGGCGCCACTGGGACGTTGATGCGGCGGGGGAAAGGTGCTACAAGTCTGTGGGCGGGAGCCCCGGGGAGACCTTGAACGACAGCGGCCACATCACAATCGGACTGGGCGTGGATGCCGGCGGTACCTACACCGACGCGGTCCTGTTCGATCTCCAGGGGAATCGCACCCTCTGCAAGGCCAAATCCCTGACCACGCGGCGGGACTTCACCGTGGGCATCGGCAGGGCGCTCGGGCAGCTCGACCGGGCACTGCTGCGGAGCGCGGGGCTGGTATCGCTGTCCACCACCCTGGCCACCAACGCCATCGTCGAAAACGAGGGGCAGAAGGTCGGTCTCCTCGTCATGCCCCCCTTCGGGCTGGATATCGATCAAAACATCCCCTACCGGCCGAAATCGGTGGTCCGGGGGCAACTGGACATCACGGGCCGGGAACTCGTGCCGGTCCATGCGGACGAGGTCAGGTCCGTCGCGCGCCGCATGGTCGCCCATCACGCCGTGACCGCCTTCGCCGTGTCGGGATTTGCCGGGGCCATCAATCCCGATCACGAACTCCGGGTCAAAAGGGGCATCGAGGAGGAAACCGGGCTCTTCGTCACCTGCGGCCATGAACTTTCGGACACGCTCGATTTTCAGACCCGGGCGGTCACGGCCGTTCTGAACGCGAAGATCATCCCGAGGATCGCCGGCCTGCTGCTGGATCTCGAAGAAGTGTTGCGGCGGTACGAGGTCGACGCGCCCGTGTTCGTGGTCAAGGGGGACGGCACGCTGATGAGCGCGGAAATGGCGAAGCGGCGCCCGGTCGAGACCATCCTCTCGGGGCCTGCCGCCAGCGTGGCGGGCGCCCGGTATCTGACCGGCATGGACGATGCGCTGGTGGTGGACATGGGCGGGACGACGACGGACACCGCCGCCCTGGTGTCGGGCCGGGTCCGGCTCAACGCGGCGGGTTCCAACGTCGGGGGGCGCAGGACCCATGTCCAGGCGCTCGATGTCCGCACCGTCGGCCTGGGCGGCGACAGCCTGATCCTGTATGAACGGAACCAGTTTGCCATCGGCCCCGGACGGGTCGCCCCCGTCGCCTGGCTCGGCCGGCATTGGCCCGGCACCGAAGCCGCCCTGGAATACCTGACCCTCCGGCTCCGGCGGTTCGGCGTCTCCACCGGGAAGATGCCGATCCTGGTCGCGACGGGCGACGCCGGATCGTTGCCCCTCACCCCGCTGGAGGAAAAGGTCCTCCGCCTGCTCGAACCCAGGCCCCGCTCGATCGAGGAACTGCTCCACATCAACGGCGCCGCCACCGAAGCCAGCCTGGAGCTGCAGAGGCTCGAGGGGAGGGGGGTCGTTCAGCGATGCGGGCTGACCCTTACGGACCTGCTTCATATCGACGGGCGCTACACGGAATGGGACGCGGAAACCGCCCGGCGTTACGCCGGCTTCTACGCCGCCCTCTGCCGCCGGTCCGTGGACGAAATGGCGGCCCACATCCTCGAGCTGGGGACCCGGCGCCTGTCCCTGGAGCTGCTCAAGCGGAGTCTGGACGACGATACCGACCCCGATGCCATGGAGCATTGCGCCGTCTGCAGGACGCTGGTGCGCCATCTCCTGGAAGAGCCGCATCCCGATTACGAAGTGGCCGTCACCCTCAGGCACCCCGTCATCGGCATCGGCGCCCCGATCCGCTACTTCCTGCCCCGGGCCGTCATCCCGCTCAAGGCCCGGGCCGTCATCCCGGAACACGCGGATGTCGCCAACGCCATCGGCGCGATCACGAGCCACGTGCATATCCGGAAAGGGCTCCGGATCGTCCCCGGCGACGACGGCGATTTCATCGTGGAAGGCGTTTCCGGCTTTCACCGCTTCGGGAACATCGACGACGCGGACCGGTTCGTCAGGCAGGAACTGACCGCCATCGTCCACCGGAAGGCGGGCGAAGCCGGAACGAACGGCGGGAGCCTGACCTTCGAAACCCGGGACAGCCGGCCCCTGTCGGCCACCGGGGAAGAGGTCTTCCTGGAGCGCACCATATCCGCAAGCCTCGAGGGACGTCCGGATACCGGGGGCGGGCGCGGCGGGGGGGCGAACACCGGCCGTTTGCCGCGGCCCGGGGAACCCGCGTAGGCCAAGTTATCCCTTGTGAACCGGGCGCTACCACTTATAATGG